>SLBD01000234.1 GCA_007126515.1 Kiritimatiellia bacterium
AGGATGGCGGCAGCATGAACGGATTCCCATTCGGAGCGGACAGGCTCGATGATGGTGGGCAGGACCAAACGTTCGACATAGGCACGCGGGGTGTAATGCGCGCCGAGCTTGTGGCGTTCGACAGGGTCGAGGGCGCGTTCGAGTAAGGTGCCGAAAATGAATAATTGGTAATTGGCCCGTTCGGCTGCGCCGGAGTCGGACCAGCGGTCAATGAATGCCGCGGCTCGGTCATTTGTTGCAGATTCCTGATCTATCTCGGCCATGCGGGGGAGCGTACCAGATCCAAGCGGGAATGGACAAGTGTTGGAGTAGGCCGGGCCTGGCGTGGGGTTTGCAGTTCTTTGTCGCGAGCTTTGTCGGAGTCTTTGTCGACAAAGCTCGCGGCAAAGTTGCCGACAATGGCAAGAGATTGAATACGAAAATAGGGCTTGCATCGGGCGATTTCCTTCGTATAGTCACGCCCAATCGTTCACCACGGGGGTGAACGGAAGCGAGTGTTCCTCGGCCACGAGGAATCAAAGCGGATTTTCCTGACCCTTGAAAGGTCGGAACAACCTACGGAGGTATATTGTGGCAACTATAGGTGAAGTCCATTCGGACGTAAGTATTGAAGAATTGCTGGATGCAGGTCTTCATTTCGGTCATCAGACCAAACGCTGGAACCCCAAAATGCGTCGCTATATTTTTGGCGAGCGAAATGGGATTTACATTATCGACCTGGCGCAAAGCAAAGCGCATTTACAAACGGCTTTGCAATTCCTGTACGACGTTGTCGTGTCTGGACGCAAAGTGCTGTTTGTAGGCACCAAGAAACAGGCGCAGGAACCGCTAAAAGAGGCGGCCGATCGCTTGAATCAATTTTATGTGTCTCACCGTTGGCTGGGCGGCATTTTGACGAACAATCAAACGGTCCGTCGCAGTGTCCAACGGATGCGCGACTTGGAGCGCATGGAGGCTGAAGGCGAACTGAATGCGCTGGCTTCGAAAAAGGAATCCGCGATGCTGCGCCGCGAATATCAAAAGCTGCATCGCAACCTGTGTGGTATTGCCGATATGGATCGCATGCCGGGAGCCTTGTTCGTTGTTGATATCAACCGTGAATCCATTGCCGTCGCCGAGGCCAATCGCTTGGGTATTCCTGTGGTGGCGCTGGTTGACACCAACTGTGACCCAGACTGCATCGATTATCCAATTCCAGGCAATGATGATGCCATTCGTGCGATTCGTCTGATTGTCAAGATCGTGGCGGATACAATTCAGCAGGCTTCCAATGAGTATGCTCGTGTGGCAGCTGAAGAGGCGCGGCGACGGGCGATTGAAGAAGCCGAAGCGCAAGCTCGGGCCAAAGCCGCCGAAGAAGAGCGCAAAAAGCGCGAGCGTGAGCGTCGGGCCAAGGAAGCGGAAGAGCGGGCCAAGCAAAAAGCGCAGATGGAAGAATTGAAGGCCAAGGAAGCAGCGGCGAAAGAAAAGCAAGTGGCGGATGCCAGGGCCAAAGCCGAAGAAGAAAATAAGGAAGCATCTGCAACTGCGACAGCTCCGGATAAGGTTCCTGAGCGCGCGCCCGAAGCTGAAGCGGCGAGCGAGACTCCGGAGACTCCGGCCGCCGACGCTGCCGCCGAAGAAGTCAAAGATGCTTAAGAATAGAGAGGATTTATTATCATGGCTGAAATTACAGCAGCACAAGTAAAAGAGCTCCGAGACGCAACCAACGTCAGTATGATGGAGTGTAAACGCGCCCTCGTGGAAACGGGTGGCGATAAGGAAAAGGCCATGCGCCTCCTGCGCGAACGAGGCGTGGCGATCGCCGGCAAACGCGCCGAAAAGACGGCCAATCAGGGATTGATTGCCGCCGAAGTCCTGAATGATGGGACTAAAGGCGTGATGGTAGAAGTCAATTGTGAGACGGATTTTGTGGCTCGGAATGACAACTTCCAGAAATTTGTGGGTGAAGTCTTAGTGGCCGCCCGCGATGTGGCTGATGGCCAATTAGCCGAGGCGATGAAAGATCAGCTGGCCGATCAAATTGCGGCCATTGGCGAAAACCTGATCATTCGGCGGAACGCTTCGTTCGAGGTTCAAGGCACAGGCGGGGTAGCTAGCTACATTCACTTGGGGGGCAAGATCGGGATCTTGCTGGAAGTCGGTTGTGAAAAAGCCGAAACGCCAGCAAGCGAGGATTTCCGCGAACTGCTCAAGGACGTGACCCTGCATATTGCAGCCTGCAGTCCTGCGTATCTGAACCGGGAAGAAGTTCCTGCCGATGTAGTGGAAAGTGAAAAAGCGATTTTTGCTAAGCAAGCAGAAGGCAAGCCGGCTCAGATCATTGAGAAAATTGTCGGCGGCAAAATCGATAAGTTTTACAGTCAAATCTGCTTGATCGAGCAGGGATTTGTGAAAGATCCCGATCAGTCCATCACGCAGCTATTGGAATCCACAGGCAAAAAGCTTGGTGATACGCTGACGATTCGTCGTTATCTGCGCTATCAAATTGGGGCGTAGAAGTCAGAAAGCCGTTCAGCCGCTTCACGGCCGAACGGCTCTTGTTGGCGGTAACATCTCTATTCCGTGGGCGGGCCCAATTGGTCGGCGAGTTTGCTGAGCTTGGGCCGGATGACGAAGAGCGAGTAGGGGGCGTTGGGGTTGTTCCGGAAATAGTTCTGGTGGTAGTCCTCAGCCATGAAGAATTCGGACGCGGGCGATATTTCCGTCACAATCGGGCGGGGATATCGCCCTGATTCGTTTAGGGCATCTCGCGAGGCCTCAGCTACTCTCTTTTGTTCGGCTGAGTGATAGAAGATCACACTTCGATATTGGGTGCCGACATCCGCTCCCTGACGGTTCAACTGAGTGGGGTCGTGGGCTTGCCAAAAGATCGCTAATAAGTCTTCGTAAGACACTTCAGATGGATCAAACTCGACGCGCACGACTTCTGCGTGTCCGGTTTGCCCTGTCGTCACTTCTCTATACGTGGGATTACTGACATGCCCCCCTTTGTAACCCGAAGTAACTGATCGGACCCCACTGACCTTTTGAAACACCGCCTCGATACACCAAAAACAGCCTGCTCCAAATGTTGCGACTTGAATGGATTCGTTCTCGGGGGCATTCATATTTGCTCCTTTCGCCATGGGGCCTGCTGCCAGCGAAATTGTGACAGAGACTATCCACAGAATATTGGCTGAAATATAACGGTTCATCATACCTTCTACTGTTCTACTACCAGACACGCATATCGATCAGTACATCGTCTCTCAATTTGTATTGTTTGACAATTTTTCCTTACACATTTTCGCAAAAGTTGTTATCTTTCTCGTAGTTTCATTTTGTAAGGGAGGAACCACTGGTGCAAAATGAGTTATTCAGTGATAAGTTGCAGATTGAGCGAAAGCTATTCTTCTTCGATCTGAAAGAAAATGTGCGAGGGCGTTTTCTGAGGATAACTGAAGATGTGAATGGACGGCGTGACGCAATTGTTATACCGGCCAGCGGTTTGCGAGAGTTTCGTGACGTATTGACCAAGATGCTGGACGAATCCCCTGAATAGTGATTGGGAGTCAGGGCGAATCAGGTTTTCAGCCTATTTCCTTGATTTTGTTTGCAAGGACAGGAATGTCCTTGCTCCGAGGGTGGGAGCAAGTTTCCAGCCTGCGCCTTAGATGCGGATCCCTCTGAGTTTTGGGGTTTCATCCGAGCTGATTTTTTGTTGTAATCGCCGTCTAAATAATTGGGGATCAGTCCGGGTTGATGCTGGTTTCCCTCTTGAACACTGGAGTTTTCTTTATGCTTGAAGCACTTCGAAACTATGCAATTGCCGATAATGCCTTTTGGCGCATCTTGCTTTTCTTCTCAGCGATTCTGGCCAGCTTGGTTGTGGGCCGGATGATCAAAATGTGGCTCATCAAGATCGCTGACCGTGAAAAAGGGCGGGAGCATCCACTCTCAGCCATCGTTTTGAATTCGCTGTCCAGTCCGGCAATTGTTGTAGCCTTTGTGGTTGGCTTGCGGATCGGAATGACCTTTTTGATCATGAATGAGTCCTTGGCCGATTGGACGGAGTCCATTGTCAACGTCTTGATTGTGTTCAGTATTGCCTTCATTGCCTACAGGATGGTGGACGTACTCACCTATTGGCTGAAGAAAATGGCCGATGATTCGGGTAGCCACATGGATGGGATGTTGGTGCCTTTGGTACGAACGAGTTTGCGGATTACCATTTGGGTATTGGGCCTTTTACAGGCCGCTACGGTCCTGAGCGATAAGCCGCTGACATCGGTTCTAGCTGGCTTGGGTGTAGGTGGTGTGGCCTTGGCGTTGGCTGCGCAAGACACAATCAAGAATTTCTTTGGCTCATTGGTGTTATTTGCGGATAAGCCGTTTGAGCTCGGGGAGCGGATTACGGTGGATGGACTGGACGGCACCATAGAGCAGGTTGGCTTTCGTTCCACTCGAATGCGGACGCTGGAGGGCCATTTGGTTACTATCCCGAATGGCGAACTGGCAAATAAGTCGATCATCAATATCACGAAACGGCCGAATATTCGGCGGATTATGAACATTACGATCACGTATGATACGCCGCCTGAGAAAGTCGCAGAAGCGGTGGCCATTGTGAAAGATATTATAGACAACCACGAGGGAATGAATCCGGACTTGCCGCCCAAAGTGGTGTTTAATGAGATGAACGCTGCATCTTTGAATATTTTTGCTATCTATTGGTATCATCCTGCGGATTGGTGGGCCTATCAGTATTTTAATGAGCGAACATTAATGGAGATCTTCCGACGCTTTAATGCGGCAGGTATCGATTTTGCATTCCCGACTCAAACTCTACACTTGGCTGGAGATGCGAAGCGCCCGTTGAATGTCGGTGTACACCAAATTCTGGGAATGGGGTCAGAGTCATGAAGTTGTCGATTGTAATTCCCGTTTATAATGAGGCGGCCACTTTAGAAGATTTGGTCAACCGAGTCGCAGGAGTTGATGCGGCCGGATTGGACAAGGAAATCGTTCTGGTTGACGATTGTTCTGAAGATGGGACGCGCGATGTCCTGAAAAGAATCGAAGCGCAGCATCCGGAATGGAAGTTCGCTTTTCATGATGTCAACCAAGGGAAAGGAGCTGCCTTGCGGACGGGATTCCAAGTAGCGACTGGAGACCTTGTGATTATTCAGGATGCCGATTTGGAGTATGATCCAGACGAATATCCGCAATTGCTGCGTCCGATTCTACATGGTCATGCGGATGTTGTGTATGGATCTCGATTCCTGGGAGGGGGAGCGCACCGCGTGGTCTACTATTGGCATTACGTCGGCAATCAATTCCTGACTACTCTTTCGAACATGATGACCAACATCAACCTGACGGATATGGAAGTCTGTTACAAGGTATTCAAGAAAGAGGTTCTCGACAGTATCGAAATCAAAGAAAATCGATTTGGCTTCGAGGTGGAGATCACGGCGAAAGTGGCTCGGGGGCCTTGGATTATTTATGAGGTTCCGATCTCGTACTACGGCCGTAGCTACGCAGAAGGAAAGAAGATTACCTGGAAGGACGGCTTCCGGGCCATTTGGTGTATCTTTAAGTATCGGTTTTCTTCTTGAAATATCATGAATCTGCGGCGCGAAGGTCCCGCAATCGCGGAACCATTCGCGCCCCACAACTTCAGCCTTTTTCACGATTGTTGTAGGGCGGGAACGGTTGAGCGTAGCGATACCTTCCCGCCGAATTCGAAAAGACAAAGGATGGCGATTGTGGCCAGTCTTTCCTATTCCATGCGGCTTTCCGAGCGCGGATCAAATGCGGATCGGACTCCTTCGCCGATGAATACGCCCAGCAGAATGACAATGAATAGGGCTAGGGATGGATACAACACGAGCCACCATGCGAACCGGAATTCCTGAGCCTGAGCAAGCAATACCCCCCAACTTGGGACTGTGGCGGGCAACCCAAAGCCGAGATAATCTAATGCCGCTAGTGACCCGATTGCGCTGACAAGAGAGAACGGAAAGAATGTAATCACCGGCACGAGAGCATTGGGCAGAATGTGCTTCAAAATGATACGTCGATTGTGTAGCCCCATGACTCGGGCCGCTTCGACAAATGGTTGTTGCCGGAGGCGAAGGAACTCTGCCCGAATGTAATAGGAGATGCCAATCCAGTTGAAGATGCCATAGCAGATCAATAGCAGTGTAAAACTGCGACCATAGATCGATCCAAGTAGGATGATAATATATAGGAAGGGGAGGGCAGACCATACCTCAATTAAGCGTTGTCCCGAAATATCCACCCAGCCTCCGAAATAGCCTTGGATGGCGCCAATCAGAATGCCGATGATCATTGTTGAAACCACCAACACGAGACCAAATGACATAGACGTACGGAGAGCGTAGATGATTTGGGCCAAAACATCACGACCCGAGCTATCCAGCCCCATGGGATGATTCCGAGTGGGACGAAACGGAAAGGTCACAACTTCTTTCTGGTAGCGGACCCGGAACTGACCTTCCGAGGTTTCAAACAAACTGTCGCTGACCGAGCCCTCAAAGCGTTGCCCCATCCTCGTGAAGATTTCGGTACGCTGCCGAGGCGAAAACAAATCGGCATCCAACTCAGATTCGATATCCCCCTCGAGCTGCTCACGTGAGATGATCATCGTGGCGGTGCGTTGATTCTCTTCAGAGACCTGTTCCCGTAGGGTCGCGCGGATGATTCGGGGTGTCCGGGCTGTTGGCTCGAATCGTCCCATCGAGAGTTGCAAAGGCACGTCGGATGCATGTGCAAAGGACGATAATTCAAGTGCAGGCATCGGCTGGTTTGCAAAGCGAGCGGTGGCGGCCTCCGTAAACAATTCCGGAATCTCCAGCAGGTCGGAGAGCGCCTGATTGCGCAATTGCATGTCGGATTCGAGGCCAAAGAATCCAAAGGCGTGCGTCGACCGGAGGATCGTGCCATCCGCATTGAAATCAATTGATCCGACTCGCGGCACTCGCTGGATCACGACACGCACTTCGTCCGGCACATCAATCGCGGTTGCAGGGATAATTTCGTGAGGGCTAAACGGGATGATCGGAAAGATCATAAAGTTGTTCGGGTTGTCAGCAAAAATGGGGTCTTCCTGGAGACCTTTGAAGTTAGGGCGGGTATGACGGTCACTGCCAGTAAACGCGCTTTCGGGGGTAAAGCGTACAATGGGAAACTTGGTCCGCCCCTCAAACCGGACGAGAAGTGGAATGTCATTGCTAATCAAGTTGGCAAATAAGCTGAGGCCATACAGAGAGGATAGAATCCAAAAAGACCACCATGCCCGCCGCATCGCCCGGAATCGAGCCAGGCGCTTACGCGTGATCGGATTGAGGCCAAACCTCATAGCGTTTAGCGCCCTCCTGTAAAGTTGATCCGGGGATCAATCAGCACATAACAGAAGTCGGAGAGAATCTGGCCGAGCAGTCCAAGGATGGACGTGACCGCCACAATTCCCATAAACACCATGTAATCTCGCGTGACCACTGCATCCAAACTCAGAAGGCCCATGCCGGGGATATCGAAGACTTTTTCGATCAACACCGATCCGGCAAACATGACCGTCAAGATACTGCCGAAGCCGGTGGCGATGGGAATCAAGGCGTTCCTCAGGGCATGTCCCCAGATCGCGCGTTTGCGGGTGCCGCCCTTGGCCAAGACGGTTCGAATATAGTCCTGCCCAATTTGTTCCAGCAGCGAATTCTTCATCAATAGCGTAAGAACAGCAAAATTGCCGATGATGTAGCAGAGAACGGGCAGAAACATATGTCGAAATTGATCATGAATTTTGCCCCCCAATGAAAGGGTTTCCCAATCATCTGATCGGAATCCTCCCAAAGGGAAGATGTCCCAAAAGCCATCGACTGTTCCTGAGAATAACATGCGCAGCAGCATGCCAAAGGCAAAGGCAGGAATGGCGTACCCCGTGAAGACGATAAAGCTCGAGATGACATCAAAGCGCTGTCCATTGCGGAGGGCTTTGGCAATGCCCAGGGGGATACAGACCAGATACGACAGCACAAATCCAGTGATGCCAAAGGTTAAGGATACGGGAAACCGTTCGCGAATTAGATCCCATACGGTGCGGTTGGTAAATCGAAACGAATAGACCGTCATCCCCATACGATCACGCCAGAGCCAGTTCCAGTAACGCTCCAGAACGGGCCGATCGAATCCAAAGTGCGCTTCCAACGCGCGACGCTGCTCTTCACCAATCGCTTCTGACGGCAGCGAAGTGGTCGGTCCTGTCGATGACAGGGCGCGCATTTGTAGAATGTACTGCTCAACTGGCCCGCCAGGGACGAACTGAGTAATAACAAAACAACTGATGGTGATTCCCAAGAACGTCGGGATCACAAGCAACAGGCGCCGGATGAAATATTCGAGGCGTTCCATGCTCGTTTATTGGACCGGTTCCGTCTGCTGTTCGGAGGTCACAGCAGGCATGTGAAAGACCTCGTCAAACCGGATCACGGACGGACGCGGAGGCAACGATTGACCGGCTTCCTGCGCGGCTTCGAGGTCCGCAGATGCGAATTGATCATACCACCAATAGAATCGAGCGTTGTCTTCCCGACCGAACTTGCCAAGCACATGATCCGGTGTATCAAATCGATTCCAGTAGAGAATGCGCGTGTAATCCAGGTTCCAGAGCAGGATATAGGGAACCTCCTGAACCAAGATGGAATCGATTTGGCGAACCAGACCATGGCGTTCTTCCGCATCGAAAATCGATCGTTGTTGATCAATCAGCTGATCAACGTCGTCATTCATAAAGCCGGTGATATTGTTCCCTCCTGCGCGTTGAGCCTCGCGGGAATGCCATTGTCCTTCGGGATCTTTAAATATGCCTGCTCCCCAAGCCGCCCACGTCATGTCAAAATTGAATTCGTCCATGTCTCGGGCCCAACCGGCCCAGTCGGTCCTCTTAATATCTAGGTCTATGCCGACATCTCGCAAATCTTCTCTATAAATGGCTAAGAATCTGTCCGCGACGGCATCCCGCGTCAGAAATGTGATCGAAAAGGGGCGACCGTCTTTCTCTAACAAGCCGGTGCGTGGATTGGTGGTCCAGCCAGCCTCGGTCAGCAGGGCGCGGGCGGCTTCGGGATCATACTCAATCAACGGGTTAGGATTGGGGTTGTCCGGGCCGTAAAGATCCTCGAAATAGGATCGGTGCAGCGCATAGGCATTGTGCATCAAGGTGCGATTCATTTCTTCGCGGTTTAATAAGTGTGCCAAGGCGCGGCGGACACGGACATCATCAAATGGCGGTCGACGAAGATTCATGGCCCAGCCTTGAAAACCACGGGGCGCGTGATTATGAATCGATTGACGCACGATCCAGTTGTTGTCAAACCGTTCACCCGAAGTTTGATTCGCCCAAATGTGAGCTGTGTAGACTGCAAAGAGGTCGAACTCGCCGCGACGAAAGACTTCGAACGCATGGTCCCGGTCAGCAAAAAAGCGCATTTCCAGGACATCGAAATTCAATGTTCCCTCCGAGCTGGGCCGATCCGCTGCCCACCAGTCATCACGACGACGCATCCGAATGCGAGATCCTTCGACCACTCGGTCGATCTTGTAGGGACCGGAAACTACGGGAAAGTCAAAGTTGAGTCGGTTGAAGTCTTCATCTTCAAAGACGTGACGGGGCAAGATATGAAATCCACCAGCGCTCAGTAAATTCCCCCAATGCACTTCGCGGGCGGTGAATTGGATGGTGTGTTCGTCCAGAACCACCGGCGGGTGCAACCGCTCCAAGGCGACTTTGTGGACACCGGTCAGATGCTCTGGCTTCATGACTGTTTCGTAGGTCCAGAGAACATCCTCGGCAGTCACAGACTGACCGTCACTCCAGCGAGCCTCAGGGTCGATATGAAACGTGAACGTGAGTTTATCGTCGGAAATACTCCAGCGATTCGCCAATCCCGGATAGGAATCGGTCGATAAAGGGGCACGACCGAGCAACGTTTCATACATCAAGCCAAAGATGCTGGCGGCAGTGGTGCTGTTCTCCAAATAGAAATTAAAGCTTTTCGGATACTGCCCGGCAAAGGTCCGAAAGGTTCCACACGGCTCTGCTAATTCGGAGGCCAATGGATTCGGTGAGTCGATCCATCCTTCGGGCGGAAATGTTTGTTCTGCTCCCGACATCAGCGGTAATAAATAGAGGGCTGCTCCCAGAACTATCAGGGGCAATACAAGGTTCAGTTTCATGAACGTCCTTTCATTTCATGATCTCAAAATTGCGATGAATGCGTAAACTATACTGGAGCAGGATGTAGACGCAAGCGGCCATTGGATCAGGACAGCAATTGTCATTATGACCTGCGATTTAAACTCGCGGCTCGCTCGGTGAGCTCGCCCTACCTCATTTTCTTCGGGAAAACGGCGAATTGAAAGGTAGGGCGAGCTCACCGAGCGAGCCGAAATGACCATAATTAGAATTGCTGATCTCACTAGCGGCGCAGAAATCGTTCCATGCGAGCAATATTATCCTGCGCTAATCGAGCCATTTCCGTATTTCCACCCAATTGAGATAGGCGCAACAAATCGCTCCACAACAGCATGCTATTGGGCTGAATCTCTGTCGCGACTAGAAACTTTGCCAATCCTTCTTCTTCCTGGCCCATTGTGAACAGAAACCGTCCTTGCAAGCCGATCAACAAAGGCGAATCAGGATAGACTTCCAGTCCATGAGCCAGAACACTAGCAGCAAACTCAAATTCGCGAGCCCGCATGCCCAGTTCGACGAGACGGTAAATGGACCAAAAATCGGACGGGTCCAAGCGCAAGGCTGTTTGAAATTGTATGGTTGCATCCACATCATTACCAGCTCGCATGAGCGCCCGAGCTGAAACAGTTAACATTGCCACCATTTCATTTTTGATCACGGGGTTGCGTGGCGCAATTTGATTTGCCTGAGCCAACAAAATAAAGGCATCATCATTGTTCCCATGCGCACGCAAGACGGCGGCTTCCAGCATCATGCGAATGGCTTCATGTTCTTCTTCCAGACGTTCTGCCGTTTCCGCATCAACGCCCGTTAGCCACGCTTCAGGAATGGGCGTAAAGTGAGCCAACAAGGCGGCCTGATTCTCATCCGTTGTGTAGCGCAACACATGCCGAGGGGTATTGAATTCGATATACGGGCGATCATCCGTATTTAACGCTCCCTGGCCCGCCATCTCCGGTTTTTGAGACAAATCAGCAACGAACATACTCAATAATGATTCAGGCGTCGCAAAGCCGACTTCTTCCAACGATGCCCGAACTTCAGGCACTTCAAAATTTCGCCTCAACACATCCGCATCCATGCGAATGTCTCCCTTGAAGCCAACCAATACCGTATCAAAACCGGTGTAAAATACAGCTGTGTTCGGAAAGACAGAGACAAACGAACGCATGATCATCAAGTAATCGTCCAGCGACATTTCATACAAGGGCAAGAATTGCCCCATCACGCCTTGCTCACTGAGGCGATCATAGGCCAGCTGGAAGTAGTCCACCGTGTACAAATGCGCGGCACCCGCCATGACCGGTTCAAAGGGGTCTGCGGTGATTACATCGTATCGATTGGTGGTTGCAAAGAGATGATTCCGACCATCATTGATCGTGATGATAATGTCATCCCGATCCAAGACATTATGATTCAACTCTCCCCAGATACGTACCGCATTTTGTACAGTGGGCTCAATTTCCACGACTTCTTTATGCTCCAAAGGATGAGTCGCCAAGGCCCCGAAACTGACCCCTGCACCCAATCCAATATTGACCGCCTTCTGGGCATCAGGATGAAACAACAAAGGTAAATGTCCAATCATGCGTTGCAAAATCATACTGCGCGGCGTCTGATCGGCTTCAGTTTTGCCGTCGATACAAAAGAACTTCAATTCATTATCACCTATATGGACCGATACGGTCGAAGCCAGCGCTTCCCGGTAGAATAAGAGTCGATCTCCTTGAATCATTTCGCGCAAAACCACACGCCCATCGCGAACAAAATTAAATGGCGCAAAATAAGCTCCTGCAGCCATCATGGATGGATTCCAAACAGGAGGCTTGGCAATCACCAACCCCAATACCAAGAGTACAACCGAAACACTTGGAAATCGTACCCATTTGCGCCGATCCGAGCAGATCAAAATGCCCAACCCAATCAACAGCGCCAAGCCAGCCAGCAACATAAACGAGCGATTCATTCCCAGTCGCGGCAACAAAACAAAGCCAGCCAGAACTGAACCGATGACCGCACCGACGGTATCCAAGGCATAGACAAATCCAGTGGCTCTGGAGGAACTATCGGTTTCGTGTCTAATTAACCGGGTCGCCGTTGCAAAGATGGCACCAAACAATAAGGCGGGCACCCCCAGATGGGTCACAGCGATCAGGATTTGAGCTTGATTCAGAGAGACCCATGTAAAATCAGACCTGACTAAATGATCCAATAAAAATTCGGGGCTACGATCAAAGGTATACAACGACCACAAGGTGTATA
>SLBD01000191.1 GCA_007126515.1 Kiritimatiellia bacterium
ACCAAGCCGTAGAGCATGTCGATGTATCGGCCTCGAGCTCGCAGAGATTGAACAATCGCCACCGTCGCCGCGGGCGCTGTGGCAGACGCAATCGCACCAAGAATGAAGGCAAAAGGCCAGGGTAAACCGAGCCAGCGCATCACCAAGCTCACGAGGAAAAGGCTGGCAACGACTTCAATCACGCCCATGACTGCCACTTGAAATCCAATCCGACGTAACTTCGGCAAAAAGAACTCCGCGCCAATCGTGAAGGCGATTAACGTCAACGCGGCTTGGCTCAAGGCAACAAAAGCAGGTTCAAATAGCGTCGGCAATACATTCATGCCACCCTGACCGATAAAAAGCCCTGCCAAAATGAATCCAGTAATCTCAGGCAACCGAAGCTTGCCGGCCACTTTCCCCAGCATAAATCCAGCCAAAAGCAACACGCCCAGCGCCGCCAGCGCACTGGAGGCGGTTATCGACCGGAGGACTTGAACGATTACAGTTTCATTCATGAGAGGAGAATCAGGGAGCTTGCAGATACTGTCAAGAGCAGGGTTCAGATTGCTAATTCGAGAAGAGGAACAGACCTTTTGTGGTTTACACTGATATCTCATGAGTGTAACGTTTTTCCCCAATTTTGAAGTCAGGTATTACATGTAGGGAGGCGTGCTGTGAATCGAGCGATGCAATCAATAATTAGTTGGAAATTATGGCTTTACACATTTATCGTGTTGATTGTGTCTGGTCTATCCAGTCCTGTGAGTGCCCAAGATGCACGCGGATTTCGTGGTGTCTGGAATAACTGGGGATACGATGCCATGTCACTGGAACTGGGTGTCTGGCGGGTGACGGTACAAGCCAGTGGCGACGATCATCGGTTCAAGATTGATGATGGTACGTGGTCCGGGCGAGAATGGACACATGCTGGGGAAGTACCTCTCGCAACGATTGTTGCAGCTTTTACTTCTGGGAGTGATTCCTCCATTGCGGCGACGGCGGGCCGTCACTACACAGTGGCCATGAGCAATGTCAATTATTTCAATCAAGGCCTGATGATTGTGCAAGAGACGGAGAATCAGCCGGTCAATATCACAGGAGTCACACAAGATTTTTTGGGTCAGGACGCGGTGGTCAGCATTACAACTTCGGCGACACCGTCTTCCGGCGAAAAGATCTATGTCCGTTACACCATGGATGACTGGAACTCATCCGCTTGCGTGGAGGCAACCGGCGGGGGGACTTCCTGGTTGGCGACGATCGAACATGTAGAAGCCGATGAAAATCAATCTGTCAGTTATTATGTTCTGACGACTACGGTGTCGAGTCCTTCTCATAGTGATGCCGATCTCCAAACCATCCGATGGAATAACAACAGCGGCTCGAATTTTGATTATGTGGTGCCGGAGGATTCGGGTCCGCCGCCGGTTGCGCCCTCGGTGCAGGCATCGGACCTGCAATTCAGCGCGGTCGGCGCAACCAGCGTTCATTTGTCTTGGACGAACGGCGATGGCACACGGCGTCTGGTCTTCGCCCGTGCCGGTGGCCCAGTCAGTTTCACACCGCAAGATGGTGAGTGGTATGATCGCAGCGAAGTATTTGGGACGAGCACCGCGTATGGCGATGGCAATTACTCCGTTTACATGGGGATTGGCTCGTCGGTCGCGGTAACCGGCCTGAATCCGGAAACCGCCTATCATTTCCAAGTCTTCGAATTCAATGGCGACGGCACGGAGCGCGTATATAACGTATCGACCGCCAGCGGCAATCCGGCATCCATCACCACGGCGGAGGCGGGTGCCATTCAGTTATTCATTAATGAAGTGATGGCCTCCAATAGCGACACGATTCAAGACGAGGATGGCGATTACCCGGACTGGGTTGAGCTCTACAATGCCGGATCTGAACCCGTGAATTTGCTGGGCTGGGGGTTGTCAGATAATGAGTCCAATCCCTTTAAGTGGGTGTTTGGTGATGCCACAATCGATCCCGGCGAGTTCATGATCATCTGGGCCTCGAACAAAGATCGCACCAATGCTCCTCACCTGCACACAAGCTGGGCATTAAGCGCCAGTGGCGAAGAGGTGCTGTTGTCCATGCCGGACGGTACGCTGGTTGATTTTATCGATCCGATTCCGATTCCGACGGATATTTCCTACGGCCGCCAACCCGATGGCTCGCCCAATCTAGTGTTTTTTGAGGACCCCACCCCTGGTGCCTCCAATACGACTGAAGGTTTTGGCCCTGACCTAACCGCCCCGATCTTCTCGCCCTCCGGCGGATTCTTTACATCACCGGTTTCCGTTGAGCTTTCGACCGATGTCGATGGCGGCGTGATCCGCTACACACTGGACGGTTCTGAACCAACCGAAAGTTCGTCTATCTACTCGTCTGTAATTTCTCTGGGCATGGATCAACTCCATGTCGTGCGGGCGCGTGTCTTTAAGGAGGGATCCTTGCCAGGGCCCAATGCGGCCCAATCCTATTTGGTTGATGCTGCTGGCGCCAACCGCTACTCATTTCCGGTTGTCTCGATTGCCACAGATAACGCCAATCTGTTCGATAGCTCGATCGGAATTTATGCGAACTGGGCGGAACGAGGCAGTGAGTGGGAACGGCCGGGTATGATTGACTTCTTTGAAGACGATGGCTCGCTCGCTTTCAGCCAGACGATCGGTATTCGCCTCCACGGCAACACAACCCGGTCCCGTCCCCGAAAATCGCTCCGTATTTATGCGCGTCCCGGCTCATTTAATTATCAACTGTTTCCGGATAAAGACTTGGAGACCTTTGATACGTTTATCCTGCGCAATGGCGGCAACGATTGGAGTCAGACCCTTGTGCGGGACTTATATATGCAATATCTCGCCGTGAACACGGATTTAGACCGGCAATTCGGCCGTCCTGTCCTGGTGTTTCTGAACGGAAACTATTGGGGTATTCATGACATGCGCGAGCGTTTTGATGATGGTTATATTGAGCACAATTACGGACTGGGAGAGAACGAGTTTGTTCAGTTCCAATCCACCTGGCATGAAGGACCGGCCGAATTAGACGGACTCCCACAATTCGATCGCGGAAATCCTGACTTGGCCTCCGTCTTCCAAGATCTACATGAGTTCATCCGCGATCAGGGGGTCCAGTCAGCGGCCAATTACGCCTTTGTTGAAGATCAAATGGATGTCGAGAACTTTGCCGATTTTTACGCAACACATATCTTTGTCGGCAATACCGACTGGCCTGGCAACAACATTCGGGTCTGGCGCTCCGTCGAAACGAATCGCTTTGAAGGGGCACCGTACCGTCACGATGCCCGCCTGCGATTCATGGTGTTTGATTTGGATTTTGGCTTCGACCTCAACAAAGATTATGTTCCCGGGCAACCCGGATATACGACGGGACCTGGCGACAACTCGGTGTTTG
>SLBD01000127.1 GCA_007126515.1 Kiritimatiellia bacterium
CTGGGCGTTAGGGATTAGGCGTTAGGGGCTAGGCGTCGTTGTCGTCGCCCGTAGTCGTTTACCGTTCTTTCATTGCCTCGGTGAATTGTGACTGCGTATTTCTTTGTCGCGAGCTTTGTCGATAAATCTCGCGACAAGGAGTAAGTTGCTCTTACTCGACACACTTACGCGATCTACTTGAACGGTTCTGTTCGGCATATTCGGGGTCAATATAGCCGTTCCGATATCCATTCAGGATCTCGACGGCAGTCAAGCACAGCTCGTACACGAGCAATACGTTCATCGATCCGATAATAGACTGCAAAAGGAAATCTCTTGGAGAGCAAACGATGATAACCATTGTAGACAGGGTGAACGCCGGCGTAAAGACGCAGGGAATTAATATCGGACCAAAGAGAATCTAGGAAATAGTCTCCAAGACCCTCTGACTGCCGATCATAAAAGCGATAGCCATCAGCAAGGTCCCGAGTTGCTTCATCAAGAACTTGAACTCTCATTCAATCTGCTCACGCACGGCTCGCTTTGCTTCATCGATATCCAAAAAACGCGCCGTGCCTTCAGCAACTCGCAGCTCGCGGGCGTGCAATACGTCGCCATGCCAGCTCGGCACCGGAATATCACCTGCTTCGCGGGCCAGATCAGCCCAGATTTCCTCAATCGCTTGCAGCTTGTCTGTAGCAGTCATTTCTTTTAAAGGAATTGTTACGGTCATAGCATCGCCTCTTTATTATCAACATGCTACTATGCCAAATCCGCTCTGGCAACCAGTGATGGCCTCATTCCTTAATAGGCGCTAGGCGTTAGGGACTGGAAGGTTAATCGTCCACCGTTCTCTCATGGCTCGCGTGGACGCTCGCCCTCCCCATCGTCGGGGTGTCAACGGGCGAGACTACCGCCGAGCTAGTAAATGATCGCGAATGCTTGTCGTCAATGTGGGTTTCGCTCTATGATGCGCCCGATTGAAATCTCCGGACATTGTTATGAATCAGTCTACCTTCGTAAAAAGTTTGTGTGCCTTGAGCATGGCGGTCTGCTTTGGGATGATTGGCAGCATTCCCGCTTATGGTGATGCCTTGCCGGTGGTGGAGCAGGTCCAGTTTGCGGATGCGCTGTATGTGCGCGGTCTGTATGAATTGGCTTTAGATGAATATCTTCGCATTTCTCGCGAGCATCCTGAGTTGGACCTGCTGGATCAAGTGCTGTACCGCGCGGGCGAGAGTCATCGTCGCTTGGGCAATCCGCGCGCGGCGGAACGCTTTTACTGGCGTGTCGTCAATGAGTTTTCCGACAGCGCTTTTCGGGAACGAGCCGAATTTCGCCGCGCAGAGGTGTTGCTGTTGCTGGGGCGGGATGCAGATGCCTATCAATTGTTTTCCGCTTTTCTGCAAGATTCTCCAACTCGTCCGGAGCTGATCGCGGCGGCGCTGTTTTATCAAGCAGAGGCGGCCCGCAATCTGGGTCGCTTAGAGGCGGCCGAAGAACTCTACACAGAGGTGTTTGAGAATCATTCGGAGAGTCCTTTTGCCGCTTATGCCGCGCTCGATTTAGCGGCGATTTGGCGGCTGGATCCTGAGCGGGCGGGGAATGCGGTGCAATTGTATGAACGTGTGCTGGCTGATCCGCCGACGCAAGCTGCGGCGGCTGAGGCGTGGTTTCAAAAGGGGGATTGGTTGTTTACGTTGTCTCGTTATCAGGAGGCCGCTGCGGCTTATGATCGATTGCTTGCCGATCATCCTGACAGTGGACGCGCCGCAGAAGCGGCCTTGCAGGCAGCTTGGTCCTACTATCATGTGGGACGATTCGCTGATGCCTTGACTCTTGCTGAGGCGGCGGTGGAGGCGGAGCAGGAGGGGGATGAGCTGGTAGAGTGGTTGTATTTGCTGGCCAATGTACAACGGCAGTTGCTTCGTACGGAAGAAGCGCAGGCGACGTATGCTGCCCTGATCGAACTGGATGGACGGGACGGAGAATGGGGGCGAATTGCCGCCTATGAAAAGGCGGTTATGGCGTTTCGGAGAGATGATTTTGATGATGTACTTGAGCTGGTTGCTGCTATCGAGCCGCATGAAGATCTTCGCGTTGATTTATATTGGTTGCTGGCTGAGTCCTATCGGGCAGTGGGCCGTGTGGATGAGGCGGTGCAATATTATCGTTTGTTGCTTGATGCAGAGCCGGAAGGGGAGCTGGCTCCGCGCGCCTGGTTTCGGCTGGCGCAAATCTTGCAAAACCGCCGTGATTTTGCGGAGGCGGCGCGGGCGTATCGGCAATTAGCGACCCAATTCCCGGCGGACGAGCTGGCACCCGATGCGTGGATGGCGGCGGCGTTCTGCTACGGGATGCTGGAGCGCTGGGACGATGCGCTGCGCTCGTGGAATGAGTTGATTGATCAGCACCCACGACATGCCCTGGTCTCTGAGGCTCTGTATCAAACGGGTTTGGTGTATCTGCAGACGGATCGGGTGGAGCAGGGGACAGAGACGCTGCAACGACTCTTGCAGACGCAGCCGGGTTCGCGTTGGGAGGCGGAAGCCCATTTTCAGATTGGTGTGATTCAGCAGCAAGAGGGAGAGTTTGCGCTGGCTGAAGAGAGTTTCCGGGCGGCGTTGGCCGCCGAGCCGGCATCCGCTTTGGCTCGAGATGTGCAATATCGATTGGCCGTGAATTTGCATCAGCAAGGACAGGTTGCCGAGGCCGCCGATTTGTTGGAGGAGTTGGTTCCTGAACAGGGTGAACAGATGCCGGAATCCTTGTTGGAATGGCTGGCTGTGTATCGTTTGGAGCAGGGGGAGTATCCGCAGGCTGCCGCTGTGGCTGGCGTGTTAGTTGCGAGAGCAACAACGGATGCTTGGCGACAGATTGGGTATGCGTTGCAGGGGCAAGGCTGGCAGGGACAAGGGGATGTTGATGCTGCAATAACCTCGTTTCAGCGCAGTTTGGCGCAACCTGCCGAGACGCGGGATGGAGCCGAGGCCGCTCTTGCCTTGGCTCGCTTGCATGTGTCGCAAGAAAAGATCGAAGAAGCGCGCACATTATTTCAAGATGTCGCTCGCCAAGCAACTGATGTATGGATCGATTTGCGGGCGCAGGCTATTTTCGGCTTGGGCGAAGCAGCTGAATGGCTTGAAGATGATTCATCGGCGGCTCGTTATTTCTTGGCTGTGGGTATCATTTTTGACGATCAAGAATGGGTGCCTGCCGCTTTACAACGGGCTGCGGCAGCCTTGGAACGGCAAGGCCGCACGGATGAAAAAGAACGCACATTGGCAGAACTGAGGGAGCGCTTTCCGGATGCCGTTCAGGCCGAAGTTGACGAAGAATGATGATGCAGATTGATCGGCGTTAACAGCGCGGCTTGTCGGACAGAAATCAGTGATTCGGCGAGACTTCTCCGTGTGGGACGAGCATGTACTGAAGATGCAGCCACGAGGGCATATTTTATGATTACACAGAAACAGGATTGGGAGATTCGGTCTCGAGCGGAGGCTTGCGCTCGTTGTGGCAAGACGTTCGAAGATGGGGAGTCGTTTATGTCGCGCCTGACCTATGGCGAAACAGGGTATGAGCGGACGGATTATTGTTTGGCTTGTTGGCCGGAGGTGGCGAACGAACCTGCATTGAGTATTTGGCAAAGTACGTTCCGTCTCCCTCCGCCACCGCCGCCAGAAACAGTGAAGCGGGAAACGGCGGAGTCTCTGTTGCGAAAATTGGTGGCTGAGAACCTGCCGGAACACCGGAACACCATTTATATTTTGGCAGTGATGCTGGAACGAAGGCGCTTGCTTGTGGAACGCGATGTGCAAACACGTGAGGACGGAATTAAGCTGCGGATTTACGAATATCGCAAGACCAATGAAACATTTGTGATTCCCGATCCGGAATTGAAATTAGCCGAGTTGACTCATGTGCAGGAAGAGGTCGTTGCTATGCTGGGCGGCAATGAAGGCGGGGAGCCAGATGCAGACGCACAGCCATCCTCTGAATCAACGGCTACGGGAGCTCCTTCATGAGTTACGATCAATATATCGCTGCGGGTGTTGATCCAGAGCAAGCCGGCGCGTTGATTCGCGGATTGATGAAAGGTTCTGGTCAAGGTGGGCCTTTGCCGGGAGATTTCTTTTGTCAGTTGCTGTCCCTGCCGGATTGGCTTGGGGATGCGGATTCCTATTTGGCGATTGGCACGGATGGTGTCGGCACCAAGCTCTTGCTGGGATTGCAAACGGGTTGCTTGTCGGGCATTGGGCAAGATCTGGTGGGAATGGTGTACAACGACCTGATCACCTGTGGAGGCCAGCCTTTTGCCTTTCTCGATTATTATGCGACGGGCAAGATCGAGCCGGACATCTATCGAACGATCATTCAGTCCATTCAAGCGGCATGTGACACCTGTACTATGCCGTTGGTGGGTGGGGAGACGGCTGAAATGCCGGGTCTCTACCAGGGGAAGGAGTTTGATTTGGCCGGTTTTGGAGTGGCGGGCGTGCGGCGGAAAGATATCCTCGATCCTGCGCGCACCGTGCCCGGCGATACGCTGATTGGGCTTCCGTCGAGTGGCTTTCATAGCAATGGCTATTCGCTGATTCGAAAGGTGATTGCCGAGCGCGAGGTTGACCTTGAGCAGCTATTGACTCTCGATGGACAGACGCGGCCGATTCGGGACTGGCTGATGGAACCCACTCGATTGTATGTGGATTGTATTGATGCCATTCGTGCCCATGATGTCGAGGTTGTTTCGCTGGCCCACATTACGGGTGGCGGTTATATCGAAAATTTGCCGCGGTCGCTGGCTGACTCGTGCGGGGCCGAGCTTGAATCGGCCGCTTTTGAATTGCCGCATTGCGAATTGTTTCACTGGTTTGGCGAGTTGGCGGGTATGTCGCAGCCCGAGGTCCTGGCGACGTTTAATGGGGGGTACGGCATGGTACTTGTCTGTCGTCCTGCGGCTGCGGAAGAGGTTTTGGATTGTCTGCCGGGATCGCAGCGAATTGGAAAAGTTACAGAACGCAGAGACATCCGGGTTGAATTCGTGTAGATAGTGCGATTGCTGTCGGCTCCCTTCCGCTATTGATTCAATGGCGGATCACTGGTAGCGTGTCACCCATCTTTCTTACAGGTTCTACTATGGTAAAAAAACCCTTTGAGTCGCGAATTCAGGATTTGGTCTACAATGTCGATTCTGGCATTGGCGTAACCATCATCAAGCTGTTGCTGTACATCTTGTTTGTTGGTGTCGTCATTGTGGTCTATACGGCCAATCAATACAAGGGGTTGCGGGACGCGGAGGCAATGGAATACGCGCAGCTCGGCCGCAATATTTCGCTGGAAGCACCCTGGCTGATCACAAAGAATGTTCGACCGTTAAGTATCTGGTATGTGACGAATGCGTCTGAAGACCTGAGCGCACAATTGGGACGCCATCCGGATCTGATCCACGCCCCTCTTTATCCTGCGCTTTTGGCGGCCTCATTTATTGGTATCGATTTTGATCGCATGCCGGCGGGGCCCCATGAAGTCTACGCTCCCGAAACCCGCATTATGCTGCTGAACCATTTCTTTTCAGTGCTGGTTGGGATCATGGTGTTGCTGTTGGGACGGCGCTTGTTTGATCATCGGATCGCGTTGATCGGGATGTCGCTGTTTTTCCTCAGCGATATGGTTTGGAGAGACAGTCTTTCTGGCACTGGAATCCCGGTTGCGACTTTTTTCGCTGTCACTGCTATATATGCGATGGTCATTGCTGTGGGACGGTTAGACGAATCGGATACGTCATGGAATTGGGTGCTGCCGGTTGTCTTCTCGGCCTTGCTTTGTGGTCTTGCCTTCTTGACGCGCTTTGCTGCGGTGGTGCTGGTGCCCGGGTTGCTGGTTTATCTGGCTTGGGCGATGCGCGGACGTTGTTGGATGGGTATTCTCACCTTTCTCGGCGTGTTTATGATCCCGGCTAGCGTTTGGATGGGGCGGAACCTGTTCCTCGGATTTGGTCCCTTGGGGCTATTGCCTTATTTGATTCTGCAAGGCAGCGGAGATTTTCCTGGGAATGCCTTGGAACGATCGCTGGAATTGAACGTGGGTATCGGCACCGTGCTCAGTGCAATTCCGGATCGATTGCAGCGTGAATTTCGGACCTTTTACGAAGGATCGATGTTGACCTTGGGCAATGGCATTTTAATTGCGATCTTCATCACCACCTATTTTTATCGCTTTGTCCGGTTCCCTGTGCACGCCCTCCGGTGGGGACTTGCCTTGTCCTTCGTATTACTAATGGTGGTCGGTGCCTTATTCGGAGAATCCGCGTTTGGATTTGCTTCTATGTTCTGGCCGTTTGTCATCTTGTATGGATTGGCCTTCTTCATGCTCCTACTGGAGCGGTTGCAATTGCGGTGGGTCTTTCTCAATCGAACGGTTATTGGGGTGCTGTTCTTGCTGGTCGGTTTGCCGATGATCTTTACATTGATGCCGCCGCGAGCACGAATTACCTATCCTCCCTATTCTCCTCGACTCATTCATTTTGTGTCGAACATGTTGGAACCCACAGAAATGATTTGCACAGATATGTCGTGGGCTACGGCTTGGTACGGGAATCGTGTCTCGGTTCTACTGCCGTATAGCGTCGAACAGTTTTATGACATCCATGACTATATGCATCGATTCAGCGGTCTCTACTTTACGCTTATCACCCGAGATCAGCCCTTTATCAGTGTGCTGCAATCCTCTGCCTATGAAACCTGGATGCCGATTATGGAAGGGCGGATTCCCGGAGATTTCCCGCTGCCGCGGGCCATTCCCTTGTTGCCTCCAGACCAAATCTTCTTCAGCGACCGGGCTCGCTGGGAAGAACGCTGAGGGCAGTAGATTCGTTCATGGTTGAAGCGTTGCATCTGAAATCAACGATGGAGAGAGACAATGGGTAAACAATCATATTGGGTGGGATTTGATTTGGGCGGCACGAAGATGATGGCGACGGTGTTCGATGCCAAATTTAAGAAGCTGGCTTTCTCTCGGAAAAAGACCAAAGGAAATCTGGGGGTCGAGTCTGGCCTGAATCGGATGATTACCGCCATTGATGCCGCTTTAGAGCAAGCGGGAATATCTCGCGATCAAGTCGGCGGCATCGGTGTGGGGTGTCCCGGTCCCCTGAATATCGATCGCGGCATTATATTGGAAGCGCCAAACCTCGGCTGGAGCAATGTCCCTGTTAAACAAACGCTGAAGAAGTCGTTTAAGTGTCCCGTCGTGATCGCCAATGATGTCGATGCTGGGACCTATGGCGAATATCAGTTCGGCGTGGCCAAAGGTGCCCGGTGCGTGCTTGGCGTATTCCCCGGCACGGGCGTTGGCGGTGCCTGTATTTATGAGGGCAACATTTTCCGAGGCAAAGTGGGTTCCTGCATGGAAATTGGGCATTTCCCTGTCGATCCACGGGGAGTGATTGCCGGACCGGGTCGCGCGGGTACGCTGGAGTCAATGACCAGTCGTCTCGCCATCGCCGCGCAAGCCGCGCAAGCCGTCTATCGTGGCCAAGCACCCGCTTTGCAGAAATTGGCGGGCACAGATTTGACGAATATCCGCAGCGGCACCTTGGCGACAGCCATTGCTCAGGGAGATACGATCATTGAAGAGATCGTCCGCCATTCCGCCCATCTGCTGGGGATTTCTGTGTCCGGTGTAATCAATCTGTTGGCTCCAGATGTACTCGTCCTCGGAGGCGGATTGATAGAGGCCTTGGGCCCCATCTACATTGATGAACTTACAAAAACTGTGCAAGCGGAGGCCTTGCCTTCATATGCCGCGGCGGTCAAGATTCGAGCCGCCAAGTTGGGCGACGATGCTGGGTGTATGGGGGCGGCCGCTCTGGCTGCTACGGCAAAATTGTAAGTGTTTACAATAAAAGTCCGGATTCATCGTTCTGCGGGTGAGGGTAAGGCAGATGAATTGGCATCAGGGACATGAATGGGGAAAAGGCATTTTTGGATCGATACCGGCGCGGCGACGTCGCGGCCTTAGAGGTCCTGGTGGAGCGCTATCGGCGGCCCTTGTTTGGTTTCATCCTGCGGATGATCGATGCGCGCGAAGAAGCCGAAGACGTATACCAGGAAGTCTGGATCCGCGCCATTCGTCACCTCGACAGATTCGATTCTCGAAAGTTGCTGAGCTGGCTTTTTCGAATCGCACACAATGTGCTCATCGACCGATCCCGTCGTCGTCGTCCAGATGTCAGCTTGCAGGACGAGACGGGGGATCGCAGATCACGCGAGGAGGCTGTCGCCACGCCGCATGCGACTCCGTTGGAGGCTGCGGCCGCAGTGGATATTCAGGAGCGGATTCAGGCTGCGGTGCAGCGGTTGCCCGCCGATCAGCGCAGTGTGTTTTCCATGCGAATGGACGCGGAATTATCCTTCAAGGAAATTGCCCGGATTCAGGACATTCCTCTCAACACCGCCTTGGCGCGGATGCGGTATGCCGTCGAAAAATTGCGACACGAATTGCAGGACGAGTATCGAGCGCTAGGAAAGTAATGTCATGAATAAAATGGACAGATGGATTGATGAACTATTGCTGGATCAGGCAGGCGATCTGTCCTGCTGGCGGCGGTGGCGTTTGCGTTGGGCCTTGCGGCGAGAACCGCATCTTCGTGCCGAGCAACAATCCTTGCGCGAATTGCAAATAGCTGTGCGCGACTCTGATGCGGACAGGCCTGTCAGCTCGACATGCCGAGATCGAATTCGCACAGTTGCAGAAGAATGTGTCCCGCAAATAGGGCAACGCGACGTTCAATCCGTTCATGCTTGGACGTATGCGGCGGCGGCCGTGGTCGTGCTGCTGGCCAGTGTGGTACTGATGCAACGGCCCAATGGTCCGGTGCCCCAAACGGCGATCGATCATGGCCAGGCACTGGTTGAATGGGTGCCAGTTGAATGGGACGCGATCTTTATGGAGCTGGTGTGGGATACTCATGAACAATTACAGAGTTTACATGCTGATTTAGAAACACTTGTGGTCCGCGAGATGGATGGAGCTGAGGAAGAGCTGGCTCGTGAGTTGATTGAGTTGGGGAAAACGATATAACGTATCGTATGTCTGAGACACATACGAATTGTAATCGCCAAGCGATGGTGGGGTGGTTGGCCCTGCTGTTCATGTTTTTGTGGCCGTATTTGCGTGGGCTGACACACGAATTTGTCTATGACGATCATGGCCAGATCGTTGCAGAATCATTTCTGGAATCGCAGGGACGGTGGAGCGCTGTGCTGCGACTGCAGACGTTGAGTGACCCCGCCCTCGTCAATGGCCGCCGCCCCCTGGTGTTGGTCTCCTATATGATCGACAAGCAGATTTGGGGAGACCAGCCTGCCGGCTGGCGGACCACCAATTACCTCTGGCTGCTCGCGGCAATGAGCTTGTTGTATACCTTCCTTTTGCGTGTCAGTGCGACCTTGGAAAAGAACCAGACGATGCCACTCTTTGCATGGGGCGCAACTTGGTTGTTTGTCTGGCATCCCGCCTTGATTGAATCCGTACAAGTCCCAGCTTTCCGGCCTGACCTAATGGTCCTTGTCTGGGCCTTGATGGCGTTGCATGCGTCCTTCTCTATGGCAGTGCGGGAGACAGCATGGCAACGCTGGACATGGGCTGGCGTTGGTTTGCTGGCAGTTGCCGCTGCGATTTTGAGCAAGGAATCGGGCGTGATGGTGCCGTTTCTCGTTGCCAGTTTCTGGTGGCTTTTCCCCAAAGGGCGGCCACGATGGTTGCCCGCGATGGGGTGGTGCGCAGGTGCGATTGCCTTTGTTATCGCCTATGGATTGTTGGCGGCTACGGAAGCTAGTGAAGGCGGCGCCACCTCTTCGTGGCAAGCAATGGGGGCCGAATGGAATGGTCGATCGCTCCTGTTCCCAGAGAATCTGTTCACACTGCCGTGGTTGTGGACGCTGTATCTCCGTGTTCTCATTGTACCCGCTCCCTTGATCGTTGATCGAGTTGTCGTCCCGATTAGCTCGATGCTCGATGGGCGTTTTGCGGCAGGACTGTTGCTTGGTTTGCTGACAGTGGGTGGATTCATATGGGCGTGGATGCGTCGTCAGCCGTGGATTTGTTGGGGACTGGCCTGGATGATTCTCGGTTTTGCGCCCGTCTCGAATTTAATTCCTCTGCTGAATCCCATGGCCGAGCGCTACATGCCACCGATGGTGGTGGGGTTTGCGATCGGCATAGCCTTGATGCTTGTGGGGGGGACGCTGAAGAACAAGAGAGAAGCTTGGCTGCGGATCGGCGGATTAGCCGTCATTGCGGCAATGTATCTAGTGATTGGAATCAATCGGGTCGGACAATTCCAAGACGATGCCACTCTATGGAGCGCCACGTTGCGGGCCGAACCGCGCAGCGCACGAGCGCATACATGGGTCGGGATTATCAGGCAGCAGGAAGGACAGTTGGCCGAGGCTCAGCTCTTATTTGAAAGAGCGCGGGAACTGAATCCACGAGATCTCACGCCGATCATTAATTTAGCGATTCTCAAAGGCAGCGCGGGACGCTTGGATGAGGCCGAGCGATTGCTGCGCGAGGCCGTCTCCATCCGGCCCTCCTTCGCCCCAGCCCATTGGAATCTGGCGCAAGCATTGATGTTTGCGGGGCGCATGGCCGAAGCCATGCCCAGTTTAGAAGAAACCCTGCGATTGGATCCGTACCATGTGGCTGCCCGCCGGACGCGGGCGCAATGGCGAATGATGACAGGTGATTTCAATGCGGCCCTTGAAGATGTGAGCCGCTGGCTCGAAATGGTTCCAGACGATGAAGATGCCCGAGAGTTCTTGGGGATCATTCAGAGCCATATAAACGTTCAGCAATGAAGTCATACTGGTACCCCCGGCGCGGTTCGAACGCGCGACCTTCGGATTAGGAATCCGACGCTCTGTCCAGCTGAGCTACGAGGGCATGAATGTGTGAACGATAGCCGATGGGGCGAGGCAGAGCAATCGGGAATCCATAAGCCATTCTCGTAATGATCGCCAATCAGTCTCGCGGCTCGGCGAGTCGCCTCGCCCTACCTTTGTTTCTTGGGAAAAGAGCGAATTGAAAGGTAGGGCGAGCTCACTGAGCGAGCCGAGGTGGGCATACTGAGAATGGCTGGATAATCCCAAGCTTGTCGGACAAGAGGGCAAGGCGTATCGTTGCGGCCTTGTACAAAAGGGGACGAGACGAATGTTTTTGGATCAAGCGGTTTTCAGGCAGAGAAACACGAAAAGGTTCTGGGCAGGCCGTGTGGGGTGCGTTGGAGAATGAAACATCCTGTTGTCATCATTGGTGGAGGGATTGTTGGCTTGGCGACCGCGCTGTCGTTGGTTCGTCAGCGCATCACGAATGTTTGTGTATTGGAGGCGGAGTCTCGCCTGGCGGCCCATCAGACGGGGCATAACAGTGGGGTGATTCATTCTGGATTATATTACCGCCCCGGCTCGATGAAGGCCCGCTATTGCGTGGAAGGCCGAGAGGCTTTGTATCGTTTCTGCGCGGAGCAAGGAGTGGCCCATGAGCGGTGCGGCAAGATCGTGGTCGCGGTCTCAAAGGATCAGCTGCCTGCGCTGGCGATGTTGGAAGAGCGCAGTGTGGCGAATGGGCTGGATGGGGTTCGTCGGCTTTCGCTGGAAGAAATGCGCGAGCGCGAACCGCATGTAGCAGGCGTCGCCGGGCTGCTCGTGCCGCAAACCGGCATTGTGGATTTTGTGGGTGTGGCCGAAGCCTATGCGCGACTGATTCGCGAAGCGGGGGGTGTGATTCGGACTGCGGCACCGGTCCGGGCGATTCGGGCGGACCGCAATGGCTTTGTCTTGCAGGCGGGCGATGAGGAACAACAGGCTTCGCACATCATTAATTGTGCTGGTCTGGATTCAGATCGGATTGCGCAGATGGCGGGATTGAATCCCGATGTCCGGATCATTCCGTTCCGTGGCCAGTACGTGAAATTGAAGCCTGCGGCGGAATCACTGGTCCGTCACTTGATCTATCCAGTGCCCGATCCGCAATTCCCATTTCTGGGCGTACATTTTACCCGCATGGTCCATGGGGGTGTCGAAGCAGGCCCCAACGCGGTGCTGACCTTTCGGCGTCATTGGTATCAATCGGGTGATAAATCCCGTCGGGATTTCCGCATTCTCGGCTATCCGGGCTTTTGGCGGATGGCGGGCCGCTATGCCCGAATGGGGTGCGCGGAGATGTGGCGAGCCCGGTCCCTCTCTGCCTTTGTTCACGCCTTGCAAGCATTGGTCCCCGATGTGCGGGTGAGTGATGTGGAGCCGCATGGATCGGGCGTCCGGGCGCAGGCAGTCGGCCGGGATGGACGCTTGGTGGATGACTTCCGAATTCTTGAAGGATCTCGCCAAATTCATGTATTGAATGCCCCGTCCCCAGCCGCAACGGCCTCCCTGAGTATTGGGAACCATGTGGCGCAGGTGGCGATGGCCCGATTGGGATTACGTGCATCGTGACGGAGTGGGCGGCAGCAA
>SLBD01000059.1 GCA_007126515.1 Kiritimatiellia bacterium
GATATTCGGCGCATGCGCGAACTAAATGCCCCTGTGCCTCCGGTTCCGGCGGAACGGCAGGCGCGCTTTGAGCGGGCCATGCAAGGAATCTAACGATTTGATCAAAAAAATCTGCTACGCACTGGCTTTGGGCATCGCCGCCGCCCTGTTCGCCTTCTGGCTGGATGGCCGCGGGTGGCTGGAGCGGATTGAATTCACGACGTGGAATTGGCGGGTGAATGTCCGTTCCCGGCCCGGTGTGGCTACGGAAGACATTAAGATCATTGTGGTGGACGAAGAAAGTCTACAGTGGGCTGCCGATGAGTTGCGTTTGCCTTGGCCCTGGCCGCGTGAAGTCTATTCCGCCATTCTGCAATTTCTGTCTCGCGGCGGTGCCCGGGCGGTAGCCTTTGATGTCCTGTTCCTAGACCACTCATTTCGCGATGCTGCTGATGACCCTCTGTTCGGCGAGGCGATCCGTGAGGGGCCACCATTTGTCGCTGCGGCTTTTTTGGGTGATCCCGGGGGGCGGTATACCAACTGGCCGAGCCATATTCCTGATCACAGTTTGAACGTGACGGGTTTCGAAGCATGGCGAGGCGAACGAACATTGTCCGACATGCGCATGGAGCGCGTCGCAATGCCAATTCCCGCTGTCGCCACCAATGCCACAATCCTCGGCGATGTTCGTGGTGTTCCAGATCGCGATGGCATCATTCGGCGAGTTCATTTATTCCGCGAATTCGATGGACGGTTTGTTCCGTCTCTGGGATTCGGCACGTATATGGCGGCCCAATCACCAAGCCGTGGTCGATTGCCGGAGTTGCGCATGGAGGGCAATCGTATCCTTTCCGGGCGTCGCCGGATTCCGGTGGACGCAGAAGGACGCAGTATTCTGAGGTATCGAGGTCCACCGGGCACCCATGAAAGATTCCAGGCCGCTCAACTGATTCAGGATGAAATTCGCATCCAAAGTGGTGAGCGTCCGCGTCTGTCGCCCGTTGTCTTCGACAACAAGTATGTGTTGTTGGGGTTCAGTGCGCCAGGCCTGTTGGATTTGCGGCCGACACCCATGAGTCCCGTCACCCCGGGTGTTGAAGTGCACGCGACCATGCTGGATAACTTCTTATCCAACGATTTTGTCCGGACGTTGCCACGAAACGTACAGTTGCTGCTCCTGATGGTCTTGGCAGGCTGCGGCGCTATGGTGATCGTCTTTTCTCGCCGAGTCTGGAGTTTGGCGGCCTGGTTCATTGCTCTTCTGTCGTTGCCGTCCGCGATCGGGTTCTATCTGTACGAGTTTAGTCTCTGGTGGCCGATTGTGCCTCAGACAGTTGCTCTGGCTGTGTCCATGGTGGGCGGCTTGACAATCAATTATGCCCTCGAAGGGCGGCAGAAGCATTTTATCAAAAGTGCCTTTCGGCATTATTTGAGTCCCGCAGTGATTGATCAAATTCTGCAGAATCCGCAGCAATTGAAATTGGGCGGGGAGCGGCGGACCCTCACCATTTTCTTTTCCGATCTGGCTGGGTTTTCCGCCATCTCCGAAAAGCTGAATGCCGAACAACTAACCACTCTGCTCAATGATTATCTGTCGGATATGACCGAACTCATTTTGGAGGAAGGGGGAACACTGGATAAATATGAGGGGGATGCGATCATTGCATTTTGGAATGCTCCCTTGGCACAAGAGGACCATGCCGAACGGGCCGTGCGGGCCGCCTTGAAATGTCAGAAACGCTTAGCCGAGCGCCGTCCCGAGTTTCTGGAACGGACCGGTTGCGAATTAACTATGCGGATTGGTGTAAATACAGGGGATGTGGTCGTCGGCAACATGGGGTCCCGGGAGCGATTTGATTACACGGTCTTGGGCGATGCCGCCAATCTAGCATCGCGCTTAGAAGGGGCCAATAAAGTCTTTGGGACGGCCATCATGGTTGCGGAGTCAACATGGGCGGCGGCAGGTGATGGATTTGTCGGTCGCCCCATTGGCAGGATTCGCGTGGTCGGCCGAAAAACGCCGGAGCAAGTCTTTGAACCGCTGGCGTTGACCAGTGAATCTATCGCCGTTTCTCTGAGTGAGTTTGCGAAGGCCATGGAGGCATGCGAGCAGGGGAATTATGAAGCTGCTGCTGAATTATTTGACCAGTGGACGAATGATCCGCTTTCCTGTACATATGCTCAACGATGTCGCCGCCTCTCATCTGCGAGTGGAGAGACGTGGGACGGCATCTGGAACTTGACGGAAAAATAGCTGCAAGGACGGAAAGAGATGCGATTGTACATTGGAGGAGTTCGGGGCGGCGGTCCGGTGACCGAGCCTGGATATACCACGTTTGGCGGTGACACAACCTGTTTTTTGGTTGAAGGCGATGCGGGCGAACGCATGATTGTCGATGCGGGCTCTGGATTGTCGTATGTGTGGCAACATTTGCAGCAAACAGCTCCGGATGTCCGGGCACTGTGTTTCTTGTTCAGTCACTATCATTTGGATCATATGGTGGGTTTGCCTGCCTTTCCTCCCTTATACGAGGAGGGGTGGACTGTGGAATTCGCAGCTCGGATCTTTGATGAATTAACCGTGGAAGATGTCACGAATTCTTTTGTGAATCCGCCCTTTTGGCCCTTGCCGCTGGAGGAGATGGCTTCGCGGCGACGGTTCCGTATTCTTGACGATGAATCCATGGAGCAGCCCTGTGCTTACGGCTCGTTGCAGATGACTTGGTGTCCACTACGTCATCCCGGGGGGAGCACCGCTTTCCGCATTGAAGAGCCTGCAACAGGACAAGCTCTGGTGATTGCCACAGATGTCGAGTGGCAGGAGTCCGAAGAGTACGAGAAAGAATGGTTGCGTCGATTGTGTGCAAAGCCTACGCCTGCAGACCTGCTGATCTTTGATGGGAAATACGATGTGGCAGAGTACGAGAAATTCAAGGGGTGGGGCCATAGCACGTGGCAGGAGGGCATCGAGCTGGCTCGCAGTACGGGCGTTCAACGACTCCTGATCTCGCATCATGCTGAAGACCTAAATGACCAGGCTGCTGAACGTCGTAATGCCGAGATCGTCACTGCGTGGGATCAGGCTGAATTGGCCCGGCAAGGGCAATTGATTACGTTTTAGTTCATTCTCATTTTGTCCTCCGATACAAGCACACCGATCGAGCCGAGGCGGCCATGGAGGAAAACGGGGGATATAGGTATTACTGGAGCGCTCCAGTCCGCCCCGGTTGCCGGATTGATTGCACGGTAGAGGCGCGTTGGATATACCAATCACCATCCGTCTTTATCCAGAAGACTTCAAATGCATGAAGCTGCGACTCTGTATTCGCACCTAACTCAAGATTTCCCTGCGCTGTGAATCGTAATTGAGCCGTATTGTTTGCTCGATCAATCTCAAGGCGGCGGTCGCTAATTCGAA
>SLBD01000118.1 GCA_007126515.1 Kiritimatiellia bacterium
ATCTTGCCGGTGATTGCGCGTTTGCCTGAAGGAGATCGGGGCCGCATCGGGTTGGCTCTTTGTATTCCGATTGCGGCGAATGTCGGCGGCATGGGCACCCCGGTCGGAACTCCTCCCAATGCGATTGCCCTGGGGGCCTTGAACCGCATGGGCATTCAAGTCAGTTTTATCGAGTGGATGGCGATGATCTTCCCCTTCATGGTGATCATTCTACTGTCGGCCTGGCAGCTGTTGACACGAATCTTCCCCTGCTCAGCGAAGGAAATCGTCATTCAAATCGAGAGTGAATACGATCGCAGCCTGGAAGCTATTCTCTTTTATGTGATTGCGGGAACGACTTTACTATTGTGGTTTACGGAGCCGCTGCACGGTGTCCCCTCCTCCATTGTCGGCTTCTTTCCCGTGGTTTCGATGCTGGCCTTGAAATTAATTTCGGAGAAAGAATTTCATTCGATGCAATGGAGTGTGCTCTGGCTGGTGGCGGGAGGTATTGCACTTGGCGTTGGCGTCGGAGAGACGGGACTGGATGTGTGGTTGATCGGGCTGATTTCCTGGGACAATCTGCCGGTAGCCGCGGTCACGGCCATGCTGGCATTGACGGCGCTGGCGTTTAGCACGATCATTTCGAACAGCGCCACAGCCAACCTGTTGGTTCCGATTGCAATGACGCTATCGGTGTCTTTGGGAGACGATTTGAATCGAATTGGCGCAGCCATTTATGTAGCGGTCGGGGCATCGCTGGCAATGATGTTGCCGATCAGCACCCCGCCGAATGCGATCGCCTATGCCACAGGTCAGGTGAAAACCAAGCACATGGCGATTATGGGGGCGTGTGTAGGTGCCATTGGGATGTTGATCTTTATTTTTGTGGCTCCGCACATCTGGGAATGGCTGGGGCTGATGCCCGAGTACACAACAGAACAATTGATTCAATAAGATGCAGATGTGGTCACGTCCCGGACATTGCTGAACCTGCTCGACGAGCCGGACGAGGAAGTGGAAGCGCGGATGATCCGCGCACTGGACGCGCTACTCATACATCCCCCCCGTGTCGCCCATCCGCCCGGGGTGATGCTGTTTCGCCAGAATGATACGCTGGACGGCATTTATATCCTGCTCAAGGGGCAGGTAAAGCTGTATCAGGAAATGGAAGGTCGCGAGGTGGTCTTTCACTCGGCCACGGCCGGGCGGATCATTGGCCTGTTGTCATTGACTCGTCGCAGCCGCGCCCTATTCAATTGTTGTACGGCAACTGATTTAGAGCTGATTCACATCCCGTTTGAAGATTTGGATCGAGCCTTGCAGCAAAGCGAGGCTTTGCTGGTGGCGTTCATCACAGTCTTGCTGCGTTCAATGGCGCGGCGCAGCACGCGACTGGTGGAATTGCAGCGGGAAGTGTTGTCGTTGAATAAGCATTTGGCGCATGAGCGGGATACGCTGGCACGGACGTTGGAAGAACTGCAACGGACCCAAAACTTGCTGATTGAATCGGAAAAGATGGCAACGCTGGGGCAGATGGCCGCGGGGGTGGCTCATGAACTGAATAATCCGGTCGCCGCGATTGACCGCTCGGCTGACTTTTTGCAACAGGATCTACTCAACTTGGTGAGCGAATTACATGACGGACATGCGTTCGAAACCATGTTGCGCCGGGCGATTGAACAGCCACCGGTATCCACTCGGGAGCAGCGAGAGCATCGGAAGCAGCTTGCCGCTCAATTGAAGAACGAGCAACTGGCGGAATCACTCGTCTCCATGGGCATTCACGATGTTGAAGATTACAAGCGAATGGATGCCCTGTGCTCGGGTCCGCTGGATCAGCACATCCCCCGCTTGCAAAGCTACTATCAGATCGGTCGCGCTTTACGGAATGTGCGAAGTTGTTCCCAGCGGATCGGCGGACTTGTGAAGAGCTTGCGCTCCTACAGTCGACCGGATGATAACGAGATTCAGGAAGCCGACGTTCAAGAGGGACTGGAAGATACATTGAGCTTATTCAGCAACCGCTTACGTGACGTCACCGTTGAGCGAGTCTATCGGGATGTGCCGCTGGTCCACGTTAGCCCCGGCCCGTTGAATCAGGTGTGGACAAACCTGATTGGTAACGCCTTGGATGCGATGAAAAATCAAGGTCAACTCGCCGTGGAGACGCAGGCGGCCCCGGACGTTGTCTGCGTAAAAATTATCGATAATGGCCCAGGCATCGCGCCCGAACATCTCAAGAAAATTTTTGATGCGCGGTTCACGACTCGTCAAGGACGCGTTGAATATGGTTTGGGGTTGGGACTGCCGATCACTCAAGCGATTGTATCTCGGCACGGGGGTACCATCCGAGTGGAGTCCCGACCCGGCCACACGACGTTTTGCGTTTGTCTTCCCATTGCTCAAAACAGTACAGTTTGAACTAGAAAAGGAGTAATTCACTATGAAGCGATTGGTAATTCTTTGTTTGGAGGACGAGGCGGAAGTGCGGGAAGCTGTGCTGCGCGATTTGGATCCATTCAAAACGATGATGCGAGTAGAAGGATGCGAAAATGCGGAGGACGCCCGCCACGTGTTGGCGGATTGTGTGGCAGCCCAAGAAGAGGTTGCCTTGGTGCTGTGCGACCACTTGATGCCAGGACAACACGGGGTCGACTTCTTAATCGATCTTCATCAGGATCCCCGCTACCAGAAAACCCGGAAAGTATTGATCACCGGTCAAGCCGGATTGGAAGACACCGTCCGGGCCGTTAACGGGGCGCAATTGCATCATTACATTGCCAAACCGTGGAATGCGGACGAGTTCCAAGCGGCGGTGCGGAATCAATTGACCGACTATGTGATTGAGACGCAGGACGATTTAATGCCATTTATCAGCGTGCTCGATGGACCTCGGATCCTCGAGAAAATCGCGTCGGAGAAACGGCATTTGAAGGCCTAGCGGCTTGCAACAACACGGTCCTCAACAGCGGGAGAAGAGGGGAATAGAAATCATGCCTGTCTTTCAGGCGACAGTTAGGACTTGCATAACAGGCAGAAAGCCTGTTTCTGAAGTGTGGGCATTTTTTTTACAAGGACAGGAATGTCCTTGCCCCGGCGGGAGGGAACATGGGCATTCCTGCCCATGTAGATAACAGGCTGAAAGCCTGTTTCTCCCTTCTTCACCGGACTTGATAGGCGCTGGACAAACACCAAACACAGGAAGGATCAGAAAATGAGCAGATTGGAATGGACTCTGATAATTGTCGCCACCCTAGCGATCGGGCATGTGCAGGTTCTGGCAGATGAAGATCGTATCGAGGCACTGGAAGCGCGCATTGAACAGCTAGAAAGCGCGGGCGGGCCAGGGATTCCGTTGCATCTCAGTTGG
>SLBD01000122.1 GCA_007126515.1 Kiritimatiellia bacterium
AGCCCACGCATAAAATCCCCGGGCAATCGCCCCGCGTTTTCTTTGGTCCAGCAAATCACGGCTCTCGCCCAGCACCGACGATACAGCCTGTTCGACTTCCTTTGGTTTCTTCCATTTCTGAATGGATCGCAGTGCAACGTCCTCTCGTTTCACCTTGCTCCCAACCAACTCCAAGCATTGCCGCTTAATCTCGTCGACAAAAGATTCCGGTCCAATGGCAATTGGTTGACTCTGCATCAACTGCACAAACTCCGCGTCCGAACGCGCCAGTCCAGCCTCTACATAGGCCGCATATGCCGTCGTTGTTGGCGGTTTCCCAAAGTGTTCCATGCATTTCAGAATGGGTCTCGATACCAACCAGCTCCGTCGCTTGTGCAATCCAGAGTATTCGAGAAAACTGCTCCATTGATATGTGCGAAGTTCGTGGATGCGATCCGCAGTCGGACGATTCTGCCATGCCTTGATCTGCACGGGATTCAAATGAATGTAGCGGCTCAATTTCAGCAGGTATTCGTCGCCTGAAACAAGTTGGGATCCATAGCGGCCCTGCATCAAATGCCCGCTCAGATTGTGACGCAGATTGTAATAAACGGTATAGCCGGTCAGCACACTGCCCATGAACCGATCCAGATTGCCCAGTGGAGTCTGAACCAGCAAATGAATATGATTCGACATCAGGCAATACAGAAAAATCCGGACCTGAAACAATTCTTGGCTCTCGGCCAGTCTTGCCAATAATCGCTCGCGATCCTGATCATCTTTAAAAATACGCCTGCGCCCGTTTCCACGACAGGTCACATGGTAAATACCACCAGCAATTAGTATTCTTGGTTTTCTCGCCATGACCGACATTGTAGAGAAGGCCCACAGCTCGTCAATTATTATTTAAGGGCTGACCCCGACTAGGCCTGCTCTTTTTAGGGTAAAAGTACGGGCACGTCGTGCTCGTTCATCCATATCTATCTCTTGAAACAAGCAAGAAAAAGGGGGCCCGAATCCAGGCCCCCTGATCATTCAACTAATCTGTTTCAATCAATCCACTGTCTGAATACGGGCAGGATCGCGCAATGGATCATAAATGGCATTGGCAGAATCGGGATCATCAAGAGCCTGTACACTACCGTCCAGATACAGTACGTTACGGTAGCCTTCGCCGTGGGCCGCATATTCATTTAATAGCGGCATAGCACCAGGAGTGACCGTCCCATTTTCGACTTCATTTGATTCATCTGCACACACAGGAGCGATCGAAGGCCCTTCTCGAGTCGTACTAATGTTATATCCAGCGATGTACACATAGCTGGCATTACGACGACTATCAAACGGGGGCGTTCCATCCCATGTTTTCGCCGTTTCGATGCGGATTTGATTATTATCCCCATTGACCCGATCACTGGGGCAACGCCAAATCGACGGATCGGTGATGTATTCCCCAGTTGGCTCTAAAGTCCCTCCACCATCGGCCGGCACTTCCAAGCCGGCCAATCGCATGATGTGCCAAGTGAACCCACGCGGGTGACCGGGTCGGAACTCATTTTGCCGCGGGGAGACTTGCGCTTGCTCGATTGCAGGCAACCAGCCGCGGTGATCTCCGGCATAGAGAAGCATGCCGACACCAATCCCACGCAATTGATTGCGGCAGGCTGTGCGTCTGGCGTTTTCAATCATGTCGAATGCCCGAGGCGTCACCAGCGCGACCAAGATCGCAATGATCGCAATGACCACCAGCAACTCAACCAGTGTAAATCCGTCCTTATTCGATTTCATCGTCATATCTGCTCCTAGTCTTCAAAGGGGCCAAGGAAGGCACGCCATGCCCGCCCATCAACGCCACCGGACTCACTGTGCCATCCATCGTCACCATCATTGAACACAAAATTGACGCTAGTGTTAAATTCTTCCGGGATTTCGATGCTGTATTCCCATACAGTACCCCCGACAAGGGTCATTTCTCGCGACTCAACCTGGTCCCAGGATTCATCAAATCCAAGATGGATGTACACTTGAGAAGCAGCCTGCAACACGCCACCCGCCGCATCATATGTGATGGTGATGGTGTCGCCGGGCAAGGGCTCCCATGGGTCCCAAGTCGCAAAGGCAATACCGCGATACAGTAGGTAATTCCCATCTCCTCCGGGGCCTTGTCCCCACCAAGTATCCCCAGTACGAACCTTGAATTCCGTAATTCCTGCCTCCTCAGGCACCTCTAAGTCATAATACCAAAGTCCTTCACCCAAGAAGGTCATCGGGGCACCACCATCCCAGCCGCGGAAATTGCCCGTGATATTGACTCGACGATTGCCTGCCAAATCTGTGTCATCCTGGCGGAAATAAATCCGAGTCACGCCGCCTGTTTCAGGAATGGGATTTGGAGACCAGCGCATACCTTGATGATCACGCCTTCGCGCACTTCGAATTCGCGCGAAGAGTAGCTCTTCATCATCTTCCACCTCGACATCCACAGTACCAAACGATGCCAGCGGGAGGATGAATCCATGATCGCGCCATTCGTCTTGCAAGTCATACGAGAAATCGATGACATGCAAACGTTCGCCAGCAGGATTGCTGTACTGGAAGCTGAATGCACCCGCACCAAAAGTAAGATCAAACACATCTGCCGGTGTGGTCGGATCAGGCAGCTCTGAATCATCCAGCGGCAAGGTCGGATCCAATCCTTCCCAATCAACTGGAGCAAAGACGATATTGGTCTCCGAGCCGGGCTGAATGTAGACATCGATATCGCCGCCGTCTATCTCCAAGAGGTCTTCGTATTCGGTGATGATATAGAATTTGTAGGAGAAGCTGCGCGGCGACCGCCTTGGCAACCATCCGATGAAAGGCGTGACATCATCAACACCATTCCCACCCACTAAAGAATCTTCACTAAAACCAAACGGATCCGAAACCAAATCCAGCGCCCTGCCGTCTTCGGTTAATGCCCACGTCAGTTGGAATATACCAGTTCCATCGTCCGTCATATCCAAGCCGGCCCAGTCTAGATTGCCTCGACCGTTGAAGTCTATTTCGTTGCCAGATCCGGTCCAATTGAAACCACGGAAGGGGTCGGATCCTTGGACAAAGACGCGGTCCAGTGCGGCGCGCTCCGCTGCACTTAAATGGCTCAAATCCAACTGCAGAGTGATATTCTTGCGCGTCGAGACACCGGCATCACCACGCCGGGTATCCAAATACAAGGCCCGGTGGCCGGTGTCGCCTTGACGTAAGGGCCCCGCTGCGGCACCTAATCGATTCGTGACATACATGATGCCGTCGGGGGCATCCGGATCCAGTGTCAGAACTCGGGCCACGGATTCATAATCTGCCAATCGAACGGCTTCGTAATTAT
>SLBD01000038.1 GCA_007126515.1 Kiritimatiellia bacterium
GGCGTCGACAAATTCCTGGCCCTCGGCACGATCTGCGCGTACCCGAAATTTACGCCCGTGCCGTTCAAAGAGGAAGATATCTGGAATGGCTATCCGGAAGAAACCAATGCGCCGTACGGCCTGGCTAAGAAAATGCTGCTCGTCCAGTCGCAGGCGTATCGCCAGCAATACGGGTTCAATTGCATCTACTTGCTGCCCGTCAATCTCTACGGCCCGCGCGATAACTTTGATCCATCCAGCTCGCATGTGATTCCAGCCTTGATCAAGAAATGTGTCGAGGCGAAAGAAGCCGGGGCTGACTACATCGAAGCGTGGGGAGACGGCTCGCCCACGCGCGAGTTTCTCTACGTCGAAGATGCGGCCGAAGGAATTGTTTTGGCTGCGGAAAAATATGAGAAGCCTGACCCCGTCAATCTGGGCAGTGCCTATGAAATCAGCATCAAGGATTTGACCGAAACCATTGCCCGCCTAACCGGCTTCGAAGGAGAAATTCGCTGGGATGCGTCTAAACCCAACGGTCAGCCTCGCCGCAAGCTGGACGTAGCGTTGGCCGAGAAAGAGTTCGGCTTCAAATCCTCCACATCTTTTGAAGATGGGTTGAAAAAAACCATTGCTTGGTACTCTGCAAATCGCTAGCATTTGTCCTCACTCTGTAATACTAAATGATCCAATGTGCGCAGACAGACAAACCGAGATTTTGAGCTGGATTCAGGCAGGAATGAGACAATTTGAATCAGAATTGTCAGACCAGCAGGTGGTCCTTTTTGGATCTCGGGCGGAAGGAACCTCTCAAGAGCGTTCGGATTTCGACATTGGCATCATTGGAAATCAACCTCTTCCGTTAGATGTGTTTTATCGCATTGACGACTTCCTTAAATCCCTGCCCACTCTTTACACCATCGACTGGGTTGATTTAAACCGCTCGGAAAAGAGTTTTCGAGATCAAGCCTTGCAGCATGCGGAGGTGATATATGGACAAGCAAATTCTGCTGCGTGATTTTGAAAAAGCCATTCAGCAATTAGAGCAAGCCCTCGCCGAACCAGCTGATCGCGATGTTGTTAAGGCGGGCTGCATCCAATACTTCGAGTTTTGTTTTGAACTGGCTTGGAAGACGATCAAGTCATTTGCCGAATACGAGGGGCTGCCAGAGTGCAATTCACCACGAGCGGCCCTGAGAGCTGCTTTTAAACTAGGCTGGCTACCGGAAGCCGAATGGCTGGAAATGCTGTCGGACCGCAATCGCATGTCCCATACGTATGACCAGAAAACGGCGCTGCAAATTTACTGCAAATTAACATCCTACCGGACTGCATTTAGAAGTCTTTGCACTGCCCTGACTCAACATCTTCGAGACAGCAGCGACCCAATGTCTCTATGATGCCAAATCGACGAGCGATGATTCAGTTCTTACTGTTGCGCAATTTAACGCTATGAATATTACAGCATACTTGGAACAACACGAGCGCAAGGATCTCTTGCGCTTTCTGACCTGTGGCAGTGTTGACGATGGCAAATCAACGTTGATTGGCCGCCTCCTCTATGACACCCACATGATCTACGAAGATCAATTGGCAGCCGTCTGCAAGGACTCGAAAATCCATGGGACAACCAATGATGATTTTGACCCGGCTTTGTTGACCGATGGATTGAAGGCGGAACGCGAGCAAGGAATTACCATTGACGTCGCCTATCGTTACTTTTCCACATCCAAGCGCAAATTTATCATCGCCGACACGCCGGGTCATGAGCAGTACACCCGCAACATGGCGACCGGGGCCTCCAACTGCAATTTGGCTGTTGTCCTCATTGATGCGCGCCTCGGCGTGATCGCACAGACCCGCCGACATAGCTTCATTGCCTCGCTGCTAGGCATCAAACATGTCGTTGTCGCCGTCAATAAAATGGATCTCGTCGAATGGTCAGAGACTGTGTTTGAGAAGATCCGGGAAGACTACAACGATGCGATAGCTCGACTTGGATTTGTTGATGTCCATTACATTCCGATTTCGGCGCTGAAGGGCGACAACGTCGTCAATGCGAGCGAAAATATGCCTTGGTATCAAGGCCCGACCTTTCTGCATCATCTCGAACACGTCAACATTTCCACCGACCGCAACCTGGTGGACCTGCGGTTTCCGGTGCAATATGTGATTCGGCCCCACCTCAACTTTCGCGGATTCGCGGGGACGGTGGCATCGGGTGTTTTGCGGGTTGGCGAGGAAATCATGTGTCTGCCCTCCCGCCAGGTATCTAGAATAAAATCGATTGAGACCTACTCCGGTCCAGTACAGGAAGCGTGGCCGCCTTTATCCGTCGTTGTGACTCTGACCGACGAAATTGATGTCAGCCGGGGCAGCATGCTTGTTCACGCCAACAATCAGCCGAAGCTCGATACCGAATTTGAAGCGATGCTGGTATGGATGAACGACCAGCCCGCGTCCATTGGGCACAACTATCTTTTGAAGCACACGACGCAATGGATTCCGGCGACCTTGTCCGACATCCGCTATCGAATTGACGTGAATACGATGCGCAAGGCAGATGCGTCGCCATTGGCCATGAATGAAATTGGCCGGGTCCATCTAAGCTTGCATCGCCCCTTGGCGTTTGATGACTACACCCGCAATCCTCAAACGGGCAATTTTGTATTGGTCGACCGATTGTCCAATGCCACGGTGGCTGCTGGCATGATTCTGGATCGCCACATGCCTCGCCCTCCGGAAAAAACCGCCGCGACGCGCAATATCGTCCGGGAACATTCTCTGATTTCGAGCGATGAGCGTGAGCGGATGCTCGGGCAGCGGGGGGCTACGCTTTGGCTCACGGGCCTTAGCGGTTCCGGGAAATCCACCGTCGCCAAACAGTTGGAGCAGGCCCTGATCGAGCAAGGCTGTTTCTGTTACATCCTGGATGGCGACAATATCCGCCATGGACTCAACAAAGATTTGGGTTTCTCTGCGGAGGATCGACAGGAAAACATCCGCCGTATTGCGGAGGTGGCGAACCTGTTTAGCGACGCCGGCTTGATCGTCATTACTGCATTCATTTCTCCCTACCGCGCGGATCGCGACAATGCCAGACAAGTGATTGGCCCGGATCGCTTTATCGAAGTCCATGTCAGTACACCCCTCGAAGTGTGTGAGCAGCGCGACCCGAAAAATCTCTACAAGAGGGCCCGGGCCGGCGAGATCCCCCAGTTTACCGGCATCAGTGATCCCTATGAGCCGCCCCTGGCGCCGGAAGTGGATTTGAATACGGCAGACTATACCGTCGAGCAAAGTGTCGATCGTTTGATCGCCGAACTGCGCCAGCGAGGATTTATCTCTTCATGA
>SLBD01000123.1 GCA_007126515.1 Kiritimatiellia bacterium
CGTTCAGGGCGCGGTCCAACCAAACTCATTTCGCCCCGAAGGACGTTGATGAGCTGAGGAATTTCATCAATTCTCGATTTCCGCAGGAAGCTGCCGACGCGGGTGATGCGAATGTCGTTCTTGCCTGCCCAGACGGCTCCTGACTGAGCCTCTGCATCCGCTACCATGGTGCGGAATTTGAGCACTGTGTACTCTACCCCATCTAGGCCAGCTCGTCGCTGACGATAGAACAAGGGCCCGCGAGAGTCGATGAAGATCGCGACCGTCACCAAGGCACAAATGGGAGCGGAGAGGATTAAGCCGATGACTGCGACCGTAATATCCATAATCCGCTTCAGTTTGCGGATATGAATGCGTGAACTATTCATGGCGGCATGGAGCAACCATTCGTCGTCGATATGGTCGAGCGGAATTTCTTGGGCAATTTGCTCATAAAAGGAGGCGTAATCAAGAATCTCGATTCCCGCATAACGCAAAGGACGCAAGATTTTAAGTAGCTTGGGTTCTCGCGCCATGGATGTGGCAACAATCAGAGTCTCAATTCGGTAGTATTTGGCCAAGTCTCGGAGAGAGTGAACCTGACCGATGATGGGGACAGATTGCAGTAAATCGCCTGCTTTTCCCTTGGTGTCCGTGATGACCCCTTGAAGCCGATAGCTGGATTCTCCAGATTCCTGGAAGAGCCGAATGATGCTTGCTGCGTCTTTGCCTTCCCCGACAACAACGGCATTTTTTACAAAAAAACTGTATCCAGCAACGGCTCTGTAGGCAAAGCGCAATGAGGTGGTGCTAGCAAATATCAGGGCGGCGGCAATAAGGAGAACCCCACGCCCGATCAGGAGGTCAAATTTGGCATAAAAGATCAGGATGACGATGATGACACTGATGCTTGTACAAAGAAGTGCGGGAAGCATGATCCCGTTCTTTTGAGCCATCGCTTGGCGTTCATACATGCCGCCAATGTAGTAGACGAGAAGAACAACGCCCATAAAGATGAGTAATGGAAACGTGTTGGCATCCAAGTAGATGAGTGCCTGTTCAACACCCAAGCGCAGATGTGCCGCCAGCAAGATCGATAAAGCAACGCAAGAGGCATCGCCCAGCGCTAGCGCGACAACGCGCAATGAAATCATCTGACGACGCTCAAAAAACATGGATGCTTGCTTAGTTCGGTTTAGACGCGGGCCGTGGAACGAGGTTCTCGATTTTCTTCGTAACGGTAATCGTAGTCGTAGTACCCATAATACGTCGAATAGTAATAGTACCCGACGCGGGCAAATTCCAAATTGTTCAGCACACAACCCAGAATATTGGCTCCACGCTCTCTGAGTACTTGAACAGAAAGTTGAGACAGCCGCCGCGAGGTTTGTCCGGCCCAAACAACAAAGATGACACCGTCTGCCTGAGCGGCCAGAATCCCAGATTCAGACACCGCCATGACCGGCGGACAATCAATCAAGATTCGGTCGTAGGAGCGCTTGGCAAATTCAAGGAAGTTGCGCAGCTCTGGACGTAAAGATAGCTCTGCTGGATTCGGCGGAAATGGTCCCGTGGCAACGACATCGAGATTGGATATGCCGGTTCGTTGAATGACGGCCTCTGGCTTCGCCTGGCCGGTCAACACATCTGATAGGCCGCGCCCACCTTCCAAACCAAAGAATTTGTGGATTTCGCCGCGGCGCATGTCGCCATCGACAATTAAGACTCTGGAACCCGCTTGGGCAAGACTCACGCTGAGATTGATGCACGAAGTCGTCTTGCCTTCTTTGGGAACTGCGGAGGTGAACACAACGACTCGATTATCTTGGGGGGTGCCACTAAATAAGAAGGCCGAACGAATGTTTCGGTAGGCCTCTGTCAGGCCCGATTTTTGATCCAAGTTAGACAGCATATGGGAACGCAAGTCGGAGGGATCCCAATTAGCCGATGGAACAACACCAAAGAAAGGCAAGCCTAGGCCTTTGCTGACTTCATCTGGAAAGCGAATGGAATCATCAATGAACTCAAGTCCAAACACCAAGCCCAATCCAACACCAAGCCCAATCAATCCGGCCAGGAAGATGTTGCTGAGTTTTTGCGGAGATGCTGGCGATCCCGGAGGTGAGGCGCGCTGGATAATTTGAATCGTTTCCGGCTCGATACCGATTGAGATATCAATTTCCTTTAGACGGTTAAATACGGTGCTATAGAGGCTACGAAGCCGTTCAACGCTACGTTGGAGAGTCTCATATTCTTTTGCTTTGCGAGACACCTCAATGGCTTCATCTTCCCATGCGGCTTCTGCTCGGCGAGCTGCCGCATAACGAATTTCCAAGGCTTCCAAATCCGAGTAATACTGTCGCAGAGCAAATTGTAATTCTACGCCTAATTCCCGCTCTGCATCTTGAATTGACCGCAACGTCTCTTGAATGCGGGGGTGAGCATCACGAAAGCGAGTCCGGAGCTCTGCAAGTTCGGCTTCCAGCCGAGCTTTACGGTGGCTGAGCTGAATCCATGATGGGCGCTCAATAATACCAAGATCAAGCAGAGCCTCAGGACCACTGGCAGCCTGCCCAGAAACTCCCTGTGGATCGGCCCGCGTGGAGGCCAAAGGCGGGCGCATGCCACTGGCCAAGGGGCGAATCGAGGAGGCAAGAGTCGCCAGGATGACTTCGTCAGAAGACTCTGTTAGCAAGGGTTGTTGCGCTTCAAGCAATAGTTTCTGTGTGCGGAAGCTAGCCGCTTGAGAGGACAGATTGGCTAAATTGTTAGCGGCAATGTTGCCCCGTTCAGCAATTGCGATAATCCTGTTCTCCCGCTCAAAAGCAGCGACCCGAGCTTCAGCACGCTGCAACTCGTCCCGAATACGATTGGCCTGTTGGGTGAGACTGATCACCGTGCTTTGTGATGTCGTCATCCGCTCTTCTGCTTTGAATTCGAGATACTCTTCTGCAATGGCATTGGCAAATTCAGCAGAAAAGACCGGGTCGAGGCTGGTGACAGTGATTCGCAGCATCGAAGTCCGCCACAGGGGGCTGACGCTTGTACCGACCAATAATTCACGAATTTCAGACGAGGGTCGGCCCAGACGTTGACGAGCGCGGCCCATGACCGCGCCACTATTGATCAGCCGAATTTGGGTTTGTAGAAAATCGGCTCCGCTTAAATATCCGACCTCTCGTTCCTGTACCGGCAGGCGAATGCCCGTAGTCAATAGCAGGTCGGCATTGGCTCGGTATACGGGCACCTCCCGGACGACCATGACCACCATGACTCCGAGGGCTATGACAAAGCAGAGTGCCACCAACCAAATCCGTTTCACAA
>SLBD01000204.1 GCA_007126515.1 Kiritimatiellia bacterium
AACATATACATAATATACACAACTTTTATTCTCTTGACATGTGTCGATCGAGCCTTTCGAACTTAACAAGACGAATTCGGTGCGTTGGCAGCAATTCTGCACAAGCCAATGTTTGACAGGGTCCCCCGAATCAAAGTATCCATTCGTGGAATGAGTCCTCTGCGTTCTACTATTAGCCTAGTTTTTATCCGCAACCGCTTCTGTTGGCGTGCGTGCTGGGCGCGTCCTGCCGGGGCCACTGTGCCCGGCGACACCTTGAACGCTTTGTTACTCGTGGCAGTCTGCTTTCTGACGGTGGGATGTGGGCGTGGTGCGCTGGAGTCGGGTGGCGATGCCGATGAAATGGTGATGTTCGGGGAAACGGCCCGCATTCGCACGCTCGACCCTGTGCGTGCTGGAGATGTTGCTTCCTCGATGGCGATTGGCCGAATCTATGAAACCTTGCTGGAATATCATTATCTGGATCGGCCCTATCGTGTAATGCCGGCACTGGCGGCAGAGATGCCAGCCATTTCGGATGACGGCTTGACCTACACGTTCCGGATCCGTCCCGGAATCTATTTTCAGGATGATCCCGCTTTCGTTGAGACGGATGGTGTCGGGCGTGAACTCACAGCGGAAGATTTCGTCTATGGCATCAAGCGGGTGGCCGATGCAAAAAATGCGTCGACGGGGTTTTGGGCATTCAATAATCGGATTGTTGGATTGGACGAATTTCGCGAGATCAGCACATCCGACGAACCGACTGATTATGATCGAGTCGTCGAAGGGCTGCGAGCGCTGGATCGATATACATTGCAAATTCAGCTAAAACGTCCTTTCCCCCAGTTGTTGTGGATTTTGACAATGCATTACGCTGCGGCCGTCCCGCGAGAGGCCGTAGACTATTACGGAGCTGATTTTCGGCGCAATCCGGTGGGGACCGGTCCCTATATTCTTCGCAGTTGGCGTCCCAATTATCGGATTGAATTTGTCCGCAATCCCAAGTGGGCGGAAACAGGACGCATTGAACGTTATCCGACAACCGGTGCGCCGGGCGATGCCGAGGCCGGTTTGTTAGATGCTGCTGGAGAACAGATCCCATTCATTGACCGCGTGGTCAATTATGTGGTCGGCGACAGCTCAACTCAATGGCTGATGTTTTTGCGGGGACAATTTGAGGTGTCGGGGATTTCGCGAGATAATTGGGACGCGGTCCTGTCCGATGATCGAGGATTGACGCCGGAATTGGAAGAGCGCGTCATCCAGATGGTGACTTCGCCGACACTGATCATGCACTATTACGCCTTCAATATGTTGGATCCTGTTGTCGGTCAATCTGATAATCCAGAGATCGATCGCCGCAATCGGTTGCTGCGGCAAGCTCTGACATCCGCCTTCAATACGAAGGTGTGGGAGGAATTCCATCATCACCGCCTGCGTCGACCCGCCGGCCCGATTCCGGAGGGCGTGGCTGGCTACCGGGAGCGAGAGATGCGATTTCCATTCGATCTCGATCGTGCCCGTGAGTTATTGGCCGAGGCGGGCTATCCTGATGGGCGGGATCCCGCGACGGGCAGGCGATTGCAAATCGAGCTGGATTTGGGATCTGCTGATAATCCGGAAGTGCGGCAATCGACTGAGTTGATGGCGTCATTCATGAATGAGATCGGCGTTGTGATCGTCCCCAACTACAACAATTGGCCCACCTTCTTAGAGAAGATCCAACGGGGCCAAGTGCAAATGTTTGGTGTGGGCTGGGTGGCCGATTACCCGGATGCGGAGAATTTCTTGCAATTGTTTTATGGACCCAATCGCTCTCCCGGTCCAAATCATGCCAAGTACGAAAATGCCGAATTTGATCGGTTGTATGAACAGGCTCGCGAAATGCATGATTCGCCGGAGCGCACAGACATCTATCAGGAAATGGCAGACATCGTTGTCGAAGACGCTGTCTGGATCTTTCGGGGACAACCACTTGCTTATGGGCTGTACCATCACTGGCTGAAGAATTACAAACGACACGATTTTCCTTACACCATGACCAAATACTATCGAATCGACACGGAAGCGCGCCGCCGTTGGCAGCAGCAGTATGGGCGTTAATTGATGATTGCCTATATCGCCAGACGAATTCTGCAAATGATCCCCACTGTATTGGGGGTGATCATGATCACCTTCATTCTTTTTAATTTGGTGGGAGGCAGCCCTGCCTTGATGACGTTGGGACGTAATGTGTCGCCGCGGCAATTGGAGGAATTTGATGAGTTGCGCGGCTTCAACAAACCTCTGTTTATGGGGTGGTGGAGTGGCACCCGTGCGTTCGAGGACCAGGTATTTGTCACAGATGCCGGACCGTGGAGAAACGATCGCCATGTGAGACGCGAGTCGGATGCGGGAGAGGCTTTTCTGCGATTTGACAAGGATGAGATTCACGTCATTCCTTTGGAATTTACGCTGCGATCCGATACAGGCTTTCGGTGGCTGATTCGCTATCGGCTGCCCGAGTCCGGTTCGGTCAAGTTTGGATTGATTGGTCCCAAAAGCGAAGACGAGGAACAGGAATGGCGGCAAGTGACGACGCTTCCGGCTACAGAACGGTGGCGCAGAGAGGTTGTCGAATTTCGAGTGGAAGATGACTCTGCCGGATGGGTTCCAGCTCTGCTTGTGACTGACGGTGATCTCGAACTGGATTCAATTCGCCTCCAACGTCGGGCCCGCCACTTTTTTGATTCCCAATTCGTCCATTACCTGGGTCAGATCATCCGATTAGACTTGGGGACTTCCTCCCAAACAGAGCAACCCATCGGTCAGATGATTCGTGCTGGGATTGGGCCTTCGCTGACACTGACTGTGCCGATTTTTCTGATTGGCCTGGTGATCGCGATTTCTCTTTCACTGATCTGCGCCTTCTTCCGCAACACCTGGCTGGACCGATTCTTTGTTGTCTTGGGAGTTGCCCTGATGAGCATCAATTATTTGGTGTGGATTATTGTGGGGCAATACCTGCTGGCGTTCCGGTGGGGCTGGTTCCCAGTCTGGGGCTACGAATCCATGGCGTATTTGTTGCTTCCCGTGACCGTGGGTGTGGTCAGTGGGTTGGGGACGGACCTGCGCTTTTACCGCACTGTGATGCTGGATGAAATGTACAAGGAATACGTCCGCACGGCCTTTGCTAAAGGGGTGTCGCGATCGGGGGTGCTGTTTAAGCATGTCCTCAAAAATGCAATGATCACCGTGGTGACGAATGTCGTAATCGCGATCCCGTTCCTCTACACAGGCAGCCTCTTGCTGGAGAGTTTCTTTGGTATTCCGGGATTAGGATACATGGGCATTAATGCGATCAATTCGTCGGACGTGGACGTGATCCGAGCCATCGTCTTGATCGGCTCGATTCTGTACGTGTTTGCAAACCTACTGACCGACATTTGTTATGCATGGGTGGATCCACGGGTGAAGTTGAAATGAACGATATGGATTCAACAACAGGGCCTGCTCCAGGGCGCGGTTTATGGGGCGATGCGTGGCAGCGATTGCGACGCCATCGCCTGGCGATGGGCTGCCTGTGGATCGTTGGCATCTACACGATTCTAGCACTCTACGGAGAAGGTGTGTACCGATGGCATCAATGGCGCGATACGACACCTTCGTATCAGCGGACTCACGTTGAGCATCAATATACCCCGCCCAGTTTCATGCGCACACCGTTTGCATCCGTACAGGTGGATCGCAACACGGGCGAGGAAATCGAGCGGAGTGGGGTGAGTCGCGTTGTATATGGCCTGCGCGAGCTGGCTCGCTATCCGTTCGGGGCCGATGGGTTGGGGCGCGATGTGTTGCAGCGATTAATTCAAGGCACCCGCATTGCTTATCAAGTCGGGATCATCACTTCATTGATCGCCATCCCCATCGGAGTCATTCTTGGTTGTCTGGCAGGGTACTTTGGCGGACGTGTGGACGATTTTATCGTCTGGTTGTATTCCACGTTTGCGGCCATTCCCGGACTCCTCTTTATCTTGGCGATTGCCATGGTCGTGGGGCAGGGGTTGCTGGGAGTTTATTTAGGCATCGGGTTGACGATGTGGGTGGGCCTCTGCCGCTTGATTCGCGGCGAGGTGATCAAACACAAGGAGCGGGCCTATGTGGTGGCTGCGCAGGCCTTGGGGATTAGTCATTTCAAGATCATCTTTCGTCACATCCTGCCGAATGTCTTTCATGTGGTCATCGTCACATTCACGCTGCGGTTTCCTGCCGCTATTGGTACGGAAGTCTTTCTCAGCTTCTTAGGGATTGGAGTTCAAGGGGAGCCGTCTTGGGGGATCATGATCAGCAACGCGCGCCTTCGTCTGTGGCATGGGATTTGGTGGGAGATGGCCTTTGTCACGGCCGCTATATTCTTCATTGTTCTGGCTTTCAATCTGTTGGGGGATGCCCTCCGCGATGCGCTTGACCCGCGCTTGCGGGAGCAGCAATAACCTGTATTCTTTAAGCACGATTCTATGAACCAAGTGCTGTCATTCATTTCCTGGCTTTTCATCACGGTCTTCCGTGTGTCTGCCTGGCTGGTCCTGGCGACGGTCCTTATCTTTCCTGCATTTAAAGGAGTGTGGGCTGGCTATGTACCTGTCGTAATTGGTTTCGGAGTTGGCTTGGCTCTTTGGAAGTACGGAGCGAACGTACGGCGATGGATCTCGGTTGGATCAGATCGTTGGTTCTTGTGTTGGTTGTGTGTGTGGACCCTTGTTGCTCAAGGCATCTTGATCATGGAGTTTCGGTCATTACCAACCTTTGACGGCTTGTTCGTTTACCGGCAAGCAGTGGAGTGGTTGGAAACCGGCCGCATTGACCCGATCACTTATTATGCGCCGGGACAGATTTGGTACTACGGCTTATGGTTCCTTTTGCTCGGCCCATCGCCGCTGCTGGCGCAATGGGTGCAGGTGCCGTTAGCGATGGCCATTCCAGTCGTCGTGTTCTTGATCGGGCGAGATGTAGGTGACCATCGAAAAGCGCGTTTGGCCGCCATACTCGCCGCTGTCTATCCGGGAACTCTTCTGTATATACTGGTTACGCCTTATTATTATTACCTCTATACATTGATGATCCTGTTGATGGCATGGACGTGGATTCGAGTGGATCAAGTGCCCTCGCGCTGGGGCAGCGCCTTGTTGGGCGGTTTGGCAGCAGGGTGGGGGGCCTTGACGAAGGCGACGCTGTTAGTGGCACCCATTCAGGCCATTTTTTTCTGGGTCGTGGCCGCTGGTGCGTGGCGCAGTGCCTCCAAGCGTTGGTTGGCAGCTCTCGTATTTTGCTTGGCAATAGTGGCCGTCCTAACGCCGTGGACGCTGCGTAACATCGCCGTGTTTGGTCAGCCGATTACCATTGCCACATCGGGACCGTTGGTATTCTTCAGCGCCAATAATCCCGAGTCCGATGGCTTATACAGCGATATTCCTGATCGGGTACGAATTGACACCCCGGAGGAAATGCTGGCGCATATGGCCTGGTGCAATGAGCAAGCGGGGGAATTCATCCGCGAGCAACCCCTGGACTTCTTGCGTCTGGTGTGGATGAAGTTTCTGCACACGTGGGGAACCGAAACGACGTTTGTAGAATTGATTAATCGGCAAGGCGAAGACATCGGCTGGCTTGATCCCGCCCTGCGATTTGGCATTCAAGTTGGCTGGGCGGCGTTGGTGTTGGCCTGGGCTTTGGGAGCGTGGCGACGACTGCGTAACAACTCACCGGCGACGCCGCTTGAGGTGGTAGCAGGCATCTTCGTCCTGTCAAAGTTTTTGATCTATTCCGTCTACGAGGGAGGTGCCCGGCATCATTTGCCAGCGGTGCCACTGCTTATTCTGGTTGTGACCATGTGCTATATGGGTGACGACACAAGTAGGCATTGTGATAGCGATAATCCCCGGTAACTTCGTATACGTGCGACAAAGGCCAAAGGATTGACTCCTTCTGGTTTATTTACCACGGATGACACGGATTACACGGATAGGGTTCGGGTGTCACCTCTGTGCCTTGGCGGCCCTGCTGCCTTGTGGGGCTGTACGCTTTTCCATTGAGTGGGACCGTCCTACGATAAGCAGTTCTCTACTCGTAATCCGCTCTCGTCGCCCGCTCTCGTAAGCCGAGTTCCTCTTTTCATGACGTTTCAACTGCCTTTTGGGTTAATAGCTTATAAGCTATTAAGAGGCTGTAGGCTGGTTGTTGTGATAGCCTATAAGCTATTAAGGACAGGAATGTCCTTGGTCCGGCTGATGGGAACATGGGCATTCCTGCCCATGTGAACTGCTTCTTGCTTCCTCATGCCGATGTGCTGGCTGCTTATTTTGGTTGTGACCATGTGATATATGGGTGACGACACAAGTAAGCATTGTGATAGCGATAGTCCCCTGTAACTTCAGGTCCAACCCAGTCGGGGATTTCGACGGATTGATCAGCCCGTTCCAGCTCAACTTCGGCGACAATCAACCCCTCGTTCGCACCCGCGAACACATCAATTTCCCAGGTCACTCCATCGTGAGCGACAAAATATCTCGTCTTTTCAATCACGGGATACGGGCTGAGCTGAGCGATCTCTTCGGCTTCGGCCAAGGGAATTTCATATTCAAATTCCGGTCGCGCGATGCCCGTCGTTTTTCCTTTGATCGTTAGCCAGGCAGCCGCATCACTCAGCCGCACTCGAATCGTTGAGGTCTCGCCAATCGCCAAATACGCTTGGCGAATCGTCATTTTACGATTCGCTGGTTGCCAATCATCTGATGCAACCAAAAACTTTCGTTCGATTTCAATGTTCATTCCGAAACCAACAATTCAAGGTGGTCATCTTGAGGGTAGGGCGAGCTCACCGAGCGAGCCGCAGTCGGCACGAGATCCGACTTCGCGAGAACGCTACGTCGGACAAGCTGCCCTGTCAGTTGGTTATCCATGCTTACTCACGAATCTGTCCGTCGCCGGCGACCACGAATTTATAGGTCGTCAACTCTTCCAGACCCATTGGGCCGCGGGCGTGCAGTTTGTCGGTGCTAATGCCGATTTCGGCGCCCATGCCAAATTCGGCTCCATCCGTAAAACGGGTCGAGGCGTTCACATACACCGTTGCTGAATCGACTCGCTGTGTGAACCGTTTTTGATGCGCTTCCGTCTCGGACACGATGGCATCGGAGTGATGCGAACCGTATGTATTGATGTGATCAATGGCTTCATCGACATGACCCACAACTCGGATCGCCAGGATCAAATCAAGATACTCGGCTTCCCAGTCAGCGTCTGTGGCAGCAGCAATGTCCGGCAGCACCTGTCGAGTGGCCTCATCGCCACGCAATTCAACCCCCCGCGCCTGCATTCGCTGGGCAAATTGCGGCAGAAACGTCGAAGCGATGTCGGCATGCACCAGCAGGGTTTCCATCGCATTACACACTCCAGGCCGCTGGCATTTGGCATTTTCAGCAACCTGAACTGCCATCTCCAGCTCCGCGCTGTCATCGATGTACGTGTGACAAATGCCTTTGTAATGCTTGATGACCGGCACACGGGCCATGGTGGAAACGGCATTGATGAGGCCTTCGCCGCCTCTAGGAATGGCAAGGTCGACGCGGCCGACCATTTGTACCAATTCCCGCACGGCATCCCGGTCGGTCGTGGTCACCAATTGAATCGAATGATCGGGCAACCCTTTACGCGCACCGCCAGCTTGCAGAATATCGGCGATGACTCGATTCGAATGAATTGCTTCGCGTCCCCCTCGGAGAATGACAGCATTGGATGTCTTAAAGCAGAGTGCGGTGGCATCCGCCGTGACATTGGGACGAGATTCATAAATGATGGCAATCACGCCAATGGGCACGCGGGTTTTGACGATTTCCAACCCATTCGGCCGCATCCAGCGTGTGATCTTGGTTCCCACGGGATCTTTGAGGACGGCAACATCGCGCAGCCCCTTGATCATGGCATCGATACGGGCATCGGTGAGTTCCAAGCGATCCAACAGCGCCGCACTTAACCCGGCTTCTTTGCCAGCCGCCAAATCTTTCTCGTTCTCCTCATGAATCTCGGCCCGGCGACTGTCCATCTCCTCGGCCATTGCTTCCAAGATGGAATTCTTCTTGCGCGTCGTCAATCCGGCCAGCTCGCGAGCCGCGCGGACGGCGCGATCACCCATTTCGATCATTTCATCGTGTAAACTCATGCCTGTGTCCTCTGTTGGCTTAAAATCAACATATGGTCTCGATGAATCACCTCATCATAATCCTTGGAGCCTAGCAAGGCCTCAATCTCGGAGGTCTTACGCCCTTTGATCGTCTGAATCGCCTCGCTCGCATACTCGGTCAGGCCACGCGCGATCGTCTTCCCCTCGGGGGTTTTGACGTTGATCACCGCACCAATCGGGAAATTCCCTTCGACGGATAGAATCCCGGCGGGCAACAAGCTGCGGCCTTGCTGTTCGATTGCCTTGCAGGCGCCTTCATCGACGATCACGCTCCCTTGGGGCTTGTGGAAGAATGCAATCCAGCGCTTGCGGTTATGGGCATCTTGGCGGGCCAACGACGGACGGCCGATCAAGGTCCCTTCATCGGCCCCGGTCATAATGCGCTGCAAGACGTTTGCTTTTCGACCATTGGCGATCACTGCACTACGGCCGACTTGGACAAAATCTGCAGCGGACTGAAGCTTGGAACGCATCCCCCCGGTCGAAAACGTGCTGCTTTGATCAATGGCCAAGGCCAGCACGTCATCGGAGATGTGATCAATCATAGCGACCCGTCGCGTTTTGCCACCGTTTGTGGGTTGCCGCAAGCCATCCACAGTAGAAAGCAAGATTAATAAATCCGCGTCGAGCAACATGCCAACCAATGCACCTAAATGGTCATTGTCGCCGAACTTGATTTCGTCGACGGCGACGACATCGTTCTCGTTCACCACAGGAATGATCCGGTGTCGAAGCAGATTCATCATCGTGTTGCGCGCATTCAGGTGGCGGACACGGTCCCGCAAATCGTCATGCGTTAAGAGTACTTGCCCAATCCGGACCGACTCTCGAGCGAATAGAGCGCTGTAGCGGCTCATCAACCGGGTTTGCCCGACAGCCGCTGCCATTTGCAGGTCCGGCAGGGTTCCCGGCCGGGTTTTATGCCCGAGCGCATGCAAACCTGCGCCAATCGCCCCTGAAGACACCACGACCACTTCTTTGCCAGCATGGTGCAGAGCCGCAATTTCCTTCACCAACGCCCGTATGCGGCGCAGATCGGGGCGGCCACTGGACTGGATCAGGACGCGGCTGCCAATCTTAATCACCACCCGATGGCATTGGGCCAGGCTGGCTCGAATTGAATCATCTGTTTTCATTGTTTACACCGAAGGCCAATCCAGTTATCACATACAGGTGAATCTGTCGAGAATGTGTCAAAGAACGTGTGTGACCTGACAAAAGGATCTGGCTTATGAAAATGTCTGCACCCAAAGATGTGGTTCAATCACTCGTGGACGGGAATTGGTATTCGCCGTATGACGTGTTGGGCTGGCATCCAGCTCAGAAAGATGAAACCGGTGGGTGGATCCGCACCTATCAGCCCTACGCCAAATCCGTTCAAGTACTGGAGAAGGGCGGCAAACGCAAGTGGACAGCGAAGAAGGTTAATAAAGCCGGTTTCTTTGAAGTCAATGTGCCGGATGCTGAACCCATCAACTACACCTATCGCATCACCGGCGAAGATGATCATACGTGGGAAACAGAGGATCCTTATCGTTTTCCGCTGCAAATCGGCGATATGGATTTATACCTGCATGGCGAGGGGACCCATTATCGAACCTACAAGAGGATGGGTGCCCATGCGATGACATTGAATGGCGTTGAAGGCGTCCATTTTGCCGTGTGGGCTCCCAATGCCTGTCGCGTTGGCGTGATCGGCTGGTTTAATCGCTGGGATGGTCGACATCACCCGATGCAAAATCGCGGCGGCTCCGGACTCTGGGAATTGTTCATCCCCAATCTAAAGCCCGGCGATTTGTATAAATTCGAAATCAAGTGTGCCAACGGCTTCCTCGCTCAGAAGTCTGATCCGTATGCCTTCGCGACCGAATTGCGTCCCCGCACGGCCTCCGTGGTGTGGGATGTCGATGCCTATGAATGGAACGATGCCGAATGGATGGCGAAACGGCGTGAGACCGATTGGCTGCATGAACCGATCAACATCTACGAAGTTCACTTGGGCTCCTGGAAGCGCAAGGGCGAGCATGGCGATGAGTGGTTGACCTATCGAGAACTGGCCGACGACCTGGTGTCCTATGTGAAGGATCTAGGCTTTACCCACATCGAGCTGCTGCCGATTTCCGAGCATCCCTTTGACGGTTCTTGGGGCTACCAGACCATCGGCTACTATGCTCCGACATCTCGTTTTGGCAATCCGGATGACTTGAAATATTTCATCGACCGCTGCCATCAAGAAGGCATCGGCGTGATTGTCGATTGGGTCCCGGCACACTTCCCGAAAGATGCTCATGGACTGGCTTATTTTGATGGATCACATCTCTACGAGCATTCCGATCCCCGCAAAGGCGAGCACATGGATTGGGGGACGCTGATCTTTAATTACGGACGCAATGAAGTTCGTAGCTTCCTGCTCTCCAACGCCATGTTCTGGGCTGATATCTACCACGTCGACGGATTCCGCGTCGATGCCGTCGCCAGCATGTTGTATCTCGACTACTCCCGTAAGGAAGGCGAGTGGGTCCCGAACGAATTCGGTGGCCGCGAAAACCTGGATGCTGTGGCGTTTCTGAAGAAATTCAATGAAATCGTGCATGCCGATTACCCCGGCATCATAACCTTTGCAGAGGAATCCACAGCCTGGCCGATGGTGTCGCGGCCGACGTATCTGGGCGGGCTCGGGTTCGGACTGAAATGGAACATGGGGTGGATGAACGATACTTTGGAATATTTCCATAAAGATCCCATCTATCGGAAATATCATCATAACGACATCACCTTTTCGTTGATTTATGCCTTTACCGAAAATTTCATTCTGCCGTTCTCTCATGATGAGGTGGTGCATGGAAAAGGGCATATGCTGGACAAGATGCCGGGCGATCAGTGGCAGAAATTCGCCAATCTGCGCGCCTTGTATGCCTACATGTTCGCACATCCGGGCAAAAAACTGCTGTTCATGGGCATGGAATTTGGACAATGGGATGAATGGAACTGCTATCGCAGCCTCGACTGGCATCTGACTCAATGGGATCCGCATCACAAGCTCCAAAATATGATTCGTGATCTGAACCATTTGGTCCGGAATACGCCGTCACTGTACGAAGAGGATTTTTCCTGGGACGGATTCGAGTGGATCGACTTCCACGACAGCGATCAGAGTTTGATTAGCTTTGTGCGTAAAGGCAAAAACCCTGAGGATGTCGTAGTCTGCGTCTTCAATTTCACTCCGACACCGCGGCATAATTACCGAGTCGGCGTGCCTGTCCCGGGAGCGTATCGCGAAATCTTTAATAGCGATTCCGAACACTATTGGGGTAGCAATGTAGGATCGGCCGGAGTGGTTCATTCCGATTCCGTGCCTTGGCAGGATAAGCAACACTCAATCATGATCAAGGTCCCACCGCTTTCCGGTGTGTACTTTCGGCCTGATCATCTCTTGAGCGAATAACAGGGGGAAGAAGATGAAAACCCGACGACCTGTTCAACTACTAGCGCTGACGATTCTTGCTGGAGTTCTGGCGCTTCCAGCCAGCGTCGCAGAAGCAAGGTTTACGAGACGCAACGCCTTTATTACTGTCGCCTTCGATGGCGATTGTGAACAGATCATAGCCAATCAAATTCAATCGGCTCGGCGCGAATTATTGATCGCTATTTACAGCATGACGAGTCAACGGTTGGAAGATTTGGTCGTACGAGCGGCGCAACGAGGAGTGACCGTGCGGATGAAATACGATGCCGGTCAGGCTGCGCATGCGAGCATGCAGCGAGTGATTGCCCGATTTGAAGAGGCAGGAATTGAATGTGTGCCGATTTCATTGCGCCGCTCCCGTGCGTCGATGCATCACAAATTTATCGTGGTTGACGGGTTGCGCGTGGTCACCGGCTCCGCCAATTTCTCGCAAATGGCCGCCGATTCTAATTTCGAGAATTGTGTGTTAATTGAAAACCAGCAAGTCGCCCGCGATTTTGCTGATGTATTTGAATCCATTGAAGATCGGTAAAGAGAAAGACTCTATGTCTAATGTAA
>SLBD01000095.1 GCA_007126515.1 Kiritimatiellia bacterium
CATGGTCGCAAATGCGCCTGACATCACGCTGGAAGGGGCGGGGATGTTCAGTCACGCCTTGTCGACTCACAAAACCGAAAATGATCTCGATTTCTGGACGGCGGTGGATGACGAGAAAGTGATCGGGGATGACGCCGGAGCCGCCAATATGGGCATCGCCGAATTCAACTCCGCGTGCTACTACCGCTACGCTGCCCTGAATCTCGATCTCCTGTTTGATGATCGGCATCTTCAAGTCCTGACTCAGGATGAACGCAAGCAGGTCGTGGACGCATTCATTCGCGCCACATTGTTAGCGATGCCGACTGCCCGCCAGAACAGCATGAACGCCCATGTCCCGCCATCCTACGTGCTGGGCTTATACAAGGATCGCGGTCAGCCAATGCAGTTGGTGAATGCGTTTGAAAAAGCCGTTTGGTCAAAGGATGGGTGGGTCGAGAAATCCGTTGAAGCATTGAAACAGCACCATGAATCGATGAAGACGACATGGTCCATTCCCGTGGTGACGGAAGTGGCGATTCCTGATGTGTCTCTGGATGCCTTTTGTGCGGAGCTCGTGAAACATGTCTGAGCAATCATTTCTGACCTTGCTCCTGGACGCGCCGATGATGAGCTGGGGCGTGTCCAGTCGCTTCCAGCGTCGCACCACCGAGCTACATCCCTCTCGCAGCGCGATATCGGGTATGATTTGTGCGGCGATGGGGCTGGACAAAGGGTCCGCAGAGGAATCGCGTCTGTTGCAGCGGATGGAGGCGGTGCGATTTTCCTTTTACGCCATTCCCCGGGTTGATCCGTTGCGGGAGAGTGAACTACCCATACGGCGTGTGGAGGATTTCCACACGGTGTTAGGGACTCGAAGCGCTGATAATCCGAGGCCGAAGAAAGATGCCGTGTTGAGTCATCGCCAGTATCTAGCCGATGCTCGCTTTGCCGCCGTGCTGGCGGGGGAGGAGCCATTGCTGGCCCAGATCGCTGCCGCTCTTGGAGATCCCGTATGGGGCATCTGGCTGGGCCGGAAATCTTGCATTCCGGCACAACCGCTCGCTCCCTATGCCGTTCGCAACACGCTCGCAGAAGCCTTGGCAGATGCCGGATTGGATGCCGAGTCCGTGATTCGGTTGAACTCGGTCCGGGATGCGGCCACTTTTCCGGACGGCACGGATACCGTTATGGATATCCCGGTCAATTTCTCTACGCGAGAATTCAAGCCTCGCCGGATTGTGCGCGTGCCCGCGAAAAGAGAGTGAGTTGATTATGCCGGTTTTCGAAAAGCCCCCGCTGGAAACGTTGACGCCTGCGCGGGAGAGGTGGACACCGATCTTTCTCGAGCACGGCCGCTTGGAAGTGGATGATTCCAGTGTCAAATGGATTGGTGCCGACCGGACTGTGTTTCGGTTGCCTGTGGCGACGTTGAGCGTGATTATGCTGGGTCCGGGAACAACGGTTACGCATGCGGCCATGAAGGTCTGCGCAGAGTGCAACACCCCGGTCTGCTGGGTCGGTGCGGAAGGACTCCACTTCTACGCTCGGGGGGTGGGGAACACGCACGACAATGAGAGGGCGCGGCATCAGGCAAGCTTGGCGGTCTCCCCTTCCAAACGGGATGCTGTTGCGCGGCGCATGTTTGCCGCCCGCTTCGGCCATGAAGGTATTGAGGGCAAGACTGTAAAGGAATTGCGGGGGATGGAGGGCGTTCGAGTCAAGAGCTTGTATGCTGACTTGGGCCAGAAGTATGGCGTTACATGGAAGGGGCGGAATTACAATGCCAGCCGGTGGGAATTGTCCGACGGAATCAATCGGGCCGTGTCTGCCGCCAATGCTGCTCTCTACTCGCTGACCACCGCCGTCATTTGTTCGCTGGGTTATCTCCCGGAGATCGGGTTCATTCACGTCAACTCCATGCGTGCCTTTGTGTTCGATATTGCTGATCTCTATAAAGCAGAATGTACCCTGCCAGCAGCCTTCGAGGCCGTGGCGTTGAATCCACATGCAAGCGAGGATGAGGCGATTTCTCGACTCAAGTCTCACCTTGAAGAACGTCGCATCTTGTCCCGCATGCCAATCGAAATTGCTGACTTGTTGAAGATGCCACTATGACCGTGATCATTACCAATGATACACCACCTGCCATTCGAGGGCATTTGAAACGTTGGTTCGTTGAGCCCAAACCCAACGTATTCGTTGGCAGCATTAATCGCCGAACACGGTCTAAAACACTGGAATTCATTCGGCGCAATGCCCCTGGCCTTGGCATGTTGGTCATAGCCGATCAGCGCAATGCGCAAGGGTTTTATGTGGAGTACTATGGTGCTACTGCTCGCCGCCCCATGAGTCGGTCCGGGTTACAAGTGATTCTGGAGTCGTGGGCGGATCCCGATGGTGAGGAAGATGCTGTTGAATAGCTTTTGCTGTTTTGATGGGATATCTCCGGATGCAGAGCGGATGCTCTGGCGGAATGGATTCATAAACTGGCGGCAATTGGCGGTTGTTGCCCCCCCACTATCGTCCCGCAAATGCCAACATCTACGCGAGCAAATCCCTGAGATGGAAGCGGCGCTTGAAGGGCGGCTCGTCGATTATTTTCTACAGAGATTGCCCATTGGCTATCGCTTACGTCTGTGGCCGTTCTTTGCTGAGCAAACCGCCTTTTTGGATCTGGAATCCACGGGCTTGGATCTGGCGTCTGAAGTCACGGTTGTCGGTCTCCATTTTCAAGGAAAGTTGACCCAGATGATTAAAGAGCGTGATCTGGATCGATTACTGGATAGTTGGGGTCAGATTAAGCTTTTGATCACCTTCAATGGTGAACGCTTCGACATTCCGCTGCTAAAGCGCCGGTTCGGGTTGGAATTTGTGCCGTCCCATATCGACTTGTGGAAAGAGGCGAAGGTCCATGGCTATGCAGGAGGGCTCAAGCAGATTGAGCAACAGATGGGAATTTCTCGGTTAAGCAAAGGGATCGATGGACGCACGGCTTGCGAATTGTGGGTCAATCGCAATCGTGATGGCTGTCTGCAGCGATTGTTGGAGTACAATCGGGACGATGTTCTCAACCTTCGCCGCATGGCAAGAATAATCCTGCAACGGTCTCTGGAGGGACTTACTCTGCAAGTCCCGGCGTTAACTGATCTCTGAAATCAGAATAGCGTGACATAAGCACACAATATCCAGTATAAGCGTGGCTTGTGTTCAACAAAATGTTGGTGTTTTCCCCACACGCGTGGGGATGGTCCGTGGCAGTACGAGGGTGGCGACATCCCCGACGGGTTTTCCCCACACGCGTGGGGATGGTCCGGC
>SLBD01000159.1 GCA_007126515.1 Kiritimatiellia bacterium
AATGTCGTTTGGCTGAGGGCCAGCGGGGCGCTTGTTTTGTTCGTCAGCGCGTCGGGGATGAAATTGTTCTGACTACGTATGGCCGGTCGAGTGGCTTCTGCATTGATCCGATTGAAAAGAAGCCGCTGAATCATTTTTTGCCGGGCACGCCGGTGCTGTCTTTCGGCACAGCCGGATGCAATCTCAGTTGTCGATTTTGTCAGAATTGGGACATTAGCAAATCCCGGGAAATGGATCGGATGACGGATGAAGCCAGTCCTGAGCAAATTGCCAGCGCAGCCTTGGAGTACGGCTGTTCCGGTGTTGCCTTCACCTACAACGATCCCGTCATCTTTCTGGAGTACGCCGTCGACATTGCGCAAGCCTGTCATGATGTCGGCATTCGCACGGTTGCGGTGACGGCGGGGTATATTCACGAAGCGCCGCGACGGGAGTTCTTTGCGCAGATGGATGCTGCCAACATTGATTTGAAGGCCTTTACGAATCGGTTTTATGAACACATCTGTGGGGCCCGCTTGGAAACAGTGCGGGAAACGCTGCAGCAGGTGGTGCATGAGATGGACACCTGGGTGGAGATCACGACGTTGCTGATTCCCGGCGAAAATGACAGCGACGCCGAATTGCAGGAGATGACAGCTTGGATCCGCGAGGCGCTGGGACCGGATGTGCCTCTGCATTTTACGGCCTTTCACCCTGACTACAAAATGACTTCTCAGCCCCCCACACCCTCCGCCACATTGAGTCGCGCCCGACGGATTGCGATTGAAAACGGACTGCGATACGTCTACACAGGGAACGTGCATGACGAAGCAGGGGGCAGTACCTACTGCCATGGATGCGGAATGAAATTGATTGGGCGGGATTGGTATGTGCTGACGGAATGGGCACTGACGGCGGAAGGCAATTGCCCGCGTTGCGGTACGCGATGCGCGGGAGTCTTTTCCGGTCCGCCGGGAAGCTGGGGTGCTCGGCGGCAGCCGGTGCGACTGCATAGCGGCAGGGGAAGAGCATGAATTGGCTGGGGAGATTAGGAGAGCGCACACTGGGGAAGATTCATTTCTTCTTCCATGTCATTGCAGTAGCGGCCTCCGTCCTGGTTGTCGCCGTCCGGCCGCGTCACTGGCCGCGCACGGTGCGCGATGTGTTGGCCCGGCAGATTCTCTTCACCGGTGTGGAGGCGATTCGTTTTATCTCTCTGATTGCCCTGCTTGTCGGCATCTCGATTGTGGTGCAAGTGCATGTCTTGTTGACGCGGGTTGGTCAGTCCGACTTGCTGGGGCCGATTTTGGTGGCCGTGATCATTCGTGAGCTGGGGCCCCTGCTGACGAATTTCGTCATTATTGGCCGCAGTGGCGCGGCTGTGACGACCGAACTAGGGAACATGAAGATTAACGGCGAAATTGACGTTCTGGATTCCCAGGGATTGGATCCATTTACGTACCTCGTGCTGCCGCGCGCCATTGGGATGATGGTCTCGGTATTTTGCTTAACGATTGTCTTTATTGTGGTCGCATTTGCCAGTGGTTTCCTCAGTGGCTTGTTGATGGGCGCGAATACAGGCACGCCGCTCATGTTCATCGATAGCGTTATGGGCGCCCTCACTCCGACGGATGTGATGAGTCTGCTGGCCAAGGCCTTGATCCCGCCGTTGTTGACGGCAACGATTTGCTGCGTGGAAGGCTTTAACGTAGGCGGAGCTGTCACCGAAGTGCCTCAAGCGACGACTCGCAGCTTGATGAAGTCCGTGGCCATGTTGTTTATCTTTTCTGCCATGGTGTCGGTGCTGGCTTTCATCTGAAAAGGATCGCATGAGTGAAGAGTTGCTAACGATGCAGAACGTGAAGTTGCCGGTCGGCGCTGATGGCGAATCGGCCGTCGAAGGGATCGACTGCGTGCTGTCGCCGGGAGCGCTGTTGCTGGTTCAGTGCGATCATTTGTCAAATTGGATTGGGTTTTCCGAGGTTGCCTTGGGCTTGCTGGCACCGGAGGCGGGTGTCGTGACGTGGAAAGGGAATACATGGGTTGGCATGTCCCCAGATGCCGCTGCGCGCGAGCGGAGTCGTATCGGACGCGTGTTTCGGGGGCGTGCATGGATTAGCAATTTGGATGTGGATGAAAATATTACACTGGCAACGCGACATCATTCCAAGCGCAATCCGGCTGAGATTTATGCGGATGCGGTGCAGCTCGCTGAGCGGTTTGGTTGGTCGGAGATTCCGGCTCAGCGCCCAGCGCGGCTGCGTTTGCATGACTTGCAGATTGCGCAGTGGATACGGGCCTTCGTGGGCCATCCTGACTTGGTCTTGCTGGAAGAGCCGTGTCATGAAGTGAGTCGGCGCGAAGGAATGTTGCTGGCAGAGTGGGTGGGAGAGTATTGCGGACGCGGCGGGGCTGTCGTTTGGATGACAGAACGCGAGGAGACGCTGAATAATACTTCGCTGCAGCCGACCCTGCGTGCTAAAATATTCGGTGATCGTTGGGAGCAGTTATAGATGAACAAACCGTTCAAGTTTCGGTATGTGAATGAAATTGCCGGCGCCTTTGTGTTGCTGGCCTTGGCCCTGTTGATCGCGGGGATTATTATTACCGGTCGAGCTCAAGGCTGGTTCGAGCCCACCATCGAACTGCGTGCGGAATTTCCCATGGAAGGAACGATGGGGTTGCGACGTGGGTCTGAAGTCCGGGTTCTCGACACGCCCGCCGGCGTTGTCCTGGATATCGAGCCTCGTGAGGACGGCGTGTTGGAAGGTCGTTTTCAAGTCCGAGGACGATTCGAGCAATATGTGCGGATGGATTCGACGGGCGTAGTCAGACGCACATTTGGCGTGGCTGGTGATGCCTTCCTGGAAATCACGCGTGGCTTTGGCGATCCGCTTCCGTTTGAGCATCCATTTATTCCGTTGGTCAAGGATACAGAACTGTTGGACTTGGCGCAGGAACTACTGGAGGAAGTCAGGGCGACAACGGTGCCCGCGATTGAGCAGTTGCAAGCGTTGTTGGCCGAGGCCACCGAGCTCGCGCAGGAGCTGCGTGATCCCGAGCGAGAGGTTCAGCAGATGTTGGCCAGCATCAATCGCATGGTTCAAGACATCGAGGCAGGCGAGGGGACCTTGGGTCAGTTACTGCGGGATCCCGCATTGGCCGAAAATCTGGAGCTGCTGACCGAGAATTTGTTGCAGAGCGTCGCCGACTTGAATGACATCCTCGCTGTTGTGGCAGAAGCAACCGAACAGTTGCCTCGCATGGCGGATCGATTGGCGGGCGAATTGGAGGATATCCCTGGATTGGTCTA
>SLBD01000202.1 GCA_007126515.1 Kiritimatiellia bacterium
CCACTCCGGACGCACGTTTCGGATGGGGAACATCGCCCCCAGCTCAAACTCGACAGGCGAGCTTGAACGCCCTTGAATGACCCACTCGCGGGCCCGTGCGGGATCGAACGTGTGCCAGTGACGAAAATAGCGGTTCGGGCGCCCGGACATGCGCAGAAGCGCTGGATGTGTTGCTGCATAATCCGACAATCGTTGCAGCGCAATTCCGAGAGGAATCGATTCTCCCGGCTCGACAATCGTCCGGCCCAAAGCCGAATTGGACCAGTCCGTGGCTCCCGGATTACGCAGTTTCAGATCGAAGATCAAATCACTGGCTCCACGGTTGTGAACCATCAAACCCAGCAGCTGCACATCACTCAAATCCCAATAGGTTCCTTCTTCCGGCTGTAGGTGAATTCGGAATGATCCACCACCGCGAACGGCAAATCCATCCGTGAGCTCAAGCAGATCAGCGCCATGCACATGTGTCACCGCGTAGGAATATCGAGGATCTTGTGCGGATGGCTTTTCGCTCCACATCGCTTCCAAAACCTCCAGCAAAGGAGTCGATGGGTCCATGGCAATGGCATACATCTGTTCAGACAGGATTCGAGTCACCTCTGTGATTTCTGGATACGGGGTATCCGTGACATCCACAAAACCGATTTGATAATTTTCTCCGGGCCGTCCCGCAGCAGACTGATCCGGAAAGGCAAACCAATGAGTGCCGACGACATTGGGATGCTGCAGAGACGACACAACGTAGGCTATATACGAACGACTGCGTTGCAACTGATCCCCCACCGGCATCAAACCAACGCCAGGCACCCCACGATCGGGGGCGGCAAAATGAAATTCTGTTTCCAGGACAGGAATGTCCGCGCCGCGCGGTAGCTGTGATCCAGCCAATGGCTGATAGGTATTGAAGCTGATTACATCGAGATATCGAATCGACTCTTCATAGGCTTCGATATCGCCCTTGTGCTGCCGCGACCCCAGATACAGTGTATTGGGTAGGACTTCACGCATGGCATCCCGAGCAATTCGGTAGTAGGTGCCAGCGATCAGACGTTTTAGGTCGGAGATATCACTTGCAAAGGCGTCGTTGCCATATTCCGGGATCTCACCGATGGCATCCCAGGATTCAAAGGATAACTCCCACGCTGCATTCAGACTCTCGATATCCTCATATTTATCCTTCAGCCATTCCAAAACTGCAAGACGTGCTGGCTGCCAATGAGGGCGCGCAAATGTGTTGTGCACAAAGGGCTCTGTCCAGTCGATTTCATTGTCGATGAACACACCAACGCACCAAGGATCATCGCCATCCGGCATGATGCGCTGCAGGCCATTCATCAACCGTTCTTTGAAATCGGGGGCAAATGGATCGGAGATCCCATAGCCCAGTGGCGACCAATGTCCACCGGCATGCAAAATGGCCGTATAAGGTGTTCGGCGATCAGTCGCCAAATCGTCATCGGACCAGGCACCCAACGTATTCATTCCCCACTGTCGCAAACGGCGGTGCACCCGGTCACGCGCCGACTCTTGCCAATCTGCACCAAATGTGCGAACGAGATTGGCAACCATAAAATGAGCCTGCCCCTTTTCCACCACACCAGCCATGCTCTCATCGCCGGGTTCCGGCAACCATTCAAACAAGGCTTTTCGGTCACCGAGCGGTGTCCGCTGCGCAAATCCCACGCTGTTGGCCCCGTGCGAGAAAAATAAACGTCCTTCGGGATCTACCAGCCACCAACGGTCGTCGATTTTTTCGGTGCGAAAGAAACCTGTCGCCTTCAACTGCGGCCCCTCTGCCCAGCCACCAAACTGATTAAAGGCCAGCGGCCCTTCATCATGACCAAGGGCGATCAACTCTTCTTCATGTCGCTGCCGCAGTTCGTCCGCAGAATGCACTTTGCCTTTCCAATTCAACTGCCGGACTTGACCGAACTCATCCAGAAACGGCAGCTCCATACGCTCGGCATTCGCTTCCACTCCATAGGGATGCGCCAAGCCGATGACAATGTCGTCCAATTGGATGTCTGTTGAGGTGGACTGAATCACAAGGCGGCAGGCGATCACATTGGCGGGATCAAAGACTTTCCAGTGCGCACGGTGACCGTTTGGCTTGCCACTTTGCCGATCAAAAATGGCGGGGGCGTCATTCAGCTCGTTGGCACGCGGAAACGGAAATCCCAAGGTGACGCGTTCGCCAGGCATGACAAAAGCTTGTGAGGGAGCACTGTTCCACCAATCTTCCGCTCCTGGATTGTCCAGCCGACCGCGGATCCATACCAGACCCGGTCCATTGTTGACAAAATCGACGCGCAAAAAACTGTAGGCAGAAATGTCCCAATGACCCGATTCCGGACGCAGCACAACAGTCCTGCCTCTCTCAGGTAATTCGCCAGACAACACATATTCACCGTCATCACTGCCAACAAACGACAATCCCGCCGGTGGCGTCGCCACAACATCCGTCAATATTTCCACTGGAGCCAATAGATCATCAATCCATTTTACTTCACCTGATTGAGCCGCACGCAACGGGTTTTGCCCCGCGCCCCATCCAATCAGTAACGCACAAGCCATCCACCGCATAAACAACTGCTCCTTCCTTCGAAAAAAACCAAACGCAGAACCCCACCCACAACAATGCGCAATACTATAAAAAAAATGATATTGTTATGCAAATTATTTCTTGATTTTTTGTGAACTTTGTTTTACCCCTGTTACACATTGATGAGAGACGGTTGATGTATCTCGCGTTGCCAATCATTCGTTCTCGGAGAACGCATGGAACGCATTACACATTGAGTATAAGAAATAGAATGAGCCGAAGGAGAATGAGATGAAACGATTCATTTTAGCAATGCTATTGATTGTGGTGCCATTGGCAGTGAACGCCAAGACCAAACCCAATATCGTACTTATTTTCACCGATGATGCCGGATATGCTGACATCTCGGCGTTCGGACAAGGGCGCGGATTACTGACACCGCAGATTGACCGCATCGCAGAAAATGGTGTGAAATTCACTTCGGGTTATGTAGCGGCATCCGTTTGCGCACCCTCCCGCGCAGGACTTTTGACCGGCCGCTATCAACAGCGCTATGGGTTCCACCTCAATTTGCCGGTAGCAGGCACGATCCCAACCAATGATCCCGATGTCGAAGGATTGCCGGTTGACGAGCTAACGATTGGCGATTTACTGCAGGCGCAGGGGTATCGCACGGCCATCATTGGGAAATGGCATCAAGGTGTGCGCGACCAATTCCGCCCGCTGGTCCGAGGCTTTGACTATTTCTTTGGTTTTCTGGCGGGATCACGATCCTACTGGCTGGAGGATCCGGCGCGCGATCTGGGTCAACGGATGATGCGTAATACGGAGTTTATTTCTGCTTCCGGTTACATGACGGAAGTATTGACTGACGAAGCGATCGAATTCATGTCTCAAGAAAGCGACCAACCGTTCTTCGTATACTTATCGCATTTTGCGCCGCATGCACCCATGCAGCCGAAACCGGAAGATGAGGCGCTCTTTTGGCATATTGAAGATCCCAAACGCCGCGCGTTAGCAGGGATGTCGTTGAGTATGGACCGCGAAATCGGACGTGTATTGGATTTTCTCGAAGAATCCGGACTGCATGAGAACACGCTGGTGATTTTCCTGAACGATAATGGTGGACCGACCTATCAAAACGCCTCTGACAATTCGCCACTGCGCGGCGTGAAAGGGTCGGAGTTCGAAGGCGGCATCCGCGTTGCCTACATGATGCAGTGGCCGGGCGTGATTCCTGCCGGCATGGTGTATGATCATCCCGTGATCGCATATGATGTAGTGCCGACCGCTGTTGCAGTGACCGGAGGAACATTGCCCGACGACCGTGAATTCGATGGTGTGAATTTAATCCCACATCTCATAGGCGAGATCGATGCCCCTCCCCATGAACAATTGTTCTGGATGCGAGCAGCGTATGCCACGGTCAGACGGGGGGACTGGAAGTTAATGAATAATGAAGAGCGACCGATGCTGTTCAATCTGCGAGAAGATCTCAGCGAAACAGAAAATCTCGCTGAACGGTATCCCGAAAAGGTGATGGAGCTACAGGCGGCGATCGCCGAGTGGGAAAAGATCCATACGCCTCGTCTCTGGGACACCGGGTGGACCGTACGCCGATAGGAGCACAGAATGAACACGCATGCTCTCAATCAACCCCATCGGCGCTACAACGCCCTGACTGGCGACTGGATCCTGGTTTCTCCACACCGCACGAAACGTCCTTGGCAAGGACAGCAGGAGAAACAAAGCGGCGATGAGCGGCCCGCATATGATCCCGCCTGCTATCTTTGCCCGGGCAACGAACGGGCGGGCGGCGAGCGCAATCCAGACTACACCGGGACATTTGTATTCACCAATGATTATGCAGCGGTTCTGCCGGAAAGAGGCGAGCTCGGGTTTGAAGGCAATGCGTTGCTGCGAGCGGAGGGCGTCAGCGGCACCTGCCGCGTCATCTGCTTTTCCCCCAAGCACAACCTAACGTTGCCGGAAATGTCCCTCGATGCCATTCGCAGTGTGATCGACTTGTGGGCCAAAGAAACAGCAGAGCTAGGACTAACTCATCGCTGGGTTCAAGTGTTTGAAAACAAGGGATCCGTGATGGGGTGTTCCAATCCCCATCCCCACGGCCAAATCTGGGCCACAGACTCGCTGCCGAATGAACCCGCCAAGGAGGACGCACAGCAGCGCGAGTACTATGGGAAAAACGGGTCGGTGCTACTGCTCGACTATCTTGATCTTGAGTTGCAGCAACAGGAACGGATTGTGGAGCAGAACGACGAGTGGCTGGCCGTGGTCCCCTTCTGGGCTGTCTGGCCATTTGAAACACTGCTACTTCCCCGTCGTCACGTGCTCAGGCTTCCAGATCTACAGGATCAGGAACGTACGGGCTTGGCGGACATCTTAAAGAAGCTGCTGACGCGCTATGACAATTTATTTGAATGTTCCTTCCCCTACTCCATGGGTTGGCACGGTGCGCCCATGAGCGGGACGGCAGATGCGGACGTTCAGCACTGGCAACTGCATGCCCACGCCTTTCCGCCCCTGCTGCGATCGGCAACAGTGAAAAAATTCATGGTGGGATATGAGATGCTGGCGGAAGCTCAGCGTGATTTGACGGCAGAACAGGCCGCGGAGCGACTACGAAACGTTTCAACTATGCATTACAAACAAAGGCCATAGGGCAGCCATTCATGATGATGAAGTCCAATTCAATCTCACGGCTCGGCGGGTCGCCTCGCCCTACCTTTTAGAGAAAAGGGCAGATCTACAGGTAGGGCGAGCTCACCGAGCGAGCCGAGCAGGCCATGATGAGAAGAGCTGCACAGGAACTGTATAGAAATGGCGGCGAGTCCCTTCGCCATCGAGGAGGAGTGAAATGAAGATTTTGGTAACTGGAGGCGCAGGCTACATTGGCAGTGTGGCGGTGGAAGAATTGATCAAGGCTGGCAAGTCTGTTGTCGTATTGGACAACCTCTCGCTCGGTCACCGCGCCGCCGTGCATCCCGACGCGGTGCTCGAAATCGGCGATCTAGCTGACCGAGCCTTTATTGATCGCGTCCTCAGCAAGCACACACCAGATGCCGTCATGCACTTTGCCGCCAAATCCTTGGTTGGCGAGTCGATGCAGGATCCCTGCCTCTACCTCGGCGACAATGTCACCAACGGGCTTAACCTGCTACGCTCCATGGCCGAGCACAAAATCTCGAAATTCATCCTCTCCTCCACGGCCAATCTCTTCGACCAACCAGAGCACATCCCCATCACTGAAGACGAGCGCATCATTCCTGGCAGTCCGTATGGCGAGTCCAAGTATTTCATTGAGCGTATCCTGCATTGGTTCTCCACGATCTATGGTATCCGCTACGCTTGTCTGCGATATTTCAATGCTGCGGGCGCATCCGAAACGCGTGGCGAAGATCACGACCCCGAATTGCATCTGATTCCCATTGTCTTGCAAGTTGCTCTCGGCAAGCGCGAGTGTGTGAAGGTGTTCGGCGACGACTACGACACCATTGATGGCACCTGTGTGCGCGACTACATTCATATTATCGACCTCGCGCAGGCACATATTCTGGCGTTGGACGCACTGGAGAATGGCAACTGTGTCTACAATCTGGGCAACGGAGCCGGTTACTCCGTGACGCAAGTTATCGAGACGGCCCGCGACATTACCGGTCATGAAATCCCTGCAATCATGGCACCGCGGCGGGCGGGTGATCCGGCAACCCTCGTGGGTGGCAGCGAAAAGATTAAGCGGGAACTAGGATGGAAACCACGCTATCCAGAATTGCGTGCAATTATTGACAGTGCCTGGCGATGGCATCAAGCTCATCCCAATGGCTATCAAGCGAACTGAGGTATCACATGGATATTCGCGGCAAAGTTATTGCAGAGTTTCAACATCGGTTTGATGACTCCCCCCTGCTGCTAGTTCAAGCGCCAGGGAGAGTCAACGTAATTGGCGAGCATACGGATTATAGCGATGGCTTTGTCCTGCCCATGGCGATCAATAGGCACACCTTGATTGCCTTGCGGCCTAGAGAGGATCGACGCGTTGTACTGCATTCCATCGATCATCAAGCCACGGCAACATTTGATTTAGACGGACTGGATCAAGACAAAGGCTGGGAAGAATACCCCAAAGGGGTGGCTTGGGCTCTGCAGGAAGCCGGCTACAAACTAAGAGGCTGGGAAGGAACGACTATTTGCGATGTTCCGCTTGGTGCAGGCTTGTCTTCATCCGCATCGTATGAGTTGGCGGTGGCAGCGGCATTTGCGGATGTCAGCGGATTTCCCTGGGACGCAGCAAAGATGGCTTTAATCTGCCAAAAAGCCGAGAATCAATGGGTGGGTGTCAATTGTGGGATCATGGATCAAATGATTGCGGCAGTTGGAGAGGAAGACAAAGCGGTCCTGATTGATTGCCGGTCACTGGAAACAACCGCACAGCCCATTCCTCCGGGCACATCCATTGTCATTTTGGACACGTCAACTCGCCGGGGCCTTGTGGATTCTGCGTACAATGAGCGTCGACAACAATGCGAAGAGGCAGCGGCCCTGCTCGGCGTTTCTGCGCTGCGCGATGCCGACCTAGCCATGTTAACAGAAAAGGCCTCCACCATTCCGGAGACGACCTTGCGGCGGGCCCGTCACGTAATAACAGAGAATGAGCGCACGCTGCGCGCAGCAGAGGCTATGCAGCACAAAGATGCGGCTGCGCTGGGGCGATTGATGAACCAAAGTCATGACAGCCTGCGTGATGATTTTGAAGTGACCAATCATGAGCTCGACATCATGGCCGATATTTCTCGCAACACACACGGTTGCTACGGGGCTCGAATGACGGGAGCAGGGTTTGGTGGTTGTGCCGTTGCTCTAATCGAATCTGAGCGCTCCCGAGAATTTGTAGCTGCGGTCCAATATGCCTACCAGTCGATCACCAATCTGGAACCAGCGGCCTATGTCTGTCGCGCATCAACAGGGGCCCGCAGCGAACCTGTCACCCGCTAAAAACGTGCCATGCAGATCCCATTTGTATTCGTAGACTGTTCGTTCAAAGGATCGAATTGTGCATCGTGAGCCATTTTCGAGCAATGTTCGGGGCGAACCCGTAGTACGCTATACGCTGTCCAACCGCAACGGACTTTCCATGTCTATTATGAATCATGGGGCTACGCTGCTTTCGCTGCTGCTTCCAGAGGGCAACGGGAGCAAGACCGACATCATTCTAGGCCACGACACAGCTGCAGAATACGATTTTGATTCACCCTATTTTGGTTCTGTTGTCGGCCGATTCGCCAACCGTATCCGCAACGCTCAGTTTACGCTTGATGGCGCACATTTTCATATCTCCGCCAACCATGGGAAACACTCTCTTCATGGTGGACACCTGGGTCTCAGTCGCATTTTGTGGAGCGAGGGTTCAGAGACGGGAGCCGAGCAGCTGGAATTGACCTGTACCCGTCCAGACGGGGACCAAGGATATCCTGGACAGCTGGATGTATCGGTCATCTACCGCTTAACAGACACCAATGAATTACACATTGACTATCGTGCCCAAAGCTCCAAGGCAACGCCCATCAACTTGACGCATCATGCCTACTTCAATCTCAGCGGCCATAATGCAGGTGATTGCCTTGATCACATCCTCACCCTCCGTGCCGATGAATTCCTTCCTGTGGATGAACAACTAATCCCAACGGGAGAGCGGCGATCGGTGAATCATACGCCCTTTGACTTTCGCACGGCTCGCCGAATTGGAGAGTCCATTCATGATGACGATGAACAAATTCGTCGGGCAGGCGGTTACGATCATTCGTTCTGTCTAAAGCCACATCCCGAAGGGGGACTACAAGAAGTAGCTCAGGTTCGTGATCCCAAAAGCGCGCGCGAAATGGTCGTACTGACCACCGAACCGGGCATTCAACTCTATACAGGCAATCAATTAAATCGACAACTGATCGGTAAAGGCAATCACCCCTACTCGTCCTTTGCTGGATTCTGCCTGGAGACTCAACACTTTCCAGACAGCCCAAATCACCCCACCTTTCCAAACACGATATTGCAACCAGAAGATACGTTTAAAAGTTCGACGATCTATCGCTTTATATTGTCAAATCAGCGCACTTAAACAGCGAGAGGCATGATTTCCAAACACAAATCTCTGCAGCATGACTCTTTACGGTGCAACTGGCTGAACGATTTTACAGTTCTGTTTCGCGTCGCCTGTACCAGCAGCGCTTTATTCCTTACTCTCGGGTATGCTGAGATACCTGAAGACAATCGCCCCACGGACCCTATCGCTGTTGCAGGCGCTGCACATCTAGATAACAAATCAGAATCAGGAGCCACTCTCGTCTTGAAGGACGAATCGGGGGAAGCGGTGATCACCTTCGATTTGCGGGATGAACCGCTGGACTTATCAAATTATATTCACCTGAGTGTCCGAATTGACAATCAATCGAACGCGTCTGTCGATCTCTTCGTAACGGGTAAAGGCAATCCACAAAGCCCTTGGCCGGGACGCTTGCGAGGCCGATTCTGGCTTCGTCCCGGCGAGGAGGACGCCGTCCTGAATGTGCTCATGACTCGGCCGGACCTGCCCAACCATCATCCCCTTGTCCAGACTTTTGGCAATCTCTACGGTATGCCGGGTGGACACCATCGCCACTGGGAATATGTGGCAGACGACCAATTCATTCGCGTTCTTGTTGAACTACACTGGCAAGGCGCTCAACCCAGTCAACAGCTGCACATCAGTCATCCTTTTGGAACAGGCGCGTACACTGCTGACGCCGCCATGTTGGACGATCTCAATTTCCCGGTTGTGGATCGGTTTGGCCAACTACGCTGGCAGGAATGGGAGGGCAAGATTACATCCAAAGACGACTTCCAACGCGACGCCGAAGCTGATCTAGAGCGCGCGGAAGCAATCACGGACTTCGGGCCGCAACGCAGTCGTTTTGGAGGGTATGCGGGTGCGGATCCGCTCGAGTCGACGGGATTCTTTCGAGTCGAACAAATTGATGGACAATGGTGGTTTGTCGATCCGGATGGATATCTGTTTTGGTCCATTGGAGCCAACTCAGTTGCTGATGCGTCATCCACCCAGGTTACAGGGCGTGAGATCTTGTTCCCGGATGACTTGCGCGGACAAGTCAATTTTCACAGAAAGAACCTCATTCATAAATATGGTGAAAGCGATTGGGAATCCAAGCTGATCGATGTCACGGTCGGCCGAATGATGGAATGGGGCCTGAATACGGTGGGCGCGTGGTCAAAAGCAGAGATGTTTGAGACAGAACGCGTGCCCTTCACCATTCAATTGCACCCGTTTACGACTTGGATCGCCCCTCTTTCTGGCATGGTTGACCCATTCGACCCTCGCTTCAGAGAATCACTTGAGCAACGACTTGCGGACTTGGCGCACACACATGCAGAGAATCCGTGGCTAGTGGGAATCTTCATCCACAATGAATTACCATGGAAAAATGGCATTGCCCTAGGAGAGGCGATCATCAACAGTCCCGAGCGGTTGTTTGCGAGGAAAGCGGCCCTGGCTTATCTAAGCAACAAATACACTTCCATTACTGATCTCAACTCTGCATGGGATACCGATTTCAAGAATTTCAAAACTATTCAGACGCCCAATGAGCCAACATCTGCTTATGAATCAGATATCACAAGCATCATGGAGCAGTTTGCAACGGAATACTTTCGGATCAGTCGGGACCTGATGCGGACCTACTTCCCGAACCATCTCTATCTCGGCTGCCGGTTTCATACACGGAATCCCATTATTACTCGGGTTGCATCCCGCTATCTCGATGTCATTAGTGTAAACGTGTACGAATATGACCTCTCGGGATTCCAACTAGAGGTCGATGTCAGTCGCCCCTTGTTGATCAGCGAATTCCATTTCGGCATCCCCGACTTTGGTCATTGGGGACGCGGTCTCCGCATGGCCGCTGATGCTCGAAATCAGGCGGATCTAATGCGTCTTTACTTCCATGAATCGCTGCGGCATCCGGATATCGTCGGCGCGCACTGGTTTGCGTGGGCCGACCAACCCATCACAGGACGAAGTGACGGCGAAAACTTTGGCATCGGCCTGGTCTCTATCGTTGATCGCCCCCATCGACTCTTAGTTCAGTCCTTGCGTGACGTAGCGGACAATGCGTACCGCATCCGTCGGGGCGAGTAGAACTCCAAGACGCAACTCACATCATTCGCATGGATCCTTTGCAAAAGCTAACTGGCCATGTAACGACAAAAGCGCCTTGATTCTCATCAAGATCGCCAGTGACGGCTTCAATCTTTTCCCCGATTCGGCGCTCTCGGTCAGCAGGAATCATGGCAACAACGGTTTGGCTATGCTCTTTCCGGGATTGCATAAACCCAATGAACTCCGCAAACAAAGGTACACTAGAGATGTACTTTCCCATCCCCGAACTATCGATAATATTAGCGCCATCAATGCCTTCTTCGATCAGAAGCTGCAGAATGTCATACATCAAGTCCTCCATATAGAGAACGAGAAACATGATTTTCATTTCGCGCGATTCTTGTGCGCGGGCCTTGGTGTTTCCGCTAATTCGACGCATAAACGATTCGTACAGCGCCGTGACCGTGGGTGCCCGAGCCCATTCTTCACATAATCGGACTGAGTTAGCCTGCCTTGAGATGGCGGCCAAGGCTTTTAGGTGGTCCACGCGGGCATGCGCAGGGCCCAGAATAAAGAAGAATACACGTGTTTTTTTGCCGTCGACAGCACCAAATTCTATCCCGCGGCGCGATACGGCGATGCCGATTACAAATTCATGCATGCCCTCAATCCGGGCATGCGGCACGGCCACGCCACGGCCCAGACCAGTACTTCCCTGAGTCTCGCGTTTGCTTAACCTCTCATAGATCTCGTTCGCTCCCACAGCCGCACCGGCTGGATGCTGACAAGCCAGTTCCGCCAATTCCTTGAGAACATCCTCGCGCTTCCTTCCCCGCAAGTCCACAGAACAACATTCCGGATGTATTGCTTCCATCAAATCCATGATTAGCCCTCCAATGTAGTTCCCCGCAAAATCGCTCGCTTGGCCAACACGGGACCGATCAACTGGTTCACAAAGACAGCCAGCAAGACGATATTGGCCATCAGTACAGCTCGCTCTGCTTGCTCGGGCGTCATCATAACAGCCACAGGAGATGCTTGCACCATTAAGACCAACCCCAACGACACGCCCGCTTGCGGAATCATACACCAACCCAAATGATGCCGAATCGCAGCTGGCGCATCACTCAAGACACCTCCGACATAGCAGCCGCTGACTTTGCCCACCATACGCATCACAACAAATGCGGCCCCCAGGAACAGAATGGACGGCTCTCGCAGCAAGCCAACTTGCAATTCGCACCCTGCCAATACAAAGAATAAGGCATATAATAAAGGCGTTACAGGCTCCAAAGCGCGAAACACGCGATGATGGCGAGGTGTCAAATTAATCATTACCGCCCCAACCGTCATCATCACCAACAGTGTCGACAGGTGAAAGGCATTCGCAACCGACTTAGTCACAAGCATCATTCCAAAGACAATCAAAATCATTTCGTTGGCTCGCTCCTTGCCGCGTACCGCGA
>SLBD01000007.1 GCA_007126515.1 Kiritimatiellia bacterium
ACCGACATCCATTCCTGCCCGCTCGCTCTCATACCATTTATGCTCATCGATTTGCGAGCGAACTTGCGCTGCCTGCTTGAACAAACGTGTTTCACATACCCAAGCAAGATCTGCCGGGCTGTGGCACTGAATCTCTCTGTTTGTTCGCAAGATCATTTCAGCTATCCTTTATTAACAAACAAAGCGTACTCGAAGTACAGCTAACAGTCAAAGTAAAACGATACACTTATCTCCCCTCCGCATTCCGAGCCAATTCTCTCGCTCTACCGCTCGTCGTCATGTCGGGAGTCAGACTGAAGCATGAGTATTTCTTGCAAGGACAGGAATGTCCTTGCTCCGGTCAGTAGGAACATGGGCATTCCTGCCCATGGAAACAGGCTGTGAGCCAGTTTCTGATTTTCAAAAGATTCGGGGTCTTAGAAAAACCACTTAATCACTCCCAAGATCCCCTGCTTCCAGGGCACCCGATGGGTCACTCCGCCCTGCCCTTCAAACGTATGCAAGTTGTCCAGATACCATTCGTAGTTTCGAATTAGCGCCTGTTTGTTCGAGTAGCGAGGATAAAAATCCAGCGCCTTTTCAATGCGTTCGGTCGAAACAAATGAATCTTCACAAGCCGTTTCATAGACCCACTTGTAAAGCGGAGAAAGTTTCAGCATTTCCAAAATCCGTAATGTCCAGATCACGGGGCCCGCCGGAAAACCAATGATCCGTTTACCATGACCGGCACGATCCAGCACCGCTTGATAATCTTCTTTCATGGTCGTGTATTCGGTCGCACCCACATTGAAGATGTCATTAACAATCTTGGCATCCTTCGTCAGACATAAGTGGATAGCCTCGCAAAGGTCTTCAACATCCAGCAATTGATAGCGATTGTTGCCGCTGCCAATCATCGGGAAGTTCTTGCCATCTTTAGCCCAATCGTACAGGAGAGCAAATACTCCCAAGCGCTCGGGACCAATAAAGGATTTGGGACGGATGATGGGGACACACATGCCCTTTTCGCGATATTCGAGGCACACCTCCTCCGCCTGAATCTTGGCCTTGCCGTAGGGGCCAACCCCGATCATGGGATCATCTTCATAGAGCGGATGATGATCTGGAATCCCATATACAGCAGTCGAGGAAATATGCACGAATCGCTCCACACCGGACGCATGCGCAGCAGAGACCAAATTTCGTGTCCCCTCCACATCCGTAGTCATAATCTCTTCTTCCGTATAGAGAGGCAAAGCCGCTGCGGTATGGACAACCCAATCAACACCCTCCATGGCCTTCGCCACGATATCCTTGTCGCGGATGTCACCTGTGATCGTCGTGATTTGATCCCGCTCTGGATAATCAAAATCCAACCGGTCCAAAGAAATGATCTCCCCCACCCCTTTGGATTGCAGATGTCGGATCAGATTGATGCCGAGAAAGCCAGCACCGCCAGTAATTAAGACTTTTTTATTTTCACTCATGAGGCCAGAAGGTACAGACGAGCGCGTGCATATTGCAATCGAATTCTACTCCGCAACATTCATTGACATCTTGCTGAAAATACAGAGAATCGAGGTATGAAAAACGTCACCGAACTCAAGCATCCCCTCGTCCAACACCATCTGCTCCACTTGCGCGATAAGCGCACTCCGCCCGAGATGTTCCGCCAGATCGTACACCGACTTTCAATCCTGCTTGGCTACGAAGCGGCCAAGGACTTGCGCATTGAAACGACCCAAGTAGAAACGCCCCTCAGCAACGCAACGGGAGCGCAACTCAAGCAACGTATTGCGATTGTTCCCATCCTCCGCGCGGGTCTTGGCATGGTCGATCCGGTGCTCGACCTGATTCCTGTCGCCCAAGTCTGGCACTTAGGCTTCTACCGAGACGAAAAGACGCACAAGCCGATCGAGTATTATAAGAAATTACCCCAATCCGAACCGGTTGACATTGCTATCATTTTGGATCCCATGCTGGCTACGGGCGGATCGGCCATCGCCGCTCTCGAAGCGATCTATGAATGGGGTGCGAAGGAGGTCAGCTTGTTGGGTATGATCGCTGCACCCGAGGGCATCCGCAATGTTCATGCCCGCTTCCCCGACACGAAGCTGTTTGTATGTGCTATTGACGAAGGCCTCAACGAAAATGCCTTTATTGTCCCTGGCCTCGGTGACGCTGGCGACCGAATTTTTAATGCACAGCCAGAATTGAACCCATGACCCTCATGATCTGTCAACCTGTTGATAAGTGCTGTGCAGCGGTGTAGCCTATATGCTGAGGTAGTCAGTGCCTTCTTTAGATCTCATTCAAAGAAAAATTGAGCAGGGGCATTACGAATTCTCTAGACATGCCGTCGATCAAATGATTTTGCGTAATATCAGTGTGAAAGAAGTCGAGGAAGCTGTTCGCTCTAAAAGTGAGATAATTGAAGATTACCCTGATGACAAGTATTGGCCTAGTTGTCTTCTGATGGGGTTTTCAAGATCTGGCCGCCCCCTGCATGTGCACTGCAGCTATCCAGAAAGACCATTAGTTAAAAATCGTGACCGTGTATGAACCCACGTCCACTCTTTGGGTTCGTCACAAAATTCGCATTAAAAGGACAAGCGATGAAAGAGACTCTGATTGAAAAAGAAGTGACTTACACCCTGGAGTTTAATGGCAAGTTCTATTTAATCGAGCATGTCCCTGCACGCGTTTGCGAAGAGACTGGAGAACAATTCTTTTTGCCATCCACGGTTGAGCATATACAGGAGCTTATCAGAGGGCCTCAGCAACCTGCGAGAACAATTCAGACTCCTGTATTTGAATTTGCTTAACCTTTGCAAAATCATGTGGCTGGCATTAAAACAATTTTTAGCGATTGCGCGACTGACTGCGCTGGAGGCGATCCGGTTGCCGCTAGCATTCCTTTTGTTTGCCACTGTTTTAGGCCTTATAGCCGTCTTACCCTTAACGCTCTCTCATACACTGGGTGAATCGATGAAATTTGTCCGGGACGGAGCGCTGGCGTTTATGTGGGTATCCGGTCTTTTGCTCAGCGCCCACTTAGCCTCCTCGTCCATTCATTCGGAAATGCGACGAGGGACGGTATCAGCCGTGTTGAGCAAACCCATCCAGCGCCCCGTATTCTTTCTGGCCAAATTCGCGGGCATTGCGGGCATTCTGCTGCTTTTTTCGGCGGGCTTGATTATGGCTGTGATGATTTCGACCCGCACGGCTCGTACTCCCTACATCGCCGATTGGTGGGCGGCGATCCCCTTCGCGATGGCCATTCTGCTTGCCTTTATTATCGGAGGGCTAATCAACTTCTTTCTGCGACGCCCCTTCATTTCAAACGCATTCGTCTCTTTGTTTGTGCTCTTGACGGGTGCCTTTCTCTATGTCGGACTCGTCGGCGAAGATGGTACGCCAATGGCCTTTGGGATGTTGTATGATTTTCGTATCATCCGCGCGGGTATGTTGATCGGAATGGCCATTTTGGTATTGGCTGCTCTGAGCGTATCCCTAGCCACTCGACTACGGGCGATTCCTACCCTTTCCTTTTGTGGTGCCATTTTCCTATTGGGTTTGTTGTCGGATTATTTGTTTGGCCGCCATGCCGACACATATTGGCTCGCCAGCTTGAGTCATCGACTTTTGCCCAACTGGCAACATTTCTGGGTCGTGGATGCGCTAGCGGGTGACGGAAACATACCCTTTGAGTATATCAGCCTAGCCGGAACCTACGCGCTCGCCTATGCCGGCGGCATTTTGTTACTTGGAATGGCTGCCTTTCAGCGTACAGAGGTGGCAGCATGAGCTCAACACGCAACGAAAAGCTGTTGGTAGCCAGCCTGGCTATTTCCGGGTTGGGCCTTCTTGTGGCTGCGCTGCTTTGGACGCGAACGCAATTGCACACGTTGCACGCGCTCTATCCGTATTTGACCCTCAGCGCCATTCTCTGTGGCGTGCTGTGGGCTCGCTTCCGATTCATGCGCCTGGCCGAGGAGGAAACGCGCGATCAGCAAACATTGACGACACAGAAGAAGGGTAGCGCCCTATTCCAACGTGAGGAACAAGATCTCGATCCGATTTCATTTGTTCATGCGCGGGCTCAATTCGAAAAATGGTTTATCCCCGCTCTCGCCCCGATCCTCGCCCTATTGATCGGATATTGGGGGTGGCGACTGTATCCGACCGCAGGCACACTTCTTGATGAACCGATACAGCGCTTTTTTGCTGCCGCCGTCCTCTTCGCCCAAAGTTTTGTCCTGTTTCTGTTTGGTCGTTTTCTACTCGGGCTGGGTCGGCTACCCGCAGAACGGCTCCTCAGAGGTGCAGGGACGATGTTACTGCTCAGCTCTCTTGCATCAGCCCTTGCTGCTATAGCGGCCATGATTGCGGAGTTAGCTTGGGCACCGGCCGATCTGTGGATGCGTCGCATCCTGTCCGTTTATCTGTGGGTGCTGGCGGCAGAGTATCTGATCAATACGATCGCTCACCTCTACCGCCCCAAGCGCAAAGACGAATGGGTCACGACCTATGAAAGTCGGATCACGGCCTTGCTCACCGATCCCCAAACCTGGACCAACAGCCTCGCACAAACACTGGATTATCAATTTGGATTTCAGGTCTCGGAAACGGGCTTCTACCGCTTCCTTCGTCGGGCCCTGCTCCCCCTGCTGTTTGTGCAGGCGCTGCTGCTTTACTCGCTTTCAGCCATCGTGGTTCTCGGTCCTGAAGAAGAAGCGATCCTCGAACGATTGGGCGATCCGCTCGGTATCGATGGTGAACCCCGGCAACTGAGTAGCGGCATCCATTTGAAATGGCCATGGCCTTTCGAGACTGTCCGACGGCATCCCGTCCGCCGAATTCTCTCGACGCATGTTGGATTTGAAAAGGATCCGAACGATCTCCGCCCACCGTTAATGATCTGGACACAACCGCACTATCTCAGCGAAGACTCCTTTATCGTGGCCAGCCGCGATCTCATGTCAGCCAATCTCGACGACGAAGGCGATGCGGCTGTGCCGGTCAATTTCATTACGGTCAATGTCGGCATCGAATATAAAATCACTAACCTCTTTCAATATATCTACGTCAACTCAGACGCGGACAGCTTGCTTCAACTCGCGGCCCACCGCGCCGTCACCCGCGAACTGGCAGGACGCGATTTGATCGAACTCCTAGGGCCACTGCGCCAGGAAGCGGGAGACCAGATTTTCCATGCCTTACAATCGGCAGCGGATTCGTTGGAGCTGGGTGTGGAAATACTCTTTCTCGGATTGCACGGAGCACATCCCCCGATCCCGGTAGCGCCAGCCTTCGAATCGGTCATTGGATCGCTGGAAGAGCGGGAAACCGCTATTCTAGAAGCCCGCGCCTATCGGAACCGAACGCTGCCACTGGCGGCCGCCGAGGCCGACGAATTGACATGGGAAGCGCAGGCCGACCGCGCCCGTCGAGCCGACATCGCAGCAGCTGAGGCGGATCTCTTCTTGACTCGGCTAGGCATCCATAATGAATTGCCGCGCGTGTATACCTCTCGTTTGTATTTGGAGGCGCTGCAACGAGCGTTAGCGCCCGTACGTAAATATATTTTAGCAACCTCGCCTGACCTGGAAGTCATTATCCTCAACCTGGAGGAACGCATCCGACCAGAATTATTCGACTTTGGGCCCGGCATGATGGAGGAACGATTCCTATGACACGAAAATTGCTGATGTTTGCGGGGGGCCTGGCAGTGGCACTGCTGCTAATCGTGCTCCAAATTGTCTTCATTGTTCGAGAAGGCGATGCCGTAGTCGTGACCACCTTTGGGCGCCCGGTGCGCGGACTCATTGAGGCGGGACTGTATACACGCTGGCCTTGGCCCATCCAACGTGTCTATCGATTCGACCAGCGCATCCAAAGCTTTGAAGGGCCCTTTGAACAAGTCCTGACCAGCGACGGGAAAAATGTCCTTGTCTCGCTGTATGCCGGCTGGCGAATCACTGAACCCATTCCGTTTTTGGAGCGAGTCGGCACGTCTGAACAAGCCGAACGTAATCTGGAAGGTTTATTGCGCAACTACACCAGCGCAACCGTGGGACGGTATTCATTTTCCAGCTTGGTCAATGTCAACCCCGATGCCATTCGCTTCGAACAGATCGAACAGGAAATCATCCGTGCCATGCGCGCCGAAGCAGAGGATCGCTACGGGATCGAGGTCTCTTTACTCGGAATCCGTCGCATTGGCTTACCAGAATCAATCACTGAACGCGTCTTTGATCGAATGCGCGCCGAACGCTCTGAACTGGCCGAGCGCTATCGGTCGGAAGGCGAAAGCGAGGCCTTACGGATTCGGGCCGAAGCCGACAGTCAGCGAGGACAAACACTGGCCCGCGCTGCCGGTGATGCCACCCGCATTCGCGCCGAAGGCGAAGCCCAAGCAGCAGAATCCTACCGCGTCTTTGCCGAGCACCCCGAGCTGGCCATCTTTCTGCGCCGACTGGACACGCTGGCCACCATCATGACCAATCAAACAACCGTCATTTTGAGCTCAGAATCGGAACCCTTTGACCTTCTCCGTGGGCCTGGCACATTCGAATGAACAACGACACTCCACAACCTCTAAACGACCGGTCTGATCCTGGTCGCGAAGCGCTCGGCGAGGCCCTGCGCGTCAGTTTTCGAGTGCTGCTATGGAGCATGATCCTGATTGCCTTCGCCTATCTATTGTCCGGGATCTTTATTGTCCGAGAACATGAGCGCGCCTATGTGCTTGTCTTTGGTCGTGTGTCAGGTGTCGGCACAGAACGCATCAAAAACCCCGGCTTGCACTGGACCTGGCCCAAACCCATTGCCGAAATCATTCGTATTCCTGCTGAACGCATTCAAACCATGGAAATCGATTCCATGTGGTACGAAGAATTGCCCGTGCGCGGATTCCAGACCCGTCCTCGGGCGGCGAGTCCAGCCTTACGCCCCTTGCGAGATGGCTATCTGCTGACGGGCGATGCCAATATTATCCATGCGCGTTGGGGCGTGCGCTACACCATCCGCGATCCTGAAATCTATCTGTTTCACATTACCCATTCGGAACAGCTGCTGGACAAGGAAGTCCACCGAGCAGCTACCTTGGTTGCTCAACAATGGGCCGTCGACCGAGCGTTGCGCACCGACATTGAAGCGTTTCGAGCCGATGTCGCAAACGTGTTACGAGATCGCTTGCTCGAGCAGCCGATTGGATTGGATGTACACCGACTGGATCTTCTTTCGATCACGCCGCCCCTACAAGTAGCGGCTGCGTTTGAATCAGTCATCGAAGCCGAACAGGATCGCAGCCGGGATGTTAGTGCCGCCCGAGCGTATGCCGCCCGGATTCAGAATGAGACACAAGGTCAAGCCTCTCAACTCTTGTCGCAAGCGCGGGTCGACCGGCAACGAATTGTCAGCGAAGCCGAAGCCGATGCCGACTTCTTCCTCTCGGTGCTGGACGCATTTCGTGATCACCCCAAAGTGATCACGCAGACTCTGTGGCAGGATCGCATCCGCACTATTATGGATCGGGTCGATCGCCAGCACTTCATGTATGAGCGCCAGGACGGCAAACGAGAACTTCGATTGCAAATAGGTAGATAGACACGATGCAAATACAGTCAAACGCCGAATCCGTCCCCCGATCCGCTACGTTAGTGGCATCGATGCTGATTGGATCCGCGTTGGTCCTCAATTCATTTTTAGCCACGTGGATTTACGCCGCGAATCCGTTAGTCGCTGACATCAGCGCGTTTGCTGGTGCCCTGATCCTCTCGTTCCCAATTCTCAAAACGGCCCTTGTCGACCTCTGGCGTGGGCGCGTGTTCATGAATGAATTAGTGGCATTAGCAGTGCTAGCCGCGATGGCATACGGCGATTACAAGACGGCTGGTGTGATCGCCTTTTTTATGCTGCTGGCGCTGGTCATCGAGACACGATCCGCGCAAGGTGCGCACACGGCGATCGAGAATCTCATTCGCATGACCCCCTCTACCGCCCGCCGCATTCAACCGGACGGCAGTGATCAGGAAATCCATGTGCGTGAACTGTCGGTCGGCGATCGGGTTCGCATCCGTCCCGGAGATAATGTCCCCGCCGACGGAATCATTCAAACCGGTCGCACCACGCTGAACGAGGCCACCATCACCGGTGAATCCTTGCCCCGCGACAAGGCCCCCGGCGAAGATGTTTTTGCGGGCACTCAAAATCTCACCGGAGCCATCGAAGTCGAAGTTACCCGTGTTGGTGAAGACACCACACTCGGCAAAGTCCGAGATCTAATTTTAGCAGCCGAACAATCCAAGCTCCCCATCATGCGGATCATCGACCGCTACGCCCGCTTCTATACCCCGGTCGTCCTGATGATTTCGGCGCTTGTTTGGTTCTTCACCGATGACTGGAATCGCGTCATTTCGCTGCTGATTATTGCCTGTCCCTGTGCTTTCATTCTGGCTACACCCACGGCCATGGTGGCGGCCTTGTCCGCTGCTGCACGGTTAGGAATCCTCGTCAAGAATGTTCAAGATCTCGAAGAGGCATCGCGCATTGATATGTTCATTCTCGACAAGACCGGCACCCTGACCACTGGCGAATTGGGCGTGTCGCGACTGGCCCCCTGCGACCGCGAAGGATCGTCTGCGTTGCTTTTCGATGCAGGCAGCGCCGAGCGGCACAGCAACCATCCCGCGGCCATCGCCCTGCAACGCTTGGCTACCGAAGCCGACCTGACATTAGCCGAGCCGGATGAGTTTCATGAAGAACCCGGACGCGGCATCCGTGCCACCGTCGCCGGTCATGTAATATTGTGCGGCCGGAATACGTGGCTGGCCGAAAATGGAGTGTCAGATGAGCGCCTGGAGAAAGATCATCGCGAACAAGTCAAGGGCCTGAGCGCAATCTTCGTGGCCAAGGACGGTGTCTACCAGGGTTGGATCGGATTGCAAGATCAAGTTCGTCCTGAAGCGGCCGAAACCTTGACCAAGATGCGGAGTCTGCAAGTGAAGCGCACGGCTATGGTGACGGGCGATCGTCGCGGTGTGGCCGAGGAGATCGCGCGGCAGATCGACTGTCCCGATGTGGAAGCGGAATGCCTGCCACAGGAGAAAGTCGCCTATGTCGAGTCAGCACGAAAGTCTGGGTATCACGTCGCTTTTGTCGGTGACGGAGTCAACGATGCCCCTGCATTGGCGGCAGGAGATATTGGCATCGCGATGGGCGCGGCGGGCAGTGATGTGGCCATTCATAGCGCCACCATTGCATTAATGAATAATGACTTGCGGCGATTACCGTTCCTCATCGAACTTTCTCGATCGGCCCGCTCCGTAATCCATCAAAATATCGGCATTGGGGGACTCTTCATTCTTGGTGGCCTGACTCTTTCCGGTCTCGGCATGTTAACACCGATTGTGGCCGCCATCGTCCATAACACAGGTTCGCTCATCGTCGTCTTTAATAGCGCCCGGTTGATCCGCAAAGGCGAAGAATTGGAAGGGTAAGCATGGTTTCTGCCGTTGACACTGAATCTAGTTCATCCTCATCCGATGTCGTTGTCTCAGCTCAGCATCTTGTCAAAGTCTTTCGGGATTTCTGGCGACGCCCCAAAGTGCGGGCCGTGAATGACGTGTCCTTTGACATTCGCCGCGGCGAAGTCTTTGGATTGCTGGGTCCGAACGGATCCGGGAAAAGCACCACCATCAAAATGATGTTGGGACTCTTGCATGCCACGAAAGGACAACTGCGCATCATGGGCCGCTCTCCGCATGATGTGCATACCAAAGCGCGCGTCGGATATTTGCCGGAGGAATCGTATCTGTATCCCTATTTGACGTCGGCTGAAACGCTGCACTTTTTCGGTCGCCTCTTCGATCTTGGAAAAGCAGAGCGGGAGCGTCGGATCGATCAATTGTTAGAAATGATTGGCATGCAGCATGCCCGGCATCGCGTGGTGGGCGAATTTTCCAAAGGCATGGCGCGACGCATCGGTCTCGCTCAGGCCTTGATCAATGATCCCGACTTGATCGTGCTGGACGAGCCCACGTCGGGACTCGACCCGCTAGGTTGCCGCCAAGTCAAGAATCTCATTCAAACACTCGCCCGCCGAGGCAAGACCATATTGCTTTCGTCACATTTGTTAGCGGATGTCGAGGATGTCTGCGATCGAATCGCGATTCTTTATAATGGCCGGATTCGGGCCATGGGACCAATTCATGAATTATTGGAACAACGCAATCGCTTCCGCGTTACACTACCAGAAGAACTCCCAGCCGAGCAGTTGCAGTCTATCCTAGCGGATCTGCGGGCTCGGTTGGCTGACGAGCCCGAGGTCGATCATCCGCGCGTGGATCTCGAGCAATTCTTCCTGCGAATCATTGAACAAGCCCGCAGTGAAAGTCAGGCCCCCTCAGGAACAACCCCCGCCCGCGATATCGCAGCCTACTTATCACAGGATGCAGGCACTCCACCATCCGTCTTGGAGCAGTTGGCTGCCAATCAGCCACAGGAAGAATCGTCTCGGCCTCCTGCCCCCCCGGAGCCTGAACCAGCCACTCCAGACCCGGCTGTGCCTCAGCCACGAGATGTGAATGAGCGGCTAAAGCATTTGACCTCCCCGCCGCCGGAGGAGTAAAGGTATGCAGAGCATCCTGGCCATTGCCCTCATCTCGATCCGTAACGCGATCCGCTCCAAGCTCGTGATCGTCCTGCTGTTCTTTCTATTGATCACATTAGCTGGCCTGCCATTGACCCTTCGTGGTGACGGCACTGCAGCAGGTCATGTCCGCCTGATGCTTCGCTACACCTTAGGACTCAGCACACTCATCCTTTCGATTGCCACAGTGTGGACATCATGCGCAGCGATTTCCACTGAGATCCGTGACCGCCAAATTCAAATGCTGATGAGCAAGCCAGTCCACGCAGCTCAACTTTGGCTGGGAAAATGGCTGGGGCTCACGGCCATGAATGCTGTGCTGCTGTTTCTGTGTGCGTCAGTAACGTATGGGGCACTGTTATGGACTACCAGACCGGGTCAACTCACCGAAGAGGAAAGGACCGAGCTCACAGAGGAAATCCTCCTGGCGCAACGCCCTCTGACACCGATATCTGTCCCGATGCAAAATGAGATCCGCCAAGCCTATCTGGATTCGCGACAACGAGGAGAGTGGCCTGAAGAAGTCACAACCAGTCAGATTATGCCCATCATCGAGCGGCGCGTGCGGGCTCGAATCCATTCGGTCGCGCCGGGTTCATTCAATCGCTGGACCTTTCGCACTCCCCGCCTGACGGCCCCGGATCGCCCTTTGCTACTCCGGTATCGAATTGGGGCATCCACGCTGGATCTGGAGCCTATCCAAGGACAATGGCAGATAGGTCCCCCAGGATCGGGCACACGAGAATCCTACCCCGTTTCTGCCACACCTCGCACATGGCAAAGTCTTTTGATCCCAGCCGACCTCATTAACTCAGACAATCAACTCACCATCGAATTTGCGAACACGCATGCGCGCCCCGTCACGCTGATCTTTGAACCCGAAGACGATCTGCGTCTACTTGTTTATCAGGGATCGTTTCTCCCCAATTATGCCAGAGCGATCTTGCTGATTCTACTGCACCTTGGATTTCTGGCCGCGATCGGAATTACCGCAGGCGCTTGGTTTTCCATTCCAGTCGCTGCCATGTTTTCGTTTTATATGCTCTTGCTGCTGCAGGCCGGACGCTTTATTGGCCAAATTGCGACCCGCGAGGTTCACGTTGCTCAATCGCCAGATGTAAGCTGGTTTGCAGAAACCATTGCCACTGGGACCTATTGGATTTATGCCTTGGTGAATCTCGTCATCCAGCCCGTCTATGCCATCAACCCACTGGAGCCCGTTTCCGCCGGTGAATGGATTTCTTGGGCTGAAGTCGGCACCATGCTGGTTATCCGTATTTTTGTTTACAGTGGTTTACTGATGTTGATTGGGGTCTGGCATCTCCGACGCAAGGAGGTGGCCCTGCCACTATGAAGCCACGGATTGCTATTACAGCCTTACTGATTGGCGGGCTATCGGTGTTATGGATGGCAGGCTCTTTACATCCTCTGCTGCTCGAATCGCGGAGACTGCATGAGCTCTCGCATGCAGAACCGCTCGAAAATGCCC
>SLBD01000090.1 GCA_007126515.1 Kiritimatiellia bacterium
AAAAAGACGGAATGACGCAAACAGAACTTGTTGCGCGCTGTAACAAGAACGGCAAAAAGGATGGATTGCAGATTTCCAAAGGGGCCATCAGCAACTATAAGCAAGGCCGGTTTCCTGAGCCCTCCTACGCCGCACTCATCATTCGCAGTGTATCAAAAGACACCACCAGTCAAAACGAGCTGGCGATCGCATACCTGCGTGATGTCGCCAACGAACTTGGTGTCGGCAGTGGTGAAATTGATATTGTCAACCTGCGCAAAAAGACAGTCAACCAACTGCAAGCGTTGCCCACACATCTCCGGGATCAATTGACGATCTTGGGTCAGGCCAGTGTCAAGATCAACGAATACCGCTCAGTTGTTGACAAGCTCAGCACCTTAGCATTGCGACATATCAACCCACCAAAGGCAACGGTATCGAAGCGTGGAGTGAAGCGTAAACGCAAAAAGTAATACCCTTAATGATATACTAGAGCAAAGATGTTCAAAAACGGCGCTGCCCTTGGTAGCGCCGTTTTTCGGGGCCACTATTTCAGCCGTGCTTAGGCAACTCTTGCGGGTCCAGTCCCCGTTGCCGCAAGGCTTTTGCTGTCGAAGGTCCCACCGCCAACCAGTCACGCTGCGCCTGACTTTCTTCCGGGTATTGGTCAAAGTAGGCCTTCACCGTCGATCCGCTGGTGAAAAGAACACGTCCGAAATCTGTGCCAGGCAGGGGACGATAAGCGGGCGGCTGATTGTCGTAGAAAACCTCAGCCACCGCCTCAATACCGATTTCCGCCAATGTCGCCAAACGCTCCGGGCGCGGTGCCACGCTGGAACAAGGATACACATATCGGCCGCCCGTTTCCCCTGCCCAGTCATCCACCAAACTGCGCAGGCCGCCGTAATGATCAACCGCCGCATCGGCTCGGATGCCATACTGGCGCAGCTCAGCCGCTGTCGACGGTCCCACTGCCAAAATCTTCTTTCCGGCCAAGGCGCGGGCATCGCCCCACTCCAACAGCGCCTCCATGAAGCTGTGCACAGCAAAGCGCGAGGGGAATAAAACGCCCTGCACATCCGGCCAGCTCCGCTGCAAAATAGCACAGCGCTCCGACAATGGCCGTGAGGACAACTCCAGCATGGGCCAATGAATCAGCGGCCCATATTTGAGGAAGTGCTCGGGATCCGTGCCCGTAAAGAGGGTTCGGACAGACACCGGATAGAGGGAAGGCCCAACAAGAAATACAGCCGGCTGCTGGATTTTCGCGGCACTCAGCTCACCCAATGGAATCGCGCGTACCGCCTCATCGGCGGAACCGATGCGCTCCCCAACGATCACGTCTGCATCCTCGGCCCACCCGGCCGCTCGTAGCCGCCCCGCAATCGGTCCCGCTTCGCGCACCCCCATATAGATGGCTAGATTGCCTTGTCCTGGTCCGGGCATCGGCGGCGGTTCTTCGCCATCAGGAGTATGTCCCGCAATCACATGCAGATGCCCCCCATCATCCCGATGCGTCAACGGAGCCAATGCATGAGCCGCCGTCACTTGCGCCGCAGTTAACCCCGGCACCAAATCCACACGGATCTGCCAAGCGGACAAGAAATCCAGTTCCTCGCTCAAATGCGCAAAGATCAACGGGTCTCCCCCCTGCAGCCGGACAACGAGCTTCCCTTGTTCCGCTTCCATCAACATCAAGCGATGAATCTCGGATTGGGGTGTCGAAGCATCTCCACCCGTTTTGCCAACAGCAATGGCCTTGTGTTGTACTTTTTCCAACACCGACTCGGGCAGTAGCCGGTCGTGAATCACAACATCCGCATGCTCCAAATAGTTCCAGGCCCGAGCCGCCAACAACGCTGGATCAGCGGGACATCCGACAATCGCCACCAGCCCAGCCGTCCGACGCACGTCCACCGCCCGCAAGCCGCGAATCAAATCCTGCCGATCACGATGAACAATAAGGGCTAAGCGCCCCTGCAGCGGTGCAGGATCGTAGGACAAGTAGCTCGAAATACGCTGTCCCAATCCCAGTCTCTCCAATGCACAAGCTGCGATGATGACCGCATCGTATTCGCCCGCATCTAGTTGGTCCAACCGAGACAAAATATCGCCGCGAATCGGCTTGGCCTGCACGTCAGAATACAAGCCACGAATGTGGTCCACTCGCGCCGGGCTACTGGTGCCCACAATGCGCGGAGTGAGCCCCTCTTGACCCGCCCGCAGGACTAGGGCATCGCGGATTTCTCGGGCGGGCAACCACGCAGCCACCACGCACTCGCTGCGCAAATGTCGCGGCACATCCTTGGCCGAATGCACGGCAAGATCGGCTTCGCCGTTGGCAATCAGCTCGTCCAAATCGCGGGTAAAAAAATCATCGGGCAAGGCCGGATCAGTAAGAGCGATCGTCATATCCCGATCACCAGGTGATTCCTGAACCTGAACCGTAAACTCGGCATCCGGCCAAACACGTCGCAGCATCGCAATGGCCTCGTTCGTCTGCACGCGAGCCAAGCGGCTGCCGCGAGTCACAACTTTACATGGACATTCTGCGAACAGCATCTTCCAAGTGTCTCCTCATCCCGCCAATATCATTTTCAGCCAGACAGGTCAAAAACCCTTCGTCCTCCGAAACCGATTTCAGCATCTTCATTCGCGCCGGACTGCGGGGTAAGCTGCGACGCGTCTCTGCCATCAGCAGCGCGGCATTGCACCAGCCCGGCCCCATGTGTTTCGCCAGCAAGCGCCGCAACAAAGCCGCCAACGCAGGGGATTCGCCGCCGCTCGTAATCGAAACCAGCAGAGGACCTCGCGGAATCAATGCCGAGTAAAACACATCACACCACTCCAGCTTGTCCATGGCATTAAACGGAATGCGCCGAGCACGACACCACCCCGCCAATTTTCCAGCCAATTCATCGTCCATCGTCGACTCGATCACCAAGTCAACGCCCTCGACGTCCGCTTCCTCAACATCCCGTTCCCTCAATTCCACGCGATCATCGGTTGCGGCCAACTCCCGCGTTAGCGGCACAGGGTTTGCCTCAACAAAGACAATCCGCTGCCAATCAAACTCCAGCGCCGTCGCAAGTCGCGAGGCTCCCAGGTCACCGCCGGCCACCAATAGCAGACAGCGACCCGTCGTTACAAAGGATAACGGAAACGCCGGATGGCGCCGTTTGGTCGGCGCCACAGGCAGGGGCTGCGCATCAGACCCCGACATCAAATGGCGTATTCCTCGAATTGCGGCGTCGGGGGCTCTTTGACCGGTTCCGCAATCAAACCGGCCGCCACCGTGCGGTTGGTCACCTCATCAATCAAGATAAAGGATCCCGTCTGCCGATTCCTGGCATAGGCATCAAACAAGAGCGGAGCGGTGGTCCGTAACGCGCACCGTCCGATCTCGTTCAACTTCAGTTCGCCGACCTCCTCAACGTGCTGTAAATTCTCAATGTCCACACGATAATCGATGCTGCGGATCATGCAGCGCACCGTATGCGTGTTGTGCTTCAGTACATATTTCCGGGCCGGGTTGAGTGGCTGTTCGTCCATCCAACAAATCATTGCATCCAGTTGACTTTCCATGTGCGGCAGATTGTCGCGGCTAACAATCATGTCGCCACGACTGATATCAATCTCATCTGCCAGCGTCACGGCCACCGACATCGGCGCGTAGACCGTTTCCAAATCACCATCCAGTGTATGGATACTCGTGATCTTCGAAGTCAGCCCAGACGGTAAAGCAACAACCTCCTCTCCCACTTGGAACACGCCACTGGCAATCTGACCAGCAAACCCCCGAAAATCTGGCTGTTCAGGAGTCTGCGGACGAATCACCGTCTGTACCGGTAAACGGGCATCCGTCAAATTACGATCGCTGGCAATATACACTTCTTCCAAATGATTCAGCAGAATGGGACCTTCATACCAATCCATGCGCGTGGACCGTTCCACAATGTTATCGCCCTTCAGAGCACTGACAGGAATGAAGGTAATGTCCTGCGTATTCAAACGAGTACCAAAATCCGTGAAATCCGCTTCGATGGCATCGAACACGTCCTGTTTGTAATCCACCAAATCCATCTTGTTCACACAGACCAAGAGATGCGGAATCCCCAACAAGGTGGAGAGGTACGCATGCCGGCGCGTTTGCTCGATTACCCCTTTTCGCGCATCGATCAGAATGATCGCCAAATTCGCGGTCGACGCCCCGGTCACCATATTGCGTGTGTATTGGACATGGCCCGGCGTGTCCGCGACAATAAACTTACGTCGTGGCGTGGCAAAATAGCGATAGGCCACATCAATGGTAATGCCCTGTTCGCGCTCGGCCCGTAAACCGTCCGTCAGGTTGGCCAAATTGACTTCACCGCCACCAGTAATGTCCGATGAACGCTGCAACGCCTCCATCTGGTCTTCAAAAATCGACTTACTGTCATGCAGCAATCGACCAATCAATGTGCTTTTGCCATCATCAACACTGCCGGCCGTTGTAAATCGTAACAACTCGACCCGGCGCTTCGCGCCAGCCGCCGTCTGAGTTTGTTCAGTCGCTTCCATTAGAAATACCCTTCTTTCTTGCGGTCTTCCATGGCCGCCTCAGATCGTTTGTCATCGGCTCGGCTCCCCCGCTCCGTAACGCGCGCCGCAGCGATTTCCTCAATAATCTGTTCGACCGTCACAGCCGCCGACTCAATGCAGCCCGTGCAGGAAATATCGCCAATCGTCCGCACTCGCACCGGCAGAGTTTGGGGCTCTTCCCCTTCCTTCAACGGCAAAAGATCACTCACCGGCAACCATTGTCCATCACGCCGAATCACATCTCTAGTGTGACTAAAATAAATGGATGGCAAATCGAGTTTTTCCCGGGCGATATACTGCCACACATCCATTTCCGTCCAATTGCTGAGCGGGAAGACGCGCATGTTTTCTCCCGGATGCAGCCGACCATTATAAATATTCCACAATTCTGGCCGCTGATTCTTCGGATCCCACTGACCAAAGGCATCCCGGAAGGAGAAAATCCGCTCTTTTGCCCGCGCCTTTTCCTCGTCACGGCGCGCCCCGCCAATCGCACAGTCAAAGCGAAACTCTTCCAGCGCCGCCAGCAGAGTGGGAATTTGTAGGCGATTACGACTCGTTTCCCCCGGGACCGGCCGCGCAATGCCCGCGCTGATTGCCTCTTCAACCGTTCGCACAATCAATTTGGCCTTTAACTCGGCCGCTCGTCGATCGCGAAAATCAATGAGTTCAGGAAAGTTGTGTCCCGTATCAATATTCAGCAGCGGGAACGGGAACCGTCCAGGCGAGAAAGCCTTTTCCGCCAGACGCAACAAGCAGATTGAATCCTTCCCGCCCGAAAACATCAACACCGGTCGTTCGAACTCAGCGAACACCTCGCGCATAATGTGAATCGCCTCGGATTCCAACGCCTGCAAATGAGAGAGAGAATAAGTTTCAATATCGACCGTCATTGAACGGACTCCTTCCGTTGATGCAATCCGCATTCTTTATGTTCCGGCTCTTCCCACCACCAGCGGCCCGCCCGCTGATCTTCCCCCGGCTGAATCGCCCGCGTGCAGGGCGAGCAACCAATGGACGGATACCCTTGGTCATGCAACCGGTTATAGGGGATGTCGTATTTCTTCACATAGCTCCAGACATCATCCAACGTCCAATTTGCCAATGGATTGAACTTCCAAATGCCACCATGAGCTCCGTCTGGCTCCAGCACATTCAGCGCCAGCCTTGTCACGCTTTGTTCGCGGCGCTGTCCAGTCAGCCAAGCATCCATGTCAGTCAGAGCTCGCCCAAGCGGCTCCACCTTCCGAATCCCGCAGCACTCCTTGCGATTTTCCACCGACGCACGAAACGAATACAACCCCTTCGCCCGCTCCAGCTCCTCAACCGCCTCCGTCCGCGGGAAATACCAATCAATGCGAACCCCGTAACGACTCGTAATCCGTTCCGCGCAGTCATACGTTTCTTCCGGCAACCGTCCCGTATCCAGGGCAAAAATCCTTGGGGCATCCGAGCATTCAGACAACGCGTGAATCAGCGCCACATCCTCCAACCCAAAACTAGAAGCCAGCGTCAATCGCGGAGCAAAGGTCCGAACAGCAAACCCCAGCACCTCGGAAAGGTCATCCGAATCGACCCTGTCCCAGCCGTCCGGCATGGCTAAAGGCATGGATACGTTGCTCATCATCAAATCGAATAATCCGGCACATATTGCAAGGCCAAGACCCGTTCCTTCTCCGCCAAATCCGCCAACGTCACAGCATCATAGACCGCATCCAACGCCGCGGCCGCTTCCTGCCATAAATCCCTAAATACATCGGGCTTCGCAGAGCGCTGATCCACCCCGTTCGTGCCCGCCGTATCGAATAATGGCCCTTCAATCAGGCGAATCACCTCGCCCACAGGCACCTCACGAGCCGGACGGGCCAAAACATAGCCACCCTTCTTGCCCCGCACCGACTCAGTCAAGCCCGCCTGCTTCAATTGGCGCAAAATCGCCTCCAAGAACCGTGACGGAATCTCTTGAGCCGCAGCAATATCCACAATCGTGGCCGGCCCTGCCCCCTCTCGCTTGGCCAATTCCAATAACGCCCTCAGCGCATAGTTGCATTTGTTAGAAATCATGAAGAACACCCATATCTACGATAATTCGATAGACATTATGAGGTTTTAGAAGCCGCGTCAATCATTTTTGGCACATCGGGGTTGAAAGTGTTTTTTCACAGGGCGGTAAGTCGGAGCTGTTTTCAATGCCATCAACTTATGTATTTATGCGCATATGCGCATAAGCACATAAAACCTCCATGACAAGATCGAATATTCACTCTTTTGATTGACACGCAAATCGAAAGGATTACCGTGCCTGCATGAAGAGTAACATTCTGTGGATGGGCGCGGCGATTGTCGTCGCTGGGTATCAAGTAACTGGCGGGCAAGCGGCGGAGACCGATAACCGCCAACTAATGGCTGTGGTTGAGCAGTGGGTGGAGCTCCAAAATACAATCCACCAAGAACAAACGGAGTGGAAGCAGCAACGCGAGTCGCTGCAACACAGTCTCTCCCTGCTGGACCGAGAGCAAAAGCTACTGGCCGCGCGCATAGATACCGCTGCAGCGGACATGGATGAACACGCAGAAACCCAATGGGAAGAAGAACAACTGCGAACATCCCTTCGACGCATCCTTGCTGAGGCTGCCGAACAGATCCCGGGCGATTCCCGCGAGCCCGCCCCGGAACGATTGCGCGCCCTCTTCGATGACACGGTCCGTGCTCATCGAGAACATCGAACCTTGCACATGGATCGAACCCGGATGACATCCCCAGAAGGCCACCACATTCAAATGCAGCAACTACGGCTCGGCACGGCTCAAGCATATGCCGTTTCGCCTGACGACCAGTTTGCGGCTCACGGTGTATGGGACGGTGAAGAATGGCTCTGGCACTGGAACTCCGACTGGGCCACTCCCATCCGCACCGCCCTTCGGATTGCCGAAGGCGAGATTGCCCCCCGCTGGATCGCACTCCCCGTCACCCTGCAAGAAGCGGAGCCGCCGGAATGAAAAAAAGGGTCCCCATCCAGTTTCCATTGAGTGGAAAAATTCGGTCCATTTGTTCCATTGAGTGGAAAAACACTCTGCGCACGTTTCCATTGAGTGGAAAATTCGGCCAAAAAGTTTCCATTGAGTGGAAAATTCGGCCAAAAAGTTTCCATCGAGTGGAAAATCGTCATTTTTTCTTTCCATTGAGTGGAAAAGTACTTTGGGTCGGATTTTTGCTGCTGGGGCCTCTGGTGGCGGGCGCGGCTTCGCCGTTGGAGCAAGCGGAAGCGGATCTGGAGGCGGCCCGCGCGGAATTGCGTCAGGTGCGCGAACAAATTTCTGCCGAGCGCGCCGAATTGGCTCGAGAGCATGAGACGGCCCAAATGGAGGTGCGACAGCTTCGCGAGGACTGGCGGGATATGCAACGGGTGACCCGTCATCGGGAGGCGGAACAGATTCGTCAACGCCGGTCTCTGGAGCAAGCCCAAACGGAGCGACGCAGTGTGTTGAATCTGCTGGTCGAATTCCGGCGGGCGATGGACAGTGAAATGTCGCCTGCTGAACGGCAGCGATATGCAGCGATTTTTGCAGAGTTAGATGAGTGGTTGGCGGCAGATGCGGCGGACGCGGTATCACTAACTGCGCTTGAACCGACGCTGGAATGGGCGCACCGGCTACGTGACGATCGGGTGCCCCGCCCCTTCGCCGGATCGGCGGTGGCCAGTGACGGCCGTGTGCATGAAGGCGAGTTTTTGCCGGTGGGACCGGTGACGTATTTTCGATCGCCGACTACCGACGCAGGTGTAGTGATCGAGTGGGGACAAGAGCCGGGGCTGTGGGACGGAATGGACCGCCGGACGGCAGGCTTGCTGGATGAGTGGGCTGCTGGCGGTAGCGAGTTGGTACCCGTCGATGTGTCGGGAGGGGCTCTCCTACGGATGGCACAAGCGCGCTTGTCGACCTGGGAACGGATCCGCCAAGGGGGTGTGATCATGGTACCGCTACTTTTGATTGCGGTGGCCTGTGTGATCATGGCTATTCGCCGAGCGATCGCGCTACGCGGCATGGACTTGAATGCGGGGCCGGTGCTCGACAAGGTTCTGGCGACACGGCAATCGCAGGGTGTGGAAGCGGCCCGCGCTGTGGCGGAAGCGACGGCGTGGCCGTGGCGGGAGGTATTGGTGGATGCGGTGAATCATGTCGATGCCGATCAAGCCTATCTAGAAGAGATTCTACAGGATCGCATTATTCTGTTGATGCCGCGAATCAATCAATATTTGGGGGCACTGGCGATTTGTGCAGCAGCGGCTCCGCTGCTGGGATTGTTGGGGACGGTGACAGGCATGATCCATACCTTTCAGTTAATCACGGTGTTTGGGACTGGCGATGCGCGGTCGTTGTCGGGCGGTATTTCGGAGGCATTGATTACGACGCAAGCGGGCTTGATGATTGCGGTGCCGACTTTGCTGGTGCATGCCTATTTGGCTCGGCGAGCCAAGCAGGTGATTGCTGGCTTGGAGCAAGTGGCGATTCGATTTGTGCGGGAGAAATAACAGGTGCAGTGGATTCAAGAGATTGGCCTCTACTGGCGGGCAGGGGGATGGTTATTGGCGCCGATTGCGTTGGTGGCGTTTGGGATCTGGGCGTACGTGCTGCGAGTACGGGAATGGTTGATGCAGGTGATGGCGGCAGCGGACGTTCCGGATCCCGCACAGGTGCATGATGCCGTGCGCCGCGATGTGTTGGCTTTGAAGGCCTTGACGGCAGCGGCACCGTTGTTGGGATTACTGGGGACGGTGACGGGCATGGTTGACTTGTTTGTGGCGATTTCGGGGCCGGGCGCAGAAGGAGCAAGCTTGGTAGCGGACGGGATCAGCCGCGCGCTGATCACAACGCAATTCGGATTGCTGGCCGCTTTACCCGGGGTGTTTGGACTGCTGTATATAGGTCGGCTGCGCAGTCGCGTGGATAGCGTCGTCCGATTGCAACGGATGCGGAGTGCATAATGTTGGATCGTCTGCACAGAATCGAAGAGAGCAACACGGCAGAGATCAATATTTCGCCATTAATCGACATTGTGTTCCTGCTGCTGATCTTCTTTATGGTCACGTCTGTTTTCGTTGAGGAAACTGGGATCGAGATTCAAAAGCCCACGGCCATGAGCGCGACGGATTTGGAGAAAAACAGCATTTTGTTGGCCATCACACCAGAGGGCGACGTGGTCTTTGACGGCGAAGTGGTTGTCATCAATCAATTACGTGGGTTGGTGTCGAGCTTGTTGCGGGAGCGAGAGCGGCCGGTGATTATCCTCGCCGACGAGGACAGTCGCACGGGGCTTTTGGTGCAAGTATTGGATGAATGCAAACTGGCCGGAGCCAGCCAGGTGAGCTTGGCTGCCACATTACCATGAAGACGAGAGCACAGGGCGCTGCGTCGCATCCGCGCTGGTCCGGGCGTTCCCTGCTAGCCAGCGGCACTTTGACGGTGGTGATGTTTGGCGTGTTGCCATTGGCGCATGTATTGTCGCAGCCCGATATGGAAGCGTTGATTGTGCTGCGGGATATCGAGTTAGCGCCATTGCCCCCGCCCCCTCCGATGCCTGTGCCGGAGCCACCGCCTGCGGCTGTCGAACTCGAGGACCCTGTACCCATTGAGCTGCCGATGATGGAACCGTTGGCTGAATCTCCGCCGCTAGCGATGGAGTGGCCGTCGCTACAACCCGCGCTGGGGTTCGATGGCGGGGTGCCTGTGGGTGTCGGCCATTGGCGGATACTGGATCAAGTGTTTGAAATGGCAGAAGTGGATGTGCCACCGCGGCCGCTGGTCCAGATTCCGCCAGCATATCCGCCGGGGGCCAGGCGTTCTGGAGTGGAAGGGGCCGTTGTACTGGAGTTTGTCGTCACTGAATCGGGATTAGTTGAAGAGGTTCGTGTGGTGGAGTCCGATCCCGGCACGACCTTTGTGACGGCATCGAAAGCCGCCGTGGCGCGATGGCGGTTTGAGCCCGCGCGATTTCGCGGTGATCCCGTCGCCGTGCGCGTAACCATTCCATTGGAATTTAAGCTGGGGGACTAATCATGCATGTACGAGATACACTTCGAATTGAAATGGCTGCATGGGTCTTGATGGCCATGGTGATTGTGGCCAGTGCCGGCGAGCGGCCAGCTATTACGCGGCCGGAGGCGGAGGTGCTGGAGTTGGCGGCAGCGATTGCCGAAACCAATCAAGCAGCGGCGGTGGCGATGCTTCAAGAGGCGCGGGAACGACCTCGGGCCAGCGCTGCGTTAGACTATTCAGCGGGCAATCTCTTGCTGAGTTTGGGAGAATTCGCCGCAGCGCAGTCCGCCTACGAAGCCGCCTTAAAGAAACATCCTGATTTTCGGGATGCCAAGCTAGGTTCGGCGCGCAGTTTACTGTTTCAGGAATTGTGGCCGGAGGCAGATGCTGTTGTGCGGCCACTCGCAACTGCGGCGGAGGCATCGCTTGATGTGTTGCTGATGTATGGATACATCTTGGTGGCCCAAGAACGGTTTGTATCGGCAGAAACTGTCTATCGTCGGGCGATGTTGTTGGCCCCGGACACGCAGGATGCCGTGATGGGGTTGGCACAGGCGTTTTTGGGACAACAGCGCTATTCTGAAGCTGCGTCTCTGTTGCGGGAGTGGGTGCAACGCAGTCCTGCCGACGCATCGGTCTGGCAGTTATTAGCGGAAATTGAGTGGACGGCGGGTCGAGAAGATGCGGCGCTGACTGTATTAGAAACGGCGCGGCGCTTGGTGCCGTTATCTACCGCCATGGTGCAGATGTTGGGAGAACTGTATCAGTCGCGCGGCATGCCAGCTGCTGCGGTGCGGGTATATGAATCGTTCGAGACAGATTGGGCAGATACACCCGCCATCTTGTTGCGTTGGGTTGAGGCGCTGCTTGATTTGGATCGAATTGCTGCAGCCGGAGAGCGGCTTGATCTCGTTGAAGATGTACATCAGACAGCGAGGCATCATGAAGTGAGAATGCGATGGGCCCAGGCCGCAGATGAGCCAGAGATCATTCGAGAAGCTTTGCACCGTTGGATTGAATTGGATCCAACCAACAAAGCAGCCTTGTTGGCCATGGGCGACGCGGAGGCAGAGGCGGGCGATCTGGAGGCGGCCAGTCTATGGTATGACCGGGCTCGGCTCGCCCATTCCCAAAGTTCGGCCCCATTGATGCGACTGGCGCGTCTGGCACTGGATCGGGAACGCTTTGCAGAAGCAGCGCGATGGTTGGAGCAAGCACATGTGCTGAGCGGCGATCCGCAGATCGAGCGCTCCCTGCAACAAGTCCGACGCTTGGCGGATATTCAGTGATCCGGAAGACTGGATGAAAGCGGCAAGGGATCATACTTCGAGAAGTATGATCCCTTGCGCGCCGTCTGGCAGGGCAGACGCATCTAAATTCCCAGACATTTGCCCATTTCCGGCTCCGTCAGGGTGGAAACGGTCATCCTTGCCTGTTCCTTCTGAGCAAATCGGATGAAAAAGGCAGAAACATTTTACATGGGCAGGAATGCCCATGTTCCCAGCCGCCGGAGC
>SLBD01000162.1 GCA_007126515.1 Kiritimatiellia bacterium
ACTTCGAGAGAGACGTCAATGTCTTGACCTTCGCTGAAGGACCGTAGTTCCTTGAGCTTGTTTTCCAGTTCAGAGATAGGTTTTTCAAATGGCAATGTATAGGCAGACACAGGCGCCCTCCTGTTGCGGCGTGTTTACTCTGTAATTGTCACGGGCACGTTGCCCCGGACCAGCATGAACAATTCTTCGACATCCTCGTTGTACATTCGAACACAGCCATCACTCAGCGGATACCCAATGGTCTCCGGTTGGGTGGTGCCATGAATTCCGTAGCCGGGAATATTGAATCCGATCCAGCGCGTGCCGAGGGGGTTGTCGGGAGAGCCGTAGGGAATTAATCGGCCCGTGTCGCGGCAGGGCCAGGCGGGCTCGCGCAGGATCCCGCGGGGATCCACGGTAAATTCACCGACAGGGGTTGATCCGAATTCTCCCGTTCCGACGGGATACCGTTTAAAGAACTTGCCGTTCATGAAGAGCACTAGATCGTTGCGGGACTTGCTGACTTCGATGGACATATCGGCATCAAAGATGCGAATGCGATCGCCCGCTCGCAAATTGGGGCGTTCTCGGGGGCCGCGAATACGATTGCTGTAGAAGAGCAAATCGGCAAATCCAATATGACCCGGCGAGGCGTGGCGGCGGGCAATCCGGTCAATGGAGTCGCCAGGCTGGACAATATAGTCGATTTTCTCGGGCATGGCGCGCGGGGTCATGACCAATTCGATATTGACTTCCCCCAGCATCTGTTCGGCGGCTTCCCGCACCGCTGCATCCTGGGATTCCGCTAGGATTTGCCAGCCAAGCTCGCGAGCCCGGACCAAATCATCTTCAGCGCGTGCGGCGTTGGCTTGATCAAGTAGCTCAGAACCGCGTTCAGGATGATCTGTCGTCGGTTGAGCCGATGCCGCAGGCGCGCGGGCAGAGCGTGGTTGACGCTGTTCGGTCCGCGGTGCGGGCGTAGGGGCTGGCGTTTCCTGAGCATGGGGAACATCGGCGGCATCCTCAGAGGTTCGGACGCGTTCTTCGAGTGCCGCCACCAATTCTTCGGGAGTTTCGACGGGGGTGCGCTCTCTTCGTGACCAAGTCAACCACGCCACTGCGCCAGCAGTCAGCACAATGACGGCCAGCAAGGCGAAGCAACCCAGTCGGGAGCGTTTTCGATCTAAGTCTTCTAAATACGTCAAACTCATCGCATCGATTCAAGGGATTTCAGGATTAAACTCATGGCAGGGTACCGCTTGGAGATATCTTTCGCAAGGCATTTGACGATCATCTCCCGTAGTGTTCGAGGGATTTCAGGCGCATGGCGTTCAATCGGAATGGGGGGAATCGTCAAATTGGTTTGGGCGGCCAGCGAAGCTTCAAGTGTATCTCGCTCGAAGGGTTTTCGCCACGTCGCCATTTCGTACGCAACGACACCAAAACTGAAAATATCGGCTCGTTCGTCAGCTCGCAGGGAGGTCATCACTTCTGGAGCCACATAAGCGGGTGTGCCTGGGCTATCGATCAGTCGCACCGGTTTGCGGCGTTTCTTGACGGTCAGGTCGAAATCGACCAGGACGACCGTGCCGTCTGCTTTGATGAGGATGTTTTCGGGTTTGAAGTCAAGGTAGAGAAAGCCGACATGATGAATGAAATAGAGAGCGGAGGCCATTTGCCGTAGCAGAGGGAGGATTTCGGCTTGCACCCGGACATCGCGGGCGACAAGCAGTTCACGCAGGGTGCGAGATTCGACATAATCAAGGACCATGTAGGGTCGGTCGCCGTCCTTGCCGTATTCGATCAGTTGGACGATATGCGGATGATGCATGCGTTTGAGTATGTCGGCAGCGTGCAGGAATCGCTTGCGCGCCATCCGATCCCGCGCGTATGCTGCCTTGAGGCGGCGGATGACCACTCGCTGCCCGTTGGGTGCCTTGGCCACATGGAGATCGGTCATTCCGCCCAGAAAGATCGGGCGAATGACCTCATACCGCTCCAATGGATGTTTGCGCATGGGCGTAAACTAGCGTAAAGAATTGAAGTTGAAAACAGCGAAACCACAGATCCTCTAGAGACAATGAACTTTCAAACAACATATCGACCTCAGTACGGCCTGTTTGCGCATTCGCTGGGGGGGGCGGTGCGGGTGTTGTTGATTGTTAATATTGTGGTCTTCATAGTGAATGGTCTGGTGGATATGGCGTTGCCTGCGGCGGTGCCGGGACAAATCACGTGGTTTGGGGAGACCTTTGGGTTGAGCCGCCAAACGGTGTTGCCCAAGATCTGGCAAGTGGTCACGTATATGTTTCTACACGGCAGTTTCATGCATTTGCTGTTCAATATGTTGATCCTGTATTTCATGGGCTCGGAAGTAGAGCGCGAGCTGGGTACACGCAATTTCCTGATTGTTTATTTCGTTTCTGGAGTCCTGGGGGGACTGGGGTGGTTGGTTCTGGCGGAGCCTCATCAAGTTTGCATCGGCGCGTCAGGCGCCATTTTCGGCCTCATGGGAGCGTTTGTGGCGTTGTTTCCAAATCGGTACATCACCGTCTTGTTGTTTTTTATCCTGCCCATCACGATGCGGGCATGGGTGTTGGTGTCTATTTTGGCGACATTAGATTTTCTGGGAATGACACTTGGATTTGGGCGATCGGGGATTGCGCATGCGGCCCACCTGGGCGGATTGGTGGCCGGATATGCCTTTGCCTATACCGCTTTTCGGCAAGGATTTCCCCGCATCCGCATGGTTCGGGACGTGCCGGAGAATCGCGCGGGATTGCGCGTTTTGCATCGCGACGATGCCTCTCCGGTTTCGGCCGCTGAAGTGGATCGCATCTTGGACAAGATTGCGAATCAGGGCATGCAGAGTTTGACCCGTCAAGAGCGTGCTGTTTTGGAAAAGGCCAGCGAACAGCGTCAGCGCGGATGAATGTGTGATGGTGGCACCTGGTCAGTTTGAAATCACGCACCGCGACCCTGGGTCAGCGGCGCGCTGCGCTCGGTTGACGACCGCGCATGGCGTTATAGAGACCCCTGTGTTTATGCCAGTGGGCACCCAGGCCACCGTCAAGACCATGACTCCCGAGGAAGTGGAGCAATTCGGATACCGGATTATTTTGGGGAACACCTATCATTTAGGCGAGCGTCCTGGTGTCGATGTGGTGGAAGCGGCGGGTGGATTGCATCCGTTCATGGGCTGGAATCACGCCATTTTGACGGATAGCGGCGGATTTCAGGTGTTTAGTCTGGCTGATTTACGGAAAATCACAGACAGCGGAGTCCATTTTAAATCGCATGTGAATGGGGCACATCGGTTTATGGGACCGGTCGAGTCGATGCGGATTCAGCGGGGGCTGGGTTCGGATATCGCCATGGTTTTTGATGAATGTCCCCCGTATCCCTGCGAGCGGGATTATGCTTGTCAGGCAGTGGATCGCACCCTAGCATGGGCGACTTTATGTGCGGAACAACCCCGTGCCGAGGGTCAACTGGTGTTTGGCATCGTGCAGGGGGGAGTCTATGAAGACCTGCGGGAGCGATGTGCCCGGGAGCTGCTGACGCTGGGATTTGACGGCTACGCCATTGGTGGTGTCAGTGTTGGAGAGCCCGATGCGTTGATTATTCCTGGAGTACGTAGCGCTGTAGGACACTTGCCGACGGATCGGCCCCGCTACTTAATGGGAGTGGGGTATCTGCCTCAGATGGTGGAGTCAGTCGCTTTGGGTGTCGACATGTTTGATTGTGTGATGCCAACCCGGTTCGCGCGAAACGGAACCGTGTTCACGCGATTGGGACGGTACCCGGTCAAAGCCGCAGTATATAAGGTCGATCCCCGGCCGCTTGAGGAGGGGTGTCGATGTTATGTGTGCAGCAAGTATAGTCGGTCCTACATCCGCCATTTGTGTCATGTAAATGAGGTGTTAGGGGCGAGGTTGATCACCTGGCATAATTTACATTGTTACGCGGAATGTATGAAGGAAGTGCGCGCGGCGATTCAGGCGGGCGAGTTTGCGGCATACCGAGAACGTTTTTTGGATGAATATAACGTGATTCGAAAGGATCACTTGCAAAATCAATGAGGAGGAATTCGGATGATGGACATACTACCAATCTTAGCCATGGCCGGCGGAGGGGGCGGACAAGAGCCTTCCCCGATCGGCATGATGGGACCAATCGTGATCATGGTTGCGATCTTCTATTTCCTGCTGATTCGTCCCCAGCAACGCCGAGAAAAAGAGCGCCGAGCTCTGCTGGCGGCTGTCAAAAGTGGTGATAAAGTCCTGTTTGGCGGTGGAATGATCGGTGTGGTCACGAACGCAAGCGAAAAGACGCTGACCATCAAAATTGCAGACAAGGTTAAGGTGGATGTGATACGCGGTGCGGTCACTCAAGTGATCGGCAAGGAAGATGATGTGCCGGTCGATCTGCCCCAACGGTAATGAATAACTAACGACAAAGTAAGAAGAGAGAAATCATGGACAAGCATGCGTATTGGAAATGGATTTTATTGGTAGCGTTGCTAGCGTGGTCAATCGTCCTCGTTTACCCGCCCTCAGAAAAGATCAAACTGGGTTTGGATTTGCAGGGCGGAGTCAGCTTTCTACTGGAAGTGCAAACAGATGACCTTGATGCCGAAGCGATGAGCGACATCGGCTCCCGCGCTTTGACAGTGGTTCGAAACCGAGTCGATGTCATGGGAACGCAGGAACCGATCATTTACGCCGAGCCGGGCAATCGTATTGTCGTGCAAATCCCCGGGCTCGATGCTGAAAACCGCGAATGGGCCATCCGTACGTTGGAAAGCGCGGCCTTCTTGGAATTCCGGATGGTTCACGAGAATAACGATCGGCTGGTCCGGCAACTGTTTGAGCAGGGCCTTGAGCCGGAAGGCTACCGGCTGGCAACTGTTCAAGGTCGAAACGTCTACATGCGGCGCGACGATGCACCGCGGGCAACGGACGTGGCTGCCAGTCAAGCCATGCGGGAGCGACTGCGCACCTTCCAAGCGCCTCCCGGCTATGATTTCATGTTAATGCGCCGCGGGAGTGAGGGGGCCTTTTATTACGAGCCTCATTTCGTCAATCGTCGTCGTGAACTGACCGGCGAAGACTTAAGTCATGCCGGTGTTGACGTCCAGCAATTTGGTCAACCCATTGTCACCCTGCGCTTTAATCGTGAAGGCACACGTCGCTTCCGTCAGGTGACCTCCGACTTTGCGCCCGGCGGCGCTCGCAATCCGCAGCCAGACGGTCAACGTTTCCTGGCCATCGTGTTGGATGGCGTGCTGCATTCCGCTCCGTTCATCCGGACGGCGATTTTTGGTGGCGAAGCCATCATTGAAGGCACATTTACACAGGATGAAGCCCGCCATCTGGCCGAACTGTTGCGTGGCGGCTCCTTGCCGGCCCCGCTGCAAGTCATCGAAGAGCGCTTGGTCGACCCCACCTTGGGCCGCCAATCGGTCGAAAGTGGTATGCGTGCCATTATTTTGGGCGGTATCCTCGTCCTTGTCTTCATGCTGGCTTATTACCTGTTCGCAGGTGTGATCGCCAATATCGCGTTGATCCTTGATTTACTGTTGTTGCCGCTCGGCATGCTGGTCGTGTCCGGCTTCCTCGGTTTAGTCACCGGGGGTGGCGGTGGCGATGGATTACCGACGCTAACCCTGCCGGGTATTGCCGGTATTGTCTTGACGATTGGTATTGCCGTGGATGCCAACGTGCTGATTTTTGAGCGGATCCGGGAAGAGCAAAAGATTGGTAAACGCCTTACTAGCGCGATTGAAGCCGGTTATGAGAAGGTGTTCAGCACCATTATGGATGCCAATGTCACGACCCTGCTGACGGCCGTCATCTTATTCTGGAAAGGCACCGGCCCCGTGCGAGGCTTCGCCATCACACTCAGCGCCGGTATCGTGGTCAGTATGTTTGTGGCCTTGGTGATCACCCGCCTGATGTTCGAGACCGTGGCTCATAAGACCTCGATCAAACAAATCAAGATGTTGTCCATCATCGGGGATAAGAACATCGATTTCATCGGTAAACGCAAGATCACGGCCGTCATCTCGATTGCCTTGATCGTTGTCACCTGGGTGTTGTTTATTGGCCGCGGCCAAGCCAACTTCGGCGTCGATTTCACTGGCGGCACAGCGATCGTCTATCAGTTTGACGAGCGCCCCGGCCAGGATGAAATCCGATCGGCCTTATTGGATGCGGGTGTCACTGATGCCTTTGCTCAGTTCCAGCGGGAGCTGGTGCCGGATGAAACGGGTGTGATCCCCGAGGTCTTACACATTAAAGTTCCGCATGGCGAGGGAGACTTGGCCAAGGAAACTCTGAGTACTCAATTCCCATCTGCGAACTTTGCCATCCTCCAGGAAGATACGGTCGGGGCTCAAGTCGGACGCGATTTACAGCGCCAAGGGATCCTTGCCGTTATTTGGGCCTTGGTCGGTATTGTCATATATATTTCCCTGCGATTCGAATTTGCTTTCGCAGTGGGCGCGATCGTTGCGGTGGCCCACGACGTATTGATTACCATCGGTATATTTACCCTGCTTGGGAATCAATTGAGTTTGCCGATCATTGCCGCTTTGCTGACGATCGTCGGTTATTCCGTCAACGATACCATCGTTGTGTTTGACCGAATTCGTGAGGATCTCGGGTTGATTAAGGACAAGCCGTATTCGACGATTGCCAACTTAAGTATCAATCAGACACTCAGCCGGACCCTGTTGACGTCCATCACCACCTTGATCACGGTGACAACCTTGCTGATCTTCGGTGGCGGCGCCATCAAGGACTTCGCTCTAGCCTTGTTCATTGGGATCATCGTAGGCACCTATTCCTCCATATTTGTGGCCACTCCTGTGGTGCTTCTGTGGCATCCGGATAGTGAAAAGCGGACCGTAACGGCTTCTGCAACGAAGTCCGGCGATGCTGCGGCTAAGAAAAAAGGCAAAAAATCGAAGTAAGTGCAGCAATTCTGGGTGATGCCGCTGCGGCTCACCCAGAGGGTTCGCCCTGCTTGGCTGAAGGCATAAGCTGAAGGGTAGAAGATGCGCCCTGCCGAGTAGCTGGTTGGGCATTTTGTAGGGCGGGAATGGTTGAGTCATCGAGACCTTCCCGCCTCTCGCTGCATTGGATAAGGAACCGCATCGGCAGATAGGAATCTAGCGTGAAAATCTGGCAAACCGTACCCGTCGATGAAAGTGCCGCAAGCACACTCGCGGCTGAAACGAATTTGCCATTGGCCGCATGTCGTATCCTTGTGGGACGCGGCTGCAATACTGCCGATGCCGTCGATGCCTGGCTGAATCCGCGCCTCAGCCGCTTGTCGGATCCGTTTCTGTTGCCGAATATGGATGCCGCCGTCGCCCGTTTGGCTCACGCTGTGCACGCTGGCGAACGCGTCCTGGTATATGGCGACTATGATGTCGATGGCATTACCAGCACGGCCTTGATGGTCCGCGTGCTAAGCGCCTTGGACATTCAAGCCATTCCTTTTCTGCCGCATCGGGTCGACGATGGATATGGTCTGGGTGTCGAGCCCGTGGAACGCTGCATTGCCGATCATGCGCCCGATTGCATTCTCACCGTTGATTGCGGTACGGGGTCTGTGGCCGCTGTGCAACGAGCCGCCGAGTTGGGGGTCGATGTGATCGTCACCGATCATCACGAACCGGGCAGCGACATTGCCCCGGCCGTTGCGGTCGTCAATCCCAAGCTGGGTGATACAGATGAAATCCTGAGGCACTTGGCCGGAGTGGGGGTTGCATTCAAGCTCTGTCACGCCTTGGTAAAGCGCCTGCGGGACGAGGGATATGAGGCCGCGACCACCTTGGATTTGCGGGAGCACCTGGATCTTGCCGCCGTCGGCACCATTGCCGATATGGTCCCATTGTCAGATGAAAATCGGATTTTGGCGCGCTATGGGTTGTTGGAGTTGAATCGCACTCGCAATCTGGGATTAAGCGCACTGCGCGATGCTGCTGGTGTCAAAGGGGACATCGACGCGTATCATATTGGTTTCGGGTTGGGCCCGCGCTTAAATGCTGCGGGCCGACTGGGAACGGCCCAGACGGCCTTGGAGCTGTTGTTGTCAGAAGATGTCGACGCAGCAGGCCGACTGGCGCACGAGCTGGATGCCGCCAACCGCGACCGACAGCAGATCGAGGCCCGTATTGTCGAAGAGGCCATGCAGTCCATTGATGCGACATTCAAGCCTGACACTCACTACGGTTTGGTGGTCGCGAGTCGCGAGTGGCATCCGGGAGTCATTGGTATTGTCGCATCTCGCTTGTGTGCCCGTTACAGTCGGCCTGCCATCGTCATCGCCATTGACGAAACGGGGCTTGGCCGAGGCTCCTGCCGCAGCGTATCTGGGTTTAACATGGTTGAGGGATTGACGGAGTGTGCCGAAGTGTTGGAGCGGTTTGGTGGTCATGCCATGGCGGCTGGCCTGCAGATCGCCGAGGATCGCGTTGACGAGTTGCGGATACGATTTGATCAAGCTGTGCAAGCCTGTGTTACGATCGATCAATTGCGGCCTGTGCAACGTATTGATGGCTGGTTATCTCTGCGGGATGCCGACTGGCCGTTAGTCGAGTGTTTGGAGCGGATGGCACCGTTTGGCCTCGGTAATCCGCGTCCCGTCTGGGCGGTCCGGGGAGCCACGTTGCTCGGCGAACCCCGCGTTGTGGGCCAAAAGCATTTGAAGATGACCGTGCTGGAAGGCAATCAGAAGCTCGACGCGATTGCGTTCAATATGGCGGATCGCGAGATTCCCGATGGTCCCTTGGATATTGCCTTTCAACTAAACCGCAACGTGTTTGCTGGACGCGAAACCATGCAAATGAATGTGCAGGATATCGTTGCGACTAGCGATGTTGCGTAGGTTTCACGAATCATATTGAGCTCTGCGAGACCGGGGGCCACACAGGGCGTTCTGTTTGTCCATAAACAATCGCGGCGTCGCAGAGCTCCGCCCTCCAAATTGGGTTCAAATCGTTCATTAGATAATCCTTGCGGAGCCCTGAATGCCCCTGAATTCAGGCTGATTCCAATGCTGTTTTCAGAAGCCATGTCATGCTGCCATAGGGTTAATGGGTGAGTTGCTTGGTCTTCCGCTCCCGCTCCAGGCGATTCATTGCCCGACTGATATCGCGTCGCATTCTTTCGTCTGGTGTCAGGCCATCTTCGGGGGGTGGAATTTGCAACCAGGCGATTTGCAGGCGCGAAAACCATCCCAGCTGATTCCGTTTCAAGTCATAGAGTTCGCGGCGGATTCGAGGCAGTTGTAAAGGGGGATGTCGACGGGTGCCGATCCGAATGGCCTCGGCATAGGCTTTCGCTGCAGCCCGAAAGCGGCCGACGCTTTTCAAGCAGCGGCCGCGATAGTAGTGGGCTAGAATATTGCGGGGAGCCACCTGCAGATAGGCGTCAAACAAACGCCCCGCATCATGGATGCGTCCTGTGTAGAACAGTGTCTTTGCCTCCCGAAAGAGGCAAAAGCGGTCGGTTCGCTCAATATCCAGCATCAGGGTTTGCAGCGTTGTATTCCGCGGGATTGTATTGCCCACGATCAGTTCCTCAAGAATATCGTCAGCGGGTGTGTCCAGAATCGATGTCGTGCGATGCCACTCGTCAATGGACTGGCCAAAGGCGCGGTTCGCCGGCATCGCTCGGTGTTTTTGGTCATATTGAGCGCGTGCAAGCGGATCGGAAAGCGTGTTAAAGGCCTCGACCAGTTGCTTGAATGCTTCTGCCTTGGCAGGCTGCCCGCCATGGTGGTCGGGATGGCAGAGTTTAGCTTGGCGATAATAGGCCCGCTTCAGATCTTGAAAGCTGCATCCTGCTGGGACACCCAGAATCGTATAATAGTCCGACATGGATCACAGGAGATATGAGAATGATTTAAAAATTGCAGCAAAATGGACAAATGAATTTCCGATCTGTTGTCAGCACGCGAATGCGCTCGCTTGTCTCGGGCTCCAGATCCAGAAATTTGATCCAGACGCGAAATAGGTTTTTGCCGTTTTGCGAAGGCAAGCATTGCGCCACAAGACCTGTGCAAGCAACCGTTTCTTCACCGACTCCATCAACGGCTGGCAGGGATAACTGAAGATCAATCAGACGGCATTCCTCAATCGGATTGTCTGTGTAAAGTTGTACTCCAAGAGGGCAAAACTGGAATGTATCCGGCTGGCGAGTCCCATCTTGGTTTCCCAAGAACACCAGCACCTCTTTTTCCTGTTCAAATTCGATTACGTCCGCAGTTGTAGTTGAAATCACACCCTCGCTCCATCTGCATTGAAACTGCAATTGCGGAAACATACGTCCCCCCTTCTGCAAAGTCAAATGCGGGTAAGCTCTTTGGTGCACTGAACCGCAGGAACAACTCGTGGTATATTGGGAGATGTCCAAATGTCAGCAAACAGGCGGCGTTCGCTGGCATTGGGGCTCTGCGCTAAGACTGGGGCCTCTGAAGCAAAAGAAATCAATGAAAGCACGGCTTGACAATAATTGTGTTCACAAATATATTTGTGTTCACTTATGAATTCGAGTCGAAAGCATAGAGAGCGATGGCAATATCTTGACCATGCTTTGCAAGAGGGGTTGCGACGGCTGGGGCATCGTGTCGGGAAGTGGAATTTGCCAGATCATTCTGAATCAGATGGCTGTTTCATCGCCCTTTCACTGCGTGATGATTCGAAAAAGGTTCTCGCCAATTGCAGGATTGAGGGCGTTTATCGTTCAGGCCGTTTTCGGGATTTGATCGGGAACCAGATCTTGCGCTTTCGGGCTTTGCGGGAGAGGGACTCTGGGGATGTGCAATTACTGCTGGCCATATTTCAGGAACGCTACTCTTCCCGCGCTATGGCAGACCTCTCAGAATACTCAGATCAATTTCTGGATGGTGCGTTGAACTGGATGATTGTGTCGCCGGACGGAAGGGCGGTAATCCGGCTGTTCGGCAAAGACTTGGAATATGAATTGGAGCAAAAGCTCGTCTCACGAGCCGAAGCCAAAGCGGAGCCATCGCGCTATTCGCTGTTCAGCGAGCGGAATCAATGGCTGTTCAAGTGCCTGTTGTTGCCGGGAATCCATCCGTCCTATTGGGGCGGTCCGCCAGACAAAGCTCGCTCCGTGGTTGATCTGGCTGAAAAAACCGGAATTCCTCAACCGTCCGTATCGGTATTTCTCCAGCAGGCAGAAGCCGCCGGGTATGTGAAACGAGACGGCCGGTCCTTCCGCGTCATACGTCATCAAGAACTTCTGGAGGAGTGGAGTTTTGCCGCGAAATTCAATCCTCCAGAAAGCATGTATGTGCGGCCGATATTCGGACAATCGTTTGAGGAATGGTCACGCGAACATCCTGCCCATCAGAATGATCCTTGTTATGTGGCCGGGTCGCATCTGGCTTGTCATGTGATGGGGCTGGGGCGCTCGAACAATCCTGAAAAGCTGTTGTATGTCCAAAACCCTTTCGCCGAAGAGATGGACCGCTTGGATCTTGTCCCCGATTCGTCGGAGTCGCCATGGGGCAAGCTGATTCGTCCCAAATACCCGGAGCTGATCCTTCGGGGGGCTGTTTGGCGGGAGAACATCTGGATAGTAGATATTCTCCAAGCGTATTTGGATGTGCGCCTCTCCCCTGCTCGCGGTATGGAGCAGGCAGAAGCCATATACATGAGCAAATTGCGGAAACATTTTGAGGGTGACTGACCGTGCTGATCGGACCAAAATTTGATTCGTTCTTCATCCGCACCATTGGCGCCTTGCGGGATTATGTCGATGATTTTGTCTGTGTCGGGGGATGCGCCAACGCGTTATACCGGCATCACCCATTGGCCGCGCCTGCATCTCTGGCATATGTCGGCACGTACGACATCGATCTGGCCGTGGCTAATAAAGTGCCCTTGCGCAATCGCAAACCTATTGCCGATATTATGTCATCAGCAGGCTTGGAAGAACATTTCTATGGGACATCGGAGAAAGCGGTGGTCAAGTATGCGCCTGCGGATGAAAGCATTGCTGCCGACCTGGAGTTTCTCTG
>SLBD01000231.1 GCA_007126515.1 Kiritimatiellia bacterium
TGATAAACGGCAGCTCGTTCTCGGAACCGGACAAGGTCAGGAGAATATGGCCCTCGGACCTCTGGATATCCGCGATAGCGGGTTCGGAGAATGCGGTGTACGTCATGCTGATCGTTGACCCCTCGCGAATCGACAACCGGAATGAAACGGCATCCGCCTCCGGCGCAATCGAGGCGCTGTGTTCGTAACGCAGGTCAAACGGAGCCGCCCCCGTAACAAAGTCCAACAACGCCGGGTCGTACGTGATCCCCGCGTCGGCTACCAGATATGTGTTGGAGAGAACAATGCTGAAGAATGGCGACGATATATCGCCAGGCGGCCCGCCCCCGCCCGTGCCATTGCCGGCCCCGGTGAAGGACACGTTATCCATGAAGATATCTCCCCCCGCAGAGGCCGTGAATCCGCCACCATTCGGACCGTTTTGATGCATCACGTCATAGATTAAATCGTACGTCACAGTGAACGAAATCAGGCTGGACGGGTTGCCCGCGAACGGCTGAACGGTCAGCGTGGGGTCGGTGACACCAGCAGGAACGCTGTAGAAGGTGCCCCCCGTACCGGTCACGGCGCTGTCAATCAAAACCAGGTCCGCCAGATAGGTGAAGGTTTGCGTCGTGATCTCCGCCAACGCAGCGGTAGCGGCTAGCAGGCTGATCGCGAGAAGCGTGAGCTGTTTTTTCATGGTGTTGTGACCTTGGTTGGTTAGTGAAAGCGGAAAAACATGCAGGCTGGATCTGTCGGAGGACCATCCCACGATCCGAATTGCTGCTTGAGACATCCCGAATCGACGCGTAGACTAAAAACGTGAGTACATTGCCTAGAGTCGGCCGACTGGTGAAGTCCTGTTTGGCGGGATTGGCTATCGCAAGTTTGGTTGAGGTGGCCGTTGCCGCACCACTCAAGATGGCGGGGCGCGCGAGAATTGATCTCTACGCCGAGGTCGCCGTGGGCTCGCTATCGGGCGGTGCCAACCTCATTACGGGCGGATCGGTCGAGCGCATGTCCTGGATATCTGAGGATGAACAAACCAGAACCTATGTTGGGCATTGGCCGATTCAACACTTTTCGTGGCGCGAAGTGGGCATCCGGGTCATTCCGGAAAACAGCGGTCGTCTGCATCTTGACCTGCTCGGCCCGTGGGAGTGGTCCGCTGCGGATGAAAGCATCTTTCGGCAGGAGGTGCTCTGGGACGCTGTGACCGTTCAAGGTGCAGCCCTGACCAATGGCAGCTTTGAGATTCTCGTCGACGGGGCCCCTGTCGGCTGGCGAAACCCGTGGAATGGCGACATCCTCGTGGTGCAGGAGCCGCCCGCAAAAGAAGGGACCCATTCTGTCAGCACGTGGCATGATCGCCGCATTCAAGCGGTATTGGATGTCACGGGCGGCGTGCCGGTGGAAATCCGCGCCTGGGCTGGAGCCGCCATTCCGGACAACTATGAGGATCAACCCCGCATCTTCGACGACGACACCCCCGCGCACCGAGCTTCACATCGCTTCATGCGGGGCGTCAATCTCGGCAATGTGTTCGAGGCGGCGGCCGGTCAGGATTGGGGCGGTGGACCGATTCTCGCGGAGGATCTCGATGCCATTCGGGAACAGGGATTTGATCATGTCCGGATTCCGGTGCGGTGGAATGCTCATACCGGTCCGGCCCCGGATTATGCGATCTCGAACGCGATTCTGACCCAAGTCGACTCGGTCGTCACAGGATTGCTGGCGCGCGGGATGAATGCGCGCGTCAACCTGCATCATTTCGAAGCATTCTATGAAGCCCCCGCCTTGTGGACGAATAAACTCTATGCCATCTGGGATCAATTGGCTGTGTATTTTGAAGGATACCCGGAAGGCCTCGCCTTTGAAATCCTTAATGAACCGCACGATCAGGCCACAACCGCAGTCATGAACGAGGTGTATGCCCATTTACTTCCCCGATTGCGCACAAACCATCCGGATCGCACCCTGTTTGTCGCCCCCGGAAACTGGAATAGCAGCGGGGAACTGACGTCACTGCGGTTACCGGCGACCGATTCCAATTTGATTGTTCAGGTGCATGTATATGAGCCGTTTCTGTTCACGCATCAGGGCGCAACATGGACAGGAACGGGCAAGAGTACGACCAACGTGGTGTTTCCCGGCCCGCCGCCAGCGCCGGTTGAGCCCCATCCCTCCGCCAGCGAGCCGTGGATTCATGACTGGTTTCATGCCTACAACACTCTACCGCTGGAGTTGAATCCCGGCAGCAGCAATGCCTTCACCTCAATTCTGCGCATAGCGCGGGAATGGTCCGACTATTATGGGCGGCCGGTCCATGTCGGCGAGTTTGGTGCCTTCAGCACGGCGGATGCCGTCTCCCGCGCCCGCTATTATCGGGAAATCCGCGAGACTATGGACCGATTGGGTATTGGATGGGCCATGTGGGACTGGAAGGCGGGGTTCTATTATTGGGACCGCCACCAGAATCAGCCGGGAGCAGGCATGCGGGACGCCATGTTTCCGCCGCCCGAATTACGCTGGGGAGCCAATGGGCGGACCGTGGAGTCCGATGCCGCCATCGGCAAGACTCTGCAAGTGGAATTCCGTCGGTTGGCTGATTCGGATTGGGAGACCTACGACCCGCTCACATTGACGGAGCCTCGCTTTTCATGGGAGCACCCAGAGGACGAACCGGATGGCATGATCCGGTTGCGGTGGTTGCAGTGACATGAACCGAAATCGCGTAACCCGGTGTCATGTCGGGCGAAGTCGAGAATCCCGGTTTGCTGAATGCTTTGATTTTACGCTTGCCTGCTATCAGGGAAGGCCGGATAGTGGCCATCAGGGCAATGACGAAACTAAAACCATGCAAATCGGAGTATTGATATGAGACTAATGATCGATCCGGAAGATCTGTACGCCCAAGCGATTCCCAGCGAAATCGAAGGTCTAGATATTGTTGACGGACGTATGTACGCGGATGCGCGCTTTGCGTCGCCCCGTCCCCGGATCACGCACGTCGAAACGGCCACCGATCTCGATCAATTCACGCGCGATGAAGGCGCAGAGGAAATAACGGGTCAATCTCGCAACCGCGCCACGTTCGCCGTGGATGCGGCAGAGGATATTCAGAAATTCCTCCGCCTGCGCACGATTGCCCGCCCCTAAATGCAGACTTCCTGATCTCGACCGGCAAAATGGCACATTTTGGTATGTGACAGGTGCAGCGGCAAAGCAGATTCTTTAGTCCGCATTTCTCACCA
>SLBD01000140.1 GCA_007126515.1 Kiritimatiellia bacterium
ATTTGTCCATTTCTGGCTCCGTCAGGATGGGAACAGTCATCCTTGCCTGTTCCTTCTGAGCAAATCGGATGAAAAAGGCAGAAACATTTTACATGGGCAGGAATGCCCATGTTCCCAGCCGCCGGATCAAGGACATTCTTGTCCTTGCAGCTGACAGGACTAGGAATCCCCATGTCGCCCAAAACCCCAAGGTCCCACACTTTCAGAAGTGTGGGACCTCAATATGAGCGCAAAATGTCCACCCCCCCGGAGCAAGGACATTCCTGTCCTTGCAAATGTCTACCCCCGATGCGGGCTGGAAGAGCCTGTCTCGCCCTTTGCCCACCGAGTCCTTCCCAAAACCGGCTCGTCAGCAAGAGAGCCAGTCGCAGGCAAAGATCCAAATTTTGATGCGTCTGCCCTGACATGGACAGCAAAGGCAGTTGACACCAGAAAGCTTTTGGCCAATATTATAGCCAAGTTGTTACCCATAAAAGAGACCTTTATGAAGACAGCCAATATAGCGGACTTCAAAAATCATATTAGCTACTATATCAAGACTGTTGCCGCCGGTGACGTGGTCAGGATTTGCAATCGCAATATTGCTGTGGCAGATGTGATTCCTGTTCGATCTTCCAAGATGAACCTTACTCAACTTAATTGCGGACGAGGGAGTGCCCTAATAAAAGGCGACCTGACAGCACCTGTATTTGAAGCGGACACATGTGCATCCATTTCATTGTCATGAAACTACTTCTCGACACCTGCGCTTTTATTTGGAGCATCGCCCATGCTGAGCAGCTTTCTGCAAAAGCCGCCGCCATTCTGTCTGCAGAAGAAACGGTGGTCCACTTTTCGCCCATCACATGTGCAGAAATCGCCTGTTTATGCGAAAAAGGGAAATTGACTCTGGATACTCATTGGAAGACGTGGTTTGATCGATATAGCGAAATGAACATGTGGACAGGTATTGATATTTCCGTGCCCATCATTCAAGAAGCCTATGCCTTGCCAGGAGTATTTCATGCGGATCCTGCGGACAGGATCATCGTCGGCACCGCGCGAGTCATGCAAATGCCAATCGTGACTGCAGACCGCAAACTCATTCAGTATCCGTTTGTCGAAACAATTTGGGAGTGAGTGAAAATCATTCCAAGTTCGAACTAATCAATCTTTGCAGTCGAGTAGGTGTCCGCGAAGGAACCCTTTATGAAAACGGCCAATATTGCTGATACAACTGGATTCTTGTCATGAAATGGACCGTGGATCGGATTCGTAAACTAAAGGGCACGGCCAAGATTGTTTCTTTGACGGCCTACGACTACACCTCCGCTCTTTGGATGGAGGCTGCAGGCATTCATTTAATCCTGGTCGGCGATTCGCTAGGCATGACGATGTTGGGCTATGACTCGACGCTCCCAGTGACGATGGCCGATATGATTCATCACACCCGGGCAGTCAAACGCGGCACGGAATCGGCGCTCGTGGTTGCCGATATGCCATTCCTCTCGTACCAAGTTGGCCAGGACGAGGCCGTGGATAATGCCGGGCGCTTGATCAAGGAAGCGGGGGCTGACGCGGTGAAGATTGAGGGTGGAGCCTTCCGCGCTGAAACCGTGCAGCATTTGATTCACAACGGGATTCCTGTGATGGGACATATCGGGCTCACCCCGCAAAGTGTTCGCGCGTTTGGCGGATACAAGATCCAAGGGCGGGATAGCGAGGGAGCAGCGCAATTGCTGACAGATGCCCAGGCGCTTGCCGATGCCGGCGTTTTCGCCTTGGTGCTGGAGGGAATCCCCGCCGCTTTGGCTGCGGAGATTACAAAAGCAATTCCGATTCCTACCGTTGGTATCGGCGCGGGCCCCGGCTGCGATGGTCAAGTTCTTGTGATGCACGACATGTTAGGGATCACCAAAGATTTCGCCCCCCGCTTTATCAAGCGCTATGCGGAGGTAGGAGAGGCCATGCAAACCGCCTTTGCCAATTATAAAGCCGATGTGGAAGCGGGAACCTTTCCGGGTCCGGAGCATTGTTACTGAGTCTGCGGGGGGGCAAAGATTCGCGTGTACGAGTAGGTGTACGAGTAAGTTGATAGTGTGCCGCAATCAAGTGAGTTCATTACCCACCACCCGCTGGGCCGCCCCGCGGCCGCTGGCGATGCAGTCGGGCAACCCGATGCCGCGATACCCGCTGCCGGCCAGATGAATGCCAGGGGCGCGGGCGGCCAAGGACTCCAACAATTGGTGCATTCTCTGAGCATGACCGACGTCGTACTGTGGATTGCCATTGGGCCAGCGATACACTCGTGAGACTACGGGAACGCTGGTTAACCCCCAAATGGATTCCAGCTCTGCCAATGCCAACTTCACCAATCCTTCGTCGTCGCGATCCAGCCATTGCTCGCCGCGTTCGCCGCCAATAAATACCCGCATTAGCGCATGATCTTGAGGCGCTCGGCCCGGGAACTTCATCGAGCTCCATGTGCATGCCAAAATGCGGCGATTTTCGGACGCGGGAATGACAAATCCAAATCCGTCCATCGGTTGATGAATCCCCTCCAACGGCAAGGCAAATCCGAGCGATACGGTGGCCGTGGAAACGGTACGAATCTGTCGCAGCTCCGTCGCGCTTGCAGCATCTATTTTCTCCAGCAACTGCGCTGCTTGCGCGGGCGGCGTGGCGAGAATGATTTCATCCGCGCCTATTTCCCGATTGTTGCAGAGGATTCGGAATTCGGTTTCGCTCTGCTCAATCGCATCGACGTGCACGCCCAACTGACAGGATTTCAACAGCGGCTGCGAGATGGCTTGCACGAGTTGTCCCATCCCCTGCTTCATGCTCATAAACATCGGCTGCCCACTGGCCGGCCGCTTGGCCATGTGGCGCATCGCATGAATCAGACTTCCATATTTCTGCTCCAACGTGCGGAACATGGGAAACGTCGACAGCAAACTCAATCTTTCCGGGTCCGCCACATAAATCCCCGCCATCAGTGGCCCACCAATTTTGTCGGCCGCTTCCTTGCCCAACCGACGTGTGATGAAAGCACTGATACTTTCGTCTTCATTGTCCCGCTTTGGCGGCACCAACGGCTCCAATCCCATCCGCACTTTTGCGCGCCAGGAAAACAAGGGAGATCGCAAGAACGGCATGAGCCGGGTCGGCACGGTAAGGCGAAAACCCTCGGGCAATTCACAAAGCTGACCGTTGGAAAGAATGAATACTTTCTGTGCCGCCGAATTGCACGGGATCAATTCGGATTCCAGGCCTAGTTCTTCACACAAGGCCACACCGGCGGGTTTCTGCGTGATGAAGGAATCGGGCCCCCCTTCGATGACAAAGCCGTCGACGTGGTCGGTGACAATTTTTCCGCCCAGTCGGTCGCTCGCATCGAGTAGCTGCCACTCGATGCCTTCCTGTTGTTGACACTCGTGAGCAGCGGCCAGGCCCGCCATCCCTCCACCAATGATGACCACGCGCTTCATGTTGATTGCGCCGTGTAGCGGTGAACGAAATCGATCAGTGCGGCCACATGGTCAGGCGGTGTCTCGGGCAGCACGCCGTGGCCGAGGTTGAAAATATGCCCAGGACGTTTGCCGACCGCATCCAGAATACGCTGGGCCTGTTGCTCAATCACGGGCACAGGGGCAAACAAGGTAACGGGATCCAGATTGCCCTGAATGGCTCGGTCGTAGCCGATCACGCGCCACGCGTCATTGATCGGAATGCGCCAATCCACCCCCACCCCATCGGGACCGCAGTCGGCGATGGTAGAAAGCAGCGTGCTGGTTTCTGTGCCGAAATGAATGATCGGGACATCCGCATGAACGGCTTTCACTTGTGCAATGACTGCGCGTGTATGGGGCGCGACGTAGTCGCTGTAATCGCTCGGACTCAAGATGCCGGCCCAACTGTCGAACAGTTGAACGGCTTGCGCACCGGCATCGATTTGGGCAACCAGATAATCAGCAACCGCCGCCGCCAAACAGGACATGAACCGATGCCATGTTTGCGACTGATTCGTCATGAAAGTTTTGGCGTGAATAAAATGGCGCGAGCCGCTCCCCTCAATCATGTAGCAGGCCAATGTGAAAGGCGCGCCTGAAAAACCGATCAAGGGCAGCCGACCGCCCAATCCGTCAACGACTTGTTGGATTGTCTGCAGCGTAAAATGCAAGTCGCTACTCACGTCCAGCGGCCGGAGGCGATCGAGATCGTTGACATGCCGAATCGGATTATGAAAGACCGGCCCGGTCCCACTGACGAATTCTAACTCCATTCCCATTGCTTCCGGCAGGGTAAGGATATCGGCAAAGACAATCGCTGCGTCGACATCGAAGGCGTGCAACGGCTGGAACGTGATTTCGGTGGCGAGATCGGGAGTTTTGATGCACTCCAACATACTATGCTGAGCGCGCAAAGCGCGATATTCGGGCATGTACCGCCCGGCTTGGCGCATCAGCCAAATCGGCGTGGCGTCAACGGGCTCACGCCTCAGTGCATGTAGAAATCGTGTATTTGGATTCATGGCTCAACCGAATCTGGCAGTGTAGACTGCCAAACGGCCTTGCCAATGAAAAAGGGTCCCAGGTTATCCAAAAATTCAGACGTTTGACGGGTCTTGCGCATGGCCTGCACCATGGCTGACAAGGGAAAGAGGTCGGCACCAACCAAGCCAATGACAAAATCATTGTCATACTTGTCCATCCCGTAGCAAGCCAGCCGGATGTCCTGGCCATGATTGCGGGAGGCGAAAGCGGCCCCCAGTCGGCCATGTTCAGACAAGATATCGCGTTGCTCCTCGTCGGGCAGTTGAGCAAAACCGCCTTTGCGACGGACCGGATACCACACGGCCCACGGGGCCTGAGGATTCAGCAAGCGCTGTACGGGGCGCTGCATCAGCACATGATCCAAATCCGCTTCGTAGCCAATCGAGTAGCTTCGCCCGAACATCGTGTATTCGGGCTTCAACCGTCCGGATGAAAAAGCCGAGTTGTTGAGGAAATCACGCAGATCGGTGACAAAAAAATCCGGCGAAGCATGCGCTGCGACCAACGCAACACCTTGCGGATCATTCACGTCCACATACAACGCCGCTTTCAGATCACTGGATGACAAAGCGGAAATCAACGGGGTTGGGTCAGGACAATTGCCAAAAGCCAGCAACTGCATGAAAAGGCGCTGATCCGTATGGATCGTGTTGCCATGCACATCCCGTCCTTGTTCACGTAGATCCATATCTGCCATCAGGTCGCTCCAATCTCTTGCAATGCTTCTGCCCACGCTTGCACGGTCAGTTCGATCTGCTCATCCGTGTGCGCGGTTGAAAGGAAACATACTTCAAATGGAGACGGCGGCAAATAGATGCCGCGATCCAGGAGGGCATGGAACAAACGATCAAACAAATCCTGGCGGGTTGATTCGATGGCTTCAAAGTCGCGCACGGGTTGACCGGTAAAGACGATGGCAAACAAACTACCCAACGTCGGTAGTTGGAGGGCAATGCCCGTTTCCGCCGCGAGGGCTTGAATCGCAGTCACGAGTCGTCGGGTCCTGGCTTCCAACTCAGCATACGGATTTGATTCTTTCAAGCAGCGCAAAGTGGCCAATCCGGCGGCGACAGAAACTGGGTTGCCGCTTAATGTTCCCCCTTGATAAACGGGTCCCAACGGAGCCAGTTCTTCCATGATATCGGCTCGGCCGCCCACTGCTCCAATGGGCATTCCGCCACCGATCACTTTGCCAAGGCACGTGATGTCTGGTTTGACCCCACAGAGATTTTGGTATTCGCCGTAGCAAAATCGGAAGCCGCAAATGACACCGTCGAAGATCAATTTGGCTCCACAGGCATCGGCTTGCTCTCGGAGAAACTGTAGGAACCCGTCAGCGGGCAACACCAACCCCATGTTGGCTGCGACGGGTTCGACTAGAATTGCGGCCAGGTCGGCGCCGTGTTCCGCCGCCAAGGCCTCAACATCTTCGCGATGATTATAGCGCGCCACCAATGTGTTATTGGCGCACACGTGCGGCACCCCGGCAGAAGACGCGGTGGCAATCCCGGCGACGCCACTGCCCGCTTTCACCAGCAGGCAGTCTGCGTGACCATGATAACAGCCGCCAAACTTGAGGATCTTGTTCCGGCCTGTGGCTCCTCGAGCAACGCGAATGGCCGTCATGCAGGCTTCCGTCCCCGAACTCACCAGTCGCACACGCTCCATCGATGGAATGGCCGATTGGATTTCTTCGGCCATCTCAATTTCGGCTTCCGTCGTCACCGCATAGCTGGTACCGCGCGCGGCTGCGGCCGCGACCGCCTCCACCACCGCCGGATGGGCATGACCGAGGATCAAGGGACCAAACGACATGCAGTAATCAACCAGCTTGCGTCCATCCGTCGTCTCCAATTCGGCGCCTTGGGCAGTTTTTGCAAAGATCGGATCGGCACCGACGGCTTTGAAGGCCCGAACCGGACTGTTGACACCGCCCGGCATGGCGGCGCGGGCTCGATCACGAAGAGGAGATGAGCTCATCGATATTCCTTATCCGTTCGTGAACTGAATCAATTGATCCAGTTTTTGTTGGGCAGCTCCGCTGTCGATGGATTCAAACGCTTTGGCCAAGGCCTCCGGCCAATCAGTGGCTAGATCGCTGGCGAGAATAGCGGCGGCCGCATTCAAGGCGACGATGTCGCGGCGGGGTCCTTTTTCGCCCTGCAAAACAGACCGGAGGATCGTCGCATTCTCTTCCGGACTACCTCCACGAATCGCATCGGCAGAGGCCGTTTCCAGGCCGACATCTTTGGGCCACAATTGATAGGAGCGGATATCGCCGTGATTCACTTCGCACACGTAGGTTGCTGTGGTGATGGTAATTTCATCCAAGCCATCGTCTCCGTGCACGACAAATAGGCGTTTTGCATCGAGATCAGAAAGAGCTTTGGCCATGATCGGAACCAGATCACGATGATAGACCCCGAGGACCCCATGTTGAGCGCCAGCGGGATTCGACAGCGGGCCGAGAATGTTGAAGATGGTGCGAATGCCGATTTCTTGGCGGGGGCCGATGGCATGTTTCATGGCCGGATGCAAAGCCGGTGCAAACAGGAAGGCGATGCCAACATCATGTAGACACTGCGACATCTTCTCGGCATCCAAAGCAATATTGACGCCCAATGCCGCCAGCACATCGGCGCTGCCGCAGCGACTAGAAACGCTTTTGTTGCCGTGCTTGGCAACAATTACGCCTGCTCCCGCCGCAACCAAAGCCGCGCCCGTGGAAATATTGAAGGTATGCGCCCCGTCCCCGCCAGTTCCGCACGTATCCACAACGACGCCAGCAGGAGCCTTGACCGGTGTGAACCGTTCGCGCATGGCCTGTGTCGCGCCGGCAATAATCTCAGCCGTCTCGCCTTGCATCCGCAGCGCGGTGGCAAACGCGGCAATCTGCGCAGCCGTTGCTTCACCCGCCATGATCTGCTTGAATACCTGATAGGTTTCTTCTCGCGAGAGGGCTTGCCCCTCCACCAGTTTCGAGATCAGTTCCTTGATCATTGCTCCCCCTTGATTAACCAATTCGTTTCATCATGATGATACCCACCCAAACTCCGCCAATCATTGCTGCGCCAAACAGCCAGCCGGAAACCGCAAGGGCGTGTATACCAGATAACAGGGTCCCGATGGTGCAGCCAAGCGAAATCATCGAACCAAAGCCAAGCAACACACCTCCTATCAATGCCAGGATGAACCGTCGGGGCTTGGGAATCGTCGGCTCAAACTGTCCGGCAACCAGTCCTCCGATGAATCCAGCGGCCACCAAGCCAATCACAAATAAGGCGTTGTCGGATAAGACTACTTCCACATCCATCGGCGAGCAACCCCGCAATCGGTCCAGCCCCGGCAAAGTCGCCGGAACCCAAGCCGCTCCGATGTGTCGCGAGAGGCGGCCCAGTTCAGCGGTCACCCCCAAAGGCTCAGCGCGCAAATAGGCTGCCGCCCCTAAAACACCGACGCCAATGCCGCCCATCCAGTGCGGCCAACGCCGTACAAACCATCGCTCAGACACACCCCGCAACGATCGCTCAGGCGGAGGGGCTGCTGGAGCTGGAGCGGACCGCAACCAAACAAGCAAGGCCAGCGCCGCAAGCACAATCAGTTGAACCACAATCGATGCGAAATATCCCCACGATGCAGGCAGCCAGATCACCGAAGCATCAGCGACTACGCGGGAATGAAAGAACGGCCAACTGCGGAATCCGAGAATAAATCCACCGATGGCTCCAAGGAGCGCAAAGGGAGAAAGAACGGAACCCTCGCCCAATCGATAGAAGTGAGCACTGAGGCAAGAACCGGACAAGGCCATCCCCAAGCCAAAGGCACCGCCTCCAATCAGCAAGTGCCAGCCCACAGGGGCGATGTGTGCCCGCGCCGGCAAAAACCCCGCATCGGCATAAGGAACCCAAGCCCCAAAAATAACCAAATAGCCCAGGCTCCCTACAGCCAAGGCAGCCAGCAATCCCAGCACGCCGTTGCCTGACCGGTTCACGATCCATTCATGCAGACCGCAATAAAAGCAAAAACGAGACCGTTGCAGGAGATATCCAAACAAAGCACCGCTGACCAAGGCCCAGGTCGAAGAGGGGCCGTACTCTTCCAATTGATACAAATGGAAGCCAGCCCAGACGACTCCAGCGAACAATACCGCTGCCACGCCCCAGCGCAGCAGTTGGAAGCGTGGCGAGCCAGCTGGCGTCGAGGGACAATTCGACGTCTCCTGTGTTATGCTCATAGCGGTACAGAAGTGCGATTACTGGCCAGTCCAGACAGTGCTGGATGGGTTCTCGATCGGCACACCGACCGCGTTGCCGTACTCTGTCCACGAACCATCATACTGGCGGGCCTCATATCCGAGAATTTGGGTTAAGGCAAACCAAGTATGGGCGGAACGCTCGCCAATGCGGCAATAAACAATCACGGGCTGAGATCCATCGATTCCTTTCGCGGCGTACATCTCACGCAACTCTTCTGCGGAACGGAATTCACCCGTATCCGGATTTACAGCTTCCACCCAAGGCACGTTCACAGCACCGGGCACATGACCGGCACGAATGGATAATTCCTGGACGCCCGGAGGAGCAAAAATGCGTCCCATAAATTCATCCGGCGATCGAATATCCACAATCGCATGATCCTTTTCACCGCGAGCCGCCTTGACTACATCGGGAAGAAATGCCCGCAAGTGGGGGTTTTCCTGTGTTACCACATAGCGAGTTGGGCGAATTCGCGGAGGCATTGTGGAGAGAGGACGTCGCTCGGCCGTCCATTTGCGGCGCCCGCCATCCAGCAGTGCCACATTCTCGTGCCCGTACATTTTAAAAATCCAAGCCCCCCAGGCCGCAAACCAATTGTTGGGATCACCATAAAACACCACCGTTGTCTCGGGAGTTACGCCCAACCGTGAAGCGAGCGCTTCAAACTGTTCGCGATCGATAATGTCACGGGCCGGAAAGGCGACAAGATCCGTATGCCACGACACATTGACCGCTCCCGGAATATGGCCTCGCTCGTAGACACCCGGATCGACACTCACTTCAATCAAGCGGACGTTACGTGATTCCGCATTCTCTGCCACCCAGTCGGTTGTTACCAACGGCCCCACACTGGCGAATCCAGCCATATTAGAAGCCACCCACGCAATCAAAGCACCTTTAAATATTGTCCTATTGATCATATCTAATCCTTTCTCTTTAACAAAACCACCTAAACAACGATAATCCTATCGGCGAAGTAGAGTATAAGGCGGGACATCGAGATGTCAATGGAGGAATCCGCAAATTTTTTGGTCCCACAAGTTGCAGTCAACACTCGAAAACACACATATCCCCCCTTTAATTCCAGCCATCGGACGCGAGACAAAAAGGTCCCACACTTATCGAAGTGTGGGTACGCGCTGAAGCTAGATCGAGATTCAAAGCTTGCGAAATTGAAATCAAGCAGATATGTTCCCGCCTTGTCTCTGCTCGGGTGGCGGAATGGCAGACGCGCTAGGTTGAGGGCCTAGTGACCACTTTAGGTCGTGCGGGTTCGACTCCCGCCCCGAGCACCAGGCCCTTCCTCAATAGGCGTTTTCGCTCGTGAAGAAGGTCTTAATCAAGATCTTCAAGTCCAACGACATGGACCAATTCTCCAAGTAATACAGGTCGTATTTGATCCGTTCTTCGATACTGGTATTACCGCGCAGTCCATTTACCTGCGCCCACCCCGTCATGCCGGGCTTGTAAATGTGTCGCCACATGTAGCTACCAATATCCTCCTTGAATTGCTCAACAAAATGAGGCCGTTCCGGACGCGGCCCCACCAAGCTCATATCGCCTTTGAGCACATTCCAAAATTGCGGCAATTCATCCAAGTTATAAGTGCGCATAAAACTGCCGAGGCGGGTGCGGCGAGGATCATCCGGCTGAGCCCACACTGGACCAGTAGCATCTTCCGCATCCATCGGCATGGTTCGCAATTTAAAGATTGTGAAAGGTTGTCCACTTTCGCCGCACCGCTCCTGGCGATAAAAAGCAGGTCCCGGAGAACTCTGCTTTACAAGCGCCGCTAAGAATAAAATGAGTGGTCCACTAAGGAGCAATCCCACCATCGCACCGACAAGATCTGCGGTCCGCTTCAACACCCGATTCCCAAAATAGTCTAAGGGCCACTTCCCCATTCCCAACAGCGGAATTCCATCGACGGAAAAAATATCGACGCGATCCGTCAGAATACGAAAGAGATCGGGAACCAGATGAAAGGTCACCATAGCCCGCTCGCATTGCACGATAATGTCCACCATCTCCTCCCGGCGAACAGTCATTTGAGCCAGAATCACGTGATTGGTTGCGCCGGACTGTAGATAGGGCTGGAATTGATCCATCCCGCCCACGATTAGCGTGGCATCGATTGCGTCATCCGTTGCTTCGTCGGGCATGGTGACAAAGGCCGTGACGCGGGAACGCAAGCGAGGATCCTGCTCCAATGCCCTCTTCAGTCGCACCGCCGTCTCACCTGTACCCAGAATCGTGATAAAATTCTTAATCGGCTGCTGTTTTGCCCAATGTAGCTCGAGGCGAAATAAAATATAGCGTTCCAGCAAGACCAAGAATGCGACAGTAATCAAAGAGATGCCGGTTGCCAAACGCGAGAACGGGGGATCGGTTCGCAAGGCAAAGGCAAGAATCATCGCCAACCCAATGCTCCAAAAAATGGCGCGCATCAGCCGCGGGACTTTGTCACCAAACGACCCTAGTTGAGGCCGCGCATACAAACCCAGCGCCGCGAAGATGAGCACAAAAACCAGCGCCGCAAACCCAGCTCCTTGCCAGTACAACAACATCGGCGGCAGCTGCTCAGCGAGCGGCACCCAGCCACTGAAAAAGCGGATCCAAACCGCCAACATCAAACCGATATAGACCGCCAACGCATCCGTTAGTACGGCGAGCAGACTCGTCAACACATCAAATGTAGAGCGTCGATGCACAAACAACAAGCCTACCCAATGTCATCCTCCTTGAGAATCTCAAAATGCAGCATGGACGAGCGACCCCGATATCGTTTATCGTCCGCCTCATGGTCAAAGTATGGGAACCCAAAGGATCGCATGGCCCCTCAGGGCCGGTGCTCGTGCGCTATCATTACGCAGTGATTCTGCTGGCGCTATTGGCGGCAGCATGGGTTGCGTTTGGGCCTTCCCCTGTCGGACTGACTGCTCTTGCTCAGCGCACATTGGGAGTGTTTGTGTTGTGCGCTATCTTTTGGGTGACGGGCGTCATTCCGCTCCAAATCACTTCCATGCTGGCCATCATCCTGCTCCCCCTGTTGGACATCATGCCCAGCGCCGAGGCGTTTTCTCTGTTCGGCAACTCGGCCGTCTTCTTTATTCTCGGTGCCTTTATTCTCTCCGCCGCCCTCGTCGACTCTGGCTTATCATTACGACTGACCTGCTGGGTTTTAAATCGATATTCCTCTTCAGCCGCTCGCTTGCGAACCGTCATTCTGCTGG
>SLBD01000065.1 GCA_007126515.1 Kiritimatiellia bacterium
CTTCCTCGAGTGAGACGGAGCGGGTGGTTTCGCGATACTGTTGCAATTCGAGCAAGCCAGCCTCCAGTTTGTCGCGGTATTCAAGGGAACGGTCATGGAGCCAATCAATCGCTTGCATCGATGCCTGCATGCGATCGCTCAAATCCTGTTGGATGTAGGCTCGTGCCATGGCGGTGGCAAGGGTACTGGCAATCATTGGTTCCGTGTGAACGACATCGACTTTAATCAAGCGGCTTGTTTCAATGGCGGTAATCTTCACCCAGGACAGAGCAACGCGGGCTTTGGCTGAGAGGGTGTCTAATTCGGGCAGGAAGTCTGGACGACGGGCGAGTCCGCTTTCCTCAAGAGCTCGTTCCATCATACTTTGACTATGCAAGGTGTTGATGATGGTGTTGAAATATTCGAGGCTACGAAGATTGAATCCCATGATGTCGTGCTGATTCAGGACGGGTGGGATTTGAGCTTCGACCAGCAAGACGGCCGTGCTGCGATACTTGGGAACCTCTCGCATGAGGCCGATGATGAAGAAGGAGAGGACGGCGGCGGCAACCGTGATGCCAATCCACATCCGCTCCATCAAGATCGCTGCCCATTCCCGCCATTCGGGTATTGCTGCTCCGTCCGAGGCGGGAGCGTCACTGGCTACGTAAGGGGTATTTGTTTTCATATTGTTTTATGAACCTCCGCTAAAGGCTGTGATGGGTGGGCCGACACATACAGAGTCGGTTGAAAGTTTGCAGCCCGCTGACAATGTTTCTTCGAGGGCCAAATCAACGCGCTGCAAGCGTGGCTTTTCGTAAGATCGCCGCTGGCCGTTATCGCCAGTGGGACGTGTCTCTGACCGTTTGTTTGTGTGTGTAATCGTTGACATAAAAATGTAGTCTGTCTGATTGAGTAGTAGTGAAAGAAACTTATTTAGCGATGACATCCAGTCGAATGTAGAGTCGTGTTCGATTGAACGCTAGTCGCGCGGTGACTTGTTCAAGAACGGAGTTTGGGACGGGTGTTGTGGACAGTATTTCTAGATCGGATGGATTGATCTGCCACGGTCCGGGCAATTCGGTGGCGATTGAAATGCGATACTCGACATCGCTGGCAAGACGACGCTGATGCCAGCGCAGGGTAATCCAATTGCCGTCTGCATCCACTTCATACGACTCGAGGGGCGGGTAGAGAGTATCACCGATGCCCGGCTCATTCCCGAAGGCATAGGCCACAAAGTTATGCAGAGTGCCGTCGCCCGGAGTCGCATCGGCGCTGCTGATGTCGGTATCCGCGAGTTGTGCCGGCGTGAACCGTTCCCAGCGCCATTGGGCAAAGCGGTTGTCCGCAATGTGACCGGAGTCGCTGGCGCTCAGCTTGATCGCCGGACAGCCGAGCAGGTTGTACATCACGAACGTATCCCGCGAGTAGAAGGCGGGTGGCAACGCATCATGCGCCCGTTGAATCGCCCAGCCCAGTGTCCCGGACCCTTCCTGGAAGGCCGAGCGATAGAAGGCGTCGCCCAGTTCGGCGGCGGGATGATGGATCGAGTGGCCAGATGGACTCCATACCGCTGCCGCCCCGCCTTGCGCATGTCGGACCAACAGCTCGCCCAAACTTTCCACCCCTGGTGTCTCGTACCGGCCCACCAGGCAGCTGAGCGCGATGACCACTGGAGCGTGTTGGTTCTGCATGGAATTCACATCCGCGCGCCGGAGCAATTGCTGACCACTAAAGTTATCCAAGCCACCGTGCCCCGTGTAATGAATGATCCCAGCGCCGCTATGAAAGTGGCCCAGCAACTGCTGCCTTGCGGAGGGGGCCGGGACTTGATCCAGCTGTAGATGGGCGACGGATTGATCGGCTGGAATGGAGCTGCTGAACTGTACACTGGCCGCGACAAAATCACCAGCGGCGTCAGGGATATCGGAGGCCAACACGATTTGCTGCTGCCAGGTCTGGCCATGCTGGGATTCATAGGTTTGGATCTTTGCCAACATGGCCAGCAGTTCGGTTCCGGTGCGGGCGGGCAAGCGGCCAACGGGAATATCGGATCGGCCATTGTTGTTGAGGTCGGTGAGCCATCCGTCCGCAGCAAACAAACCGTGTGGTGTCGAGGCCAACAACGGAGGCAGATGATTCACTTCCGGTGTGATGGCGTTGAAGTAGTCGTAGTGCCCATGCCCGGCCAATACAACGAGCCACGGCGCTGCTGCCCAGTGGTCTGAGGCATAGCGCACGAGTTCAGGAATGGCTCCGGGCGTACGGATTCCGTGCGTGAAGAGATCGCAGATCTCCTCGAATACCGCGACGCCCGTACGCAGGCCCATGGATTCGCGGTAGGCCGCGAGCTCTGCCGCGTAGGGTTCCAGTGCGCGCGAGGTAATGACGAGATAATCAACTCGATTGGAGGTATCCAGGAACCACGCCGAGCAGGTGCCTGGGACTGGAGTGAGTGCCGGGATGGAGGTACGATCGATGAGCGCAAAGGATTCATCGGTCTCTGCCGCGCTCCAGACCCCATCTTCCAGCGTGCCGTCTGCGTTGGCAATCCATGCAGGCTGCGAGGCATCCGCAAGTGATAGCACGAAGGGGTGATCGAAGGCGGCGGCGGAGACGGCACCTGCGGCTGTGAAATGGATGGTCGAAGCGGAGGGGGTAAGCGCGCGGTTGTAAGCGGCCTCGATCCAGTCGAGCACAAAGAAGCTGTGGGTGTGTCCTTCCTGAATCACGCCGCGCACGGTCAGTAGATTTTGACCAGCCACTGCCACGCCCGCAGGTACGGTCAATTCAGCCATAACAGCGTCTTGATTATTGAAGGTGATCGAGCCAATCGAGATGCCGTTCAACTCAAATTCAGCCAGGTGATCGGGTGTGAAGGCGGTCTCCGACCAACCGATTAGTTGGACGCGCAGATCGATCGGACCGCCAACGTACCCGCTCAGATCAATCGGGAACGCGCGCGCGCCCAGGGCCGGATGTCCGCTCAAGACAAATTCCCAGTAGTAAAAATCGTCCGGACGCGGGAAGCGGCTATCAAAGGGGAAGCGGTCTTCCTCAAAGCGCGCATTGACGGGGAACACGGAGGTCCCGGACCCGGCGCCTGGATCGCGCCGTGTAAAGGGTAGCCCCTCGCCGATGGTGATCCAGTAGGCCATCTCGCGGGCGTACCAGTTGTCGGTGCCTTGACCATAGAAGAAGAGGCTGTCGGATGCTTCGTCGTAGTGGTAGGGGACCGGCTCACCCAGC
>SLBD01000017.1 GCA_007126515.1 Kiritimatiellia bacterium
GATCTTGTGGGGGCACCGGGTAGACAAGCGTTTGCCCGTTTTGCAACGTTGTACAAATCCAAAGGCAAAGCCGACGTGATTGTCGTGAATGCTGAAAACGCGGCGGCGGGGAGAGGCATCACCGGCAAACTGGCCGATGAACTATTCGCTGCGGGAGCCGATGCGATTACCTTGGGCGATCACACATGGGATCAAAAGGAGTTACCCCCCTATTTGGATCGCGAACGCCGGATTGTGCGGCCAGCCAATTTCGCTCCCCATTGTCCTGGACGCGGCCACACGCTCATCGATACGCCCGCGGGGCCTTTGCTGATCCTCAATCTGATTGGCCGCGTCTTTATGCCGCCGCAAGATTGTCCGTTGCGCACCGCCGACGCCATTCTGCAACGTGAGGGCACCCGTGCCCGCATGACGTTTGTCGATATACACTGCGAAGCTACGTCGGAAAAGATCATCACTGGCCGCTACCTCGACGGCCGAGTTAGCGCAGTCGCTGGCACGCATACCCACGTACAAACTGCCGATGAGTGCATTCTCCCCAAAGGCACCGGCTACATTACGGATGCCGGGATGACAGGCCCCAAAGACTCTGTGCTGGGCCGCGATTGGCAGCCGGTCTTGAAACGCTTCTTAACCGGTATGCCGCAAAAATTCGATATTGCCACAGATGATGTCCGGCTCGAGGGAGTGCTCTTCGACATCAATCCGGACACAGGCCGGTGCCTGTCGGTGCAGCGAGTCAGCGAACGTATGCCATGAACGCACCTCCATCACCCAAACGCGTGGTCTATGCAGTCGGGGACTTGACCCGTCGGATCAAGCAGGTCATGGAAGCAGAGATTGGCTGGGTCTGGGTCGAGGGGGAATTGTCGAATGTCAGTCGAGCGACCTCTGGACATCTTTACTTCACGATCAAAGATGAAAACGCTCAACTTCGAGCAGCGTTTTTCCGTGGCCGCCAGCGCGACCTCTCCTTTGCTGTCAAAGATGGAGTCAAAGTTCGCGTTTTCGGACAGGTCACAGTTTATGAACGCAGTGGTCAATACCAACTGATCGTCCAAGAGATGGAAGAAGCTGGCCAAGGTAGTCTGCAGGCCGCGTTCGAAGCCTTGAAGAATAAATTGCAAACCGAAGGTCTGTTTGATCCCTCTCGCCGCAAGAAGTTGCCGCTGTTGCCACAGCGCATCGGGATTGTCACATCGCCGACCGGTGCAGCCATTCAAGATATGCTCAATATTCTTAACCGCCGGTATCCCAATTTGCATATCGTCATTGCTCCCGTTAAAGTCCAAGGCCAAGGCGCGGCAGAGGAAATTGCGGCGGCGATCGAGTTGTTTAATCAATGGCGAGGTGTTGATGTCCTGATTGTCGGACGCGGCGGCGGCAGCTTGGAGGATTTATGGGCATTCAACGAGGAAGTCGTGGCACGGGCGATTGCGGCATCGACCTTGCCGGTCATTTCCGCAGTCGGCCACGAAATTGATACATCGATCAGTGATTTTGTCGCCGACTTGCGGGCCCCCACTCCATCCGCCGCCGCCGAGCTTGTGATTCGTCCCAAAGAAGATTTTCAGGAATCTCTCGGCAATGCGCAACGGCGACTGGCACGGGCGCTGAATGCCTTCCAGCTTGAACTGAAACAGCGCTACACACAATGCGCGGGGAGCTGGGTGTTCCGCGAACCCCAAAATCTCGTCACCAGATATCGGGGCCAGATCCAATCGGCGCAACAAGCCATGGGTCATCATCTCCGTGAAGCGGCTCGGCAACGGCAGCAGCGCATCGACGAAGCGGGTCTGCAAATCCGCCACGCAGGCACACAGCAGTTGCAGCACGTTCGGAACCGCCTACAACACGTCCAAGAACAGTTGCGGTTGCTCGGCCCATTGGCCGTCCTCGAGCGCGGCTACAGCATTACCCGCCTCGCCAACGGCGAACTCATTCGCGACCCCAATGACCTAGAAGCCGGCACCCCATTGCACACGCGCCTGGCGCGAGGAGAAGTTGAATCGATTGTCACATCAAGCAAGGAGAAGACCGAATGACTGAAGCCAAAGCCAAGCCGGAAGCTGCCGCCTTCGAAGACTCGCTGGCCCGCCTGGAAGTGATTGTCCGCGATATGGAATCTGGGCGCCTCAGCCTTGATCAGATGCTCGCGCATTTTGAAGAAGGCATGACCTTAGTCAAGACCTGTGGCAACAAGTTGAACGAGGTCGAAAAGAAGATCGAAAAACTGATCCGCAAAGACGACGATGTTGGAACTGAGCCCTTTGAGCTGGGCACGAAATAAAGCAATCAATCTGATGGCATATTGCCCTCAACAACAGGAAAGGACCCCCATGAATAACCGCAACCGTATGTACATAGTCGCCAGCTGTTTTGCCTTGGCCCTCGCTGTGGCCACCAGCGCCTACGATCAGCCCAATGTTAACCTTGGCTTCACCAGCTTCATGGATGGCGGCCCTCCCGCCGGAGCAGGTTGGTACTATACGCAGTACGCTCAATTCTACACCTCGGACACCTTCCGCGATCTCGATCTGCCGGTGCAACCGCGACTGAACGCGTGGGTGGGGTTGTCGCAAGTGATCTACCAATCCGAAGAAACCGTATTCGGCACGGCTCGTTGGGGAATCAATCTCATGCTGCCGTATGCCTACTTTGATCTTAACAATCGCGATTTGCCTTTACGGGCCAATAGTGGCTTTGGCGACTTACTGGTCGGCCCCTTCCTGCAATGGGATCCGATCATGGGCGAGCGCGGCCCCATCTTCATGCATCGGGTTGAGTTCCAGACCATCTGGCCCACCGGCGATTACGACCGCAAAAGCGCCATCAATCCCAGCTCCAACGTCATTAGCCTCAACCCCTACTGGGCGGCCACTTGGTTTGCTGCACCCGGGGCGACTGTGTCATGGCGCTTACATTATCTCTGGAACGACGAGAATGATCGGCCCAACATTCCCGACCCCGAAGTTCGCGACACCCAAGCAGGGCAAGCGGTGCATGGCAACATAGCTGCCTCCTATGAAATCATGCCGCAGCAATTGCGAGTTGGCTTGAACGGATACTTCTTCCGTCAAATCGAGAACAGCAAGGCGAATGGAACCAGCGTTCCCGACAGCAAGGATCAAGTCTACGCCATGGGTCCCGGTGCCATGTGGAGCTTCAGCCCGCATGCCCATCTATTCTTCAATTACTACCGTGAGTTTGAAGTCGAAAACCGCACCGA
>SLBD01000243.1 GCA_007126515.1 Kiritimatiellia bacterium
AAAAACATAACATCCCCGTGCCGGTAACAGCGGCCAAGCCCTACAGTATGGACCGCAACCTGTTGCATATCAGCTACGAAGGCGGGATCCTGGAGGATCCGTGGGCCGAGCCACCCAAGGATATGTTCAAGTTATCTGTGGCACCCGAAGATGCGCCGGATGAAGCGGAAGAAGTGGTGATTGACTTTGAAGGCGGCAACGCCGTGGCCATCAATGGCGAACGATTGAGCCCGCTGGATGTCATGCTGAAACTCAACAAGTTGGGTGGCAAGCACGGGATCGGGCGAATCGACCTCGTGGAAAATCGGTTCGTGGGAATGAAGAGCCGCGGTGTCTATGAGACGCCGGGCGGCACCATCCTCTATCGTGCCCGCGAGGCCGTCGAGCAACTCACCATGGATCGCGAAGTCATGCACTTGCGGAACAGCCTTGTGCCGCAGTATGCCAAGCTCGTCTATAACGGATTCTGGTTTGCCCCGGAACGCGAGATGCTGCAGGCGGCTATGGACGAAGCGGCCTCCTGTGTCACCGGTTCCGCGCGGTTGAAGCTGTTTAAAGGGAATTGTATTGTCGTCGGCCGCCGGGCCGAACGCTCGTTGTACGATCCCGAGATTTCAACGTTTGAAGAAAGCGATGCCTACGATCAAAAAGATGCCTCCGGATTCATTAAATTGAATGCGTTGCGGTTACGCATCCGGGCGTCGATGAAATAATTGTACCTTTCGGTAACGTCGAGTATCCTTGTTGGCGTGGTTCCGATTGGAGCGTGCATAAGAACCACACCAACGTAATCGTATGTCATGTCGAGCGTAGCGAAGCGAAGTCGAGAGATCTCCATATGCGCCAGCCACCGTCGGTTCTTTGGGAGCGAAGCGCGGCGGAGTCGAAACATCTCTAGCGATGTTATGCATCATGAGATTCCTCGACTTCGCTCGGAATGACCCTCTCATTAAATAGGGGTTCGAACAGGAAAGCGCGGGTTGAATCTGCGCCAGGAGTTTTTGATGTCAGAATTCACATATCGAAATGGGATGCTGCATGCTGAAGGCGTATCCGTCGTTGATTTGGCGGAGCGATTTGGCACGCCGCTGTATATTTATAGTCGGACGCATCTGATTCGGCAGTATCAGGCACTGGCGGAAGCGATGAAGCCGATTGCGCCCCAGTTTTATTTTGCTATTAAGTCCAATTCTAATTTGGCGGTTATTGAGACCTTGGGCGCGCAAGGTGCCGGAGCCGATGTAGTGTCGGGCGGTGAATTATTCCGCGCCCTGCGGGCAGGCATCTCTGCTGACCGCATCGTCTTTGCCGGGGTGGGTAAGACCGTCGCCGAAATCGACTATGCCTTGAGCGAGCAGATTCGCTTCTTTACTGTTGAATCGGAGGAGGAGCTGACGCGAATTTCAGAGCGTGCCGTGGCTGCTGGCTGCGTCGGTCGGATTGCCATCCGGGTCAATCCTGATGTTGACCCACATACGCACAAGTACACCAGCACCGGCAAGGCCGAAAATAAGTTCGGGGTCGATTTATCGCGCGCCGAAAAAGCCTATGAACAGGCGTTGCAGTTACCGGGCATCGAAGTGGCCGGTCTACACATGCATCTGGGATCGCCGATCATGACACCGGCACCCTATGCGGAGGCCTTGGAAAAAGTTCGACCGCTGTGCGAGCGATTAAAGAAGGAGGTGGAGACCTTCCGACATCTCGATATCGGGGGTGGCTTGGGTATTTCCTATCGACCCGAACAAGCCCCGTTGGATCCGCGTGATTTCGCTTCCGCCGTGCTGCCGGCTTTACACGGTCTCGGATTGGCTGTGGGGATGGAGCCCGGTCGATTCTATACGGGCAATGCCGGCATTCTGGTGACGCGCGTGGAGTACGTGAAGCAAAATCCCTTCAAGAAATTCGTCATTGTCGACGCAGCGATGAACGATCTGTTGCGCCCGCCGCTCTATGAAGCGCATCATGAAATCGTCGCCGTTCAGCAAACAGATGAGCAGATCTTTGGCGATGTCGTCGGGCCGGTGTGCGAGTCAGCGGATTTTATGGCTCAGAATCGTGAGTTGCCAGCGGTTGAGTCCGGGAATTTGCTCGCCATCCTCAGTGCGGGTGCGTATGGCTTTGTAATGGCATCGAACTACAATGCTCGGGGCCGCGCTGCCGAAGTCATGGTTTCAGGGGATCGCGTCGAAGAAGTGCGCGCTCGCGAAACGTGGGAAGAATTGGTCCAAGGAGAGCGCATCCCGACATGGGAGTAAGATGAGATAGGGCGAGCTCACCCGCCTACGTCCCAAGGGGCTACGGCGTGGCAGGCCGAGCGAGCCAAATAAGAAGGTAGGGCGAGCTCACCGAGCGAGCCGCGGCACCAATAGGATGCTACGATCTGTATGGCAAGATTGGGAGAAAAATATGTTTGAAGGTGTGTATACAGCAATTGTGACTCCGTTCACGGAGAGCGGAGAAGTCGACTACGACGGACTCGCGGCCCACTTGGACCGTCAGTTTGAGGCGGGCGTCGACGGTGTCGTCCCTGTGGGGACAACGGGCGAGTCGCCCACCTTGTCGATGGCCGAACATGAAAAAGTGATCGAATTTACGGTGGAGAAGTCCGCAGGGCGAGGCAAAGTGATTGCGGGTACGGGTGGCAACTCGACGGCCGAAGCGCTGGAGTTAACGGCGCATGCCAAGGCGGCGGGGGCCGATGCCTCATTGCAGGTCACTCCGTATTACAACAAGCCAAGCCAGCGTGGATTAATCGAGCACTTCACAGCCATTGCCGATCTCGGCTTGCCCATCGTCTTGTACAACATCCCGGGGCGAACCAGTCGGGAATTGACCGTGGACACCGTTGTTGAATTGTCGCGTCATCCTCACATTGCTGCCATCAAGGAGGCGGCAGGCGATGTGGATCGGGTGAGTGCGTACAGGAATGCCTGTGATCTGGAAATCGTGTCCGGGGACGACGGCCTGACCCTGCCCATGATGGTTGTTGGTGCGGTCGGCGTGATTAGTGTGGCCTCCAATGTCGTGCCGGGTGAGGTCTCGCGCATGGTGAAGGCCGCGCTCGCCGGAGATTGGGAGGAAGCCCGCCGAGTTCATGCGCATCTGTATCCGCTCCTGCGAGATTTGTTCATTGATACCAATCCAGTGCCAGTCAAGGCCGCCATGGCCATGATGGGCTGGGTGCGAGAAGTCTACCGATTGCCATTGTGCGAACTCGATG
>SLBD01000193.1 GCA_007126515.1 Kiritimatiellia bacterium
AGTCGCTCTTCTCGGGGAACTCCTTCCCACGCCTTGTGGAATCCGGCTTCTAGCATCATTTCAACAACGCGATCACCAAATTGATCATCCTGATTGGTATTGAAATCGCCGCCCACGACAACGCCAGCAACGAGACCTGGAAAGACAACCTCTTCCATTTCGCGGATGTGGTCGATGAGCTGTCGGGTACTGGATTCGCGCAGGATATAGTTCCAACGTGTTTGACTTTCTGTGTCAGCTAAATTGCTTTTCAAATGAACAGAGTAAACCAGTAATAGTCGAAATGGGTCCGGTAAACGAATGGCCGCAACGCTAAAGCCGCGGCCGGGATCCACGTCGTTGGCATCTCGATGCCAGTTTTCCGACCAGGCGGCAAACACGGGCAGCTTGGAAGCAATCGCAATTTGCTGCGGCCAATATTGACCGGTGGACCGACTGCGGAATGCCGATACAACCACTGGGTTAAGGCCGTCAACAACGGAACAAAGGTCGGCAAACGCCTCCCAACCGCGCATTTCTTGGGCAAGAAAGATATCGGGATTGATGCGGGCCAATTCTTGCTTTACGACTGCTGCATGCTCTTCTTGACGGGGTCGGCGCGCATAGCGAAAGCGCCCCGGATACCATTCGATATTCCACGTGACGAGGGACAAACGCAGAGCCTCGATCGGCTCATCCGTCGCCTCTGTACCGGCATCGGCCCAGAGCATCGTGCCGGGAAGATACAGGCCGAAGAACAGCAAGATCATCCAGAGTCGAGTAGAAAATAAACGCATACAGATTCCTTTCTGGGGGTATAGACACAAAGAGTCAAAGATATCAGAAGGTGTGGATTTGTAAAGTCTTCAGGAATTCGAGACAGCCATTCTCATTATGGCCAAAATGAGAATGGCTGAATTGAAGCTTGGCAGGTCCAGTGCTTTTTTGCATGATCCCTCGCGCTTCCAATCCGTTTTTCCAGTGCTCTGTCAAACAGCAAAGGGGCAGCCAGTCAAATGAGGAAGCGGCGCGGGAGTTGGCAGGGCTAGCTGCTCGCAGGAAGAATAGATACCCCCAAAAGAGGACGATAGGATGTACACAGCTTCAGACTTACGAAAAGGCCTGAAAATTGAAATTGATGGCGCACCCTGTGTAATTACGGATTTCCAGTTTGTGAAACCCGGAAAAGGGCAAGCCTTGTATCGATGCAAAATTAAAAACTTAATTACGGGCGCAACGGTGGATAAAACCTATCGGGCGGTCGAAAAGATCGATAAACCGAATTTAGAACAACGTGAGTTGATCTACTCATATCAGGATGGCGATCATTACGTGTTTATGGACAGTACGACGTATGAGCAAATCCAACTGGATGCGGATGTTCTGGGTGATCAGCGCTTCTTCTTGGTTGAAGACATGGAAGTCGAAATGCTGTTCCACAACAACAATCCGATCGAGGTGACCTTGCCATTCTTTGTCGAAAAAGAAATTGTCGAGACCGAACCCGGTGTCCGCGGAGATACGGCCACGAATGTGATGAAACCGGCGAAGATTGACAATGGCTACGAATTGTCCGTGCCTTTGTTTATCAATCAAGGCGATCGAATTCGAATCGATACGCGAACGGGCAAATATGCCGATCGGATATCGAAAGGATTCTGATCGGTCTCCGATTCGGCAGGTCTTTTGGATGCGGCTAGTCTCACTGTAGCCGTTGTGGCTCACCGAGAACCGCCTTCGATAAGGCTCTGACGCACCGCCACGCGGCCTACCATTTGTACCCCAATGTAAAGGTATAACAGGTAGGGAGAGGCATCCTTGCCGAGCCGTCATTAAGAATGGCATGCCAATATGAAAATTGCTGTTTTGGATGAGTTGAGTCGGAAAAAAGAGGCCCTGGAAGTTCGGTCGGCCTGTTTGTGGGCCATCCGCGATTTCTTCCATCAAGAAGGATTCATCGAGGTGGAAACACCGATCCGCCTGCGTGCTCCTGCCATGGAATTGCACATCGATGCGGAACCCTCGGGGGATTTGTTTTTGCGAACCTCGCCAGAACTGCACATGAAACAATTGCTGGCGGCGGGTTTTTCGCGAATTTTCCAGATGGGCCCTTGTTTTCGTGTGGGCGAGCGCGGGGATCGGCATCATCCGGAATACACGATGTTGGAATGGTATCGGACCGATTCAGATTACATGGATATTCTTAAAGATACCCGTCGCCTGCTCCTGCATGTTGCAGAGCATCTGCGGATGAATGCATCGCATCACGGCCGATTTGCATCGATCCCTTGGCAGAAAGAATGGTGGGTGCTTACGGTGCAGGAAACGTTTCTACGCTGGGCGGGCTGGGATCCCGTGCTAGCGTTTGATGCCGACCGGTTCGATGTTGATTTGGTGAATTGTGTCGAACCGGCCCTGGCGGAGATCGAGGTCCCGGTGGTTTTGAAGGATTACCCGGCGGCAGCGGCAGCGTTGGCGCGGCTACAGGAGGGGAATCCGGCTGTCGCGGAACGGTGGGAGCTGTATGTCGGCGGCATTGAATTGGCGAACGCGTATTCAGAATTAACAGATGCCCAGGAGCAACGAGCGCGCTTTGAAGAATGTGCATCGGCGCGAGCAAAAAATGGGTCTCCCGCATATCCGATCGATGAAAATTTTCTGGCTGCCTTATCTGCTATGCCTCCCAGCGGCGGAATTGCTTTAGGAGTGGATCGCCTCGTGATGGTATTGATGGGCGCCGCATCCATTCGAGATGTGACGGCCTTTCAGGAAGGGTAGGGTATCATTGCGGCAGCTATTAGTCAGAGTTAAGAGTCCCATACTTATCGAAGTGTGATCCCTAGCGAGAAACGCAGATTATGCGATTAGCACGGCTTGGGCGACGGCGTAGTCGCGAGCGTGGGAGAGACTAATCAAGATTCCCTTTACGCCGCTGTCCCGACTCCATTTCTGCACTCGAGGACTTAACTGGACGGATGGGGCTCTTGATTCCGGGTGCGAACAGATTTCAATATCAAGCCAGCCGAGCTGTTCGCCGATGCCTGTCCCAAATGCTTTGCTGACAGCTTCTTTAGCGGCAAATCGGGCGGCATAGGAGCGATAGATATTTGCGCGCTGTTCGCAATCATCCCGTTCTGTGGCAGTGAAAATCCGCTGTGTGAAACGATCGCCCCAGCGTTCGATACTTTGTCGGATTCGGTCGATTTCAATGATATCGATCCCAATGCCTGCCACTGAATCCGTCACGTCGAGGCACCTTGGATGGCATCCAACATTTCCTGCACGGCAGCCTGCATGCCCACCATGACGGCGCGAGCAACAATGCTGTGGCCGATGTTGAGCGTGTCTAAATGAGGGATCTTAAGGATGGCTTGGACGTTGCCCAGATGAATGCCGTGCCCAGCATTGACTTTCAAGCCTAGCTTGTGCGCGTATTCTGCTCCTTCTATCAATTTTCTCAGTTCGGTGGTGGCCGCAGTCCCCTCAAGATCGCAGAAATGCCCTGTATGCAATTCCACATATTGAGCACCGGAGGCAGCACAAAGATCCAGTTGACCGGGATCGGCCTCCACAAACAAGCTGACGACAATCCCCGCATCCAGCAACTGCTGGACGACGCGGAAGACTGTTTCCTGTTGGCCGCGCACATCCAAACCACCTTCGGTGGTCAGTTCCTCACGCCGCTCGGGGACCAAGCAGACTTCTTGTGGTCGCACGTCCAGGGCAATGGCAAGAATTTCGGAAGCGCAAGCCATTTCCAAGTTGAGCGGAATGCTTAAACCACGTTTAAGGGCGTACACATCTGCATCTTGAATGTGGCGACGATCCTCGCGCAAATGGACCGTGATGCCGTGGGCACCGGCTCTCTCACAGAGTTGAGCCGCATCGAAGGGTGTCGGGTAGGAGGTTCCACGGACTTGTCGCAGAGTTGCGACATGATCAATATTGACACCAAGGCGAACAGGTTTGGTTTTCATAATCGACTAAAACTCGGATGCGCTGACGACGGTGGGTTGTGGGGTGACTTTTTGGGGTTCTGGCTCGTAGAGAACGGCAATACTTCTGCCTCTGGAACGCGCTTTGATGGTTGCCTGTTCGGCAGCTTCGTAAATGGCTTTGGCATTGTTGGCATGATCTGGATAGCCGGCAACGCCTGCCGTTACATTGACGCGCAGGGACATCCGTCCACGCCGAATCGTGACGCGTTTGATGATATTGACGAGTCGTTGGGCTCCTGCCAAGGCTTGTTCCGGGGCGCAGTCCATACCGATGAGGAACTCAGCAGCACCGGCACGAGCCAGCAGGTCGGTTTCTCGACTATGCTTGGCAAGTAGATCGGCAACTGTTTTGAGAATGTGGTTGGCAGCATCTTGGCCATAGCGTTGTTCATAAACAGGAATGTCTTCAATCGCCAAATACACGGCGGACACACCCAGTTCCTCTTTGCGGCGCAAGGCAACTAATTTTTGCATGGCAGTGCCAAGGCGCTCGGTTCGAAGTACACCGGTGACTTCGTCCAGAATCTTCTTGGCGGTTTCAGGCGGCATTTCTTCTGTTTCTGTTTCCGCAGTCTCGAGTGCCGCCGAAGGCAGTTCTTGATGACAGGAGGCTCTTCCCGATTGCATTGCGGTTTCAGCAGCCTGCCGAGCCTGTTCGATCAGTATGCCTGCCCGGTCACCATTAACAGGGAAATGCGCCATGCCCACACAAGCACCCCAGCGGACGCGTGCACCAGAGGCACATTTTAAGGGAGTCCTTGCCATCCGCTCGATCAACCGAAGAGCCACGGGCTCTCCGTATTGCGGTTCCATGTGTGCCAAGACCTGGACACTGCCATCTGGCATGGTGAGGAGAAAGTCATTGTCCCGCAGACACTGGTTGATTTCAGATTGCCAAAGTGGGTAGGCCTCGGCTCCCAGTGGATCTGTGGGAGCAGGATCATTGGGCGTGAGGGGGATCGGTAGAATACGCATTACACAAAAGGGTGGAATGATTTTCCGGAGTCCGCCCAGCTCTTTGACAACCCGTAGTTCAAAGAGTTCGGCAGGGTCGCTTTGGCTCGGATCGACTTGTTTGATTTTATGCGTGATCAGATTGAAACGAATCAAACTGGAAATCAGCAGGAGCAGGCCGAATGAAATAGCGACAACGAAGATAAAGCCAATGGCTTGAGAGATAAAAGCAACGGACATCATGGCAGGGTAAAAAAAAGAAAAACTCAATGGGTGTCAATTAGGGGATCGCCGCTCCGGTTTCGACATCGAAGCAATGCGATTTTTTCATATTCAATACCAGTGTCATCTCCTCACCTACGGAGGCTTTGTCATGCCCATCGACGCGGGCGATAAACGAAGTGTTACCCGTGTTGAGATAGAGAAAAACCTCTGCTCCCATCGGCTCGACAACTTCAACCGTGGCCTTCATGCAATGGCTTGGATCCGGTTGCGCTACCGTGTTTGCTTCGACCATATCTTCTGGACGAATACCAAACACGACCGATTTTCCGGCATAGGGAGTCATTTTTGTTTGAGCGCTATCATCCAATCGCACCTGAAAGGTTCCCTCGTTGAAGAGTAAGCCATTTGCCGACGATTCCAGGGTTCCGGCGAAAAAGTTCATGGGCGGACTGCCGATGAAACCGGCAACAAATTGATTGGCGGGATGGTCGTACAGATCCAAGGGAGCGTCCACTTGTTGAATGACTCCATCTTTCATCACGACAATCCGATCGCCCATGGTCATCGCTTCGACTTGATCGTGGGTCACATAAATCATCGTTGCCGACAAGCGAGTGTGCAACTTGCTGATTTCCGTCCGCATTTGCACCCGCATTTTGGCATCGAGATTGGATAACGGCTCATCAAAAAGAAAAGCCTTGGGTTTACGAACAATGGCCCGCCCGACGGCGACTCGTTGACGCTGTCCCCCCGATAGCTCCTTTGGCTTCCGTTCCAGGAGCTCTTGAATTCCCAGGATGTCAGCGGCATCCCGAACACGTTGATCAATTTCGGCCTTGGGAAACTTCCGTAATTTCAGACCAAAAGCCATATTTTTGTACACGGTCATGTGCGGGTATAACGCATAGTTTTGGAAGACCATGGCTATGTCACGATTCTTGGGAGGGACATCATTAACTTTGCGTCCATCGATATAGATGGATCCTTTGGTGATTTCTTCTAGACCAGCGATCATCCGCAGCGTCGTAGATTTTCCACAACCGGATGGGCCGACCAGGACAACAAATTCCTGATCGTCAATTTCAAGATTGGCATCCTGCACGGCAGTCACATTGCCGGGATAAATCTTGTATACATTTTCCAGAATCACTTTAGCCATGGCATATCTCTCCTGCGGCCCATGTCGTGTTCAAGTAAAGACAGGGCACAGCATCTTGGCGTTCCTCGATGATTATCGAAACGATGCCCCATGGTAGCCATTCGGTCAAATCAAAAGCCTGCTCTTGCCATCCCTGATTTTTCATCCCATATTCCCATGACGGAACTACAATTCAATTCCTATGTGTGTGAATAAAAATGAGCAGGGAAGTTAGCCGAGTACAATTTGATTGTCGGGCCATCACATGGCATGGCCCTGGTTGGCAATCGTTCTGCGTACTGCTCGTGGGATTGGCTTTCACGATGATGACGACCGGTTGCTCATATCGTGATATGCGCCGCTCTCCACCGCGTCGGGTTCGCGATGCCGATGCCCGCGTGGTGCGGATGGAAGTTACTGCCTACTGTCATTGTGGTCAATGCTGTGGCTGGCGAAGAAATTGGCGTGGCCGCCCCGTTTATAATTACGGCCCGAACAAAGGCCAACCTAAAGAGGTCGGGCGCACGGCGAGTGGCACGCGCGTTCGGCTTGGGACTTTGGCAGCCGATACTTCCCGATTCCCCTTTGGAACGATTATGTATGTGCCCGGATACGGGTATGGTGTTGTGGAAGATCGAGGTGGGGCCATTCGTGGCAATAAGTTGGATGTTTATTTCCGCACTCATCAACAAGCATTGGAATGGGGGCGCCAGCATTTGAATGTGAAAGTGTGGCCTCCGGACGGGACATTATGAGTTCGACAGATACAAGAGAAATGAATAGTCGGGCCACTGCGGCCCGATTGGTTTACCAATATCGTAGTCACCATGAGATTCCCTCGCGGCGGCTGGAAACCGTGACGCGCGATCGCGCCTTTGTGACGGAAATGGTCTTGGGTGTGGTACGCAATCAACATGCACTGGAATGGGTGATTGCCCAGTTGGTGGATCGAGCTCCCAGCGACAAATTGATTCCCGTTTTGTTGGTGGGATTGTATCAACTGCTCTATATGGATCACGTCGAACCCTATGCTGCAGTGCATGAGTCGGTGGAAGCGGCAAAGATCATGTGCGGAGATTCCAAAGGCGGATTCGTCAATGCGATCTTACGGCGAGCATTACGAGAAAAAGACGACTTGCTTCGAGACTTAGACAAGCAACCCATCGATATTCGTTGTAGCCATCCACAGGAAACAGTGGCTCGCTGGGAGCGACAGTTCGGACAAAAGAATGCGGAGCGGCTTTGCGAATGGAATAATCAACGTCCAGAGGTGATCATCCGGGTGCGAGGATCGACGGATGTGGAGACGTTGTTGCACGAATTTCACTCGGCTGGCGTGCCGGCTACACAGCACGAGAAGGAGGGATTTATTACGCTGGGTACCTTCACGAGTATCCCTGACTTACCGGGGTATGATCATGGTTGGTTTACCGTACAGGATCCGTCCACCCTGATTGCCATTGATCTTCTGAATCCGAAATCCGGTGAGCGAATATTGGATGCCTGCGCTGCGCCGGGCGGAAAGGCAATTGCCACAGCCGACCGAATGGAAGGACAAGGAACGTTGGTTGCAGCGGACTTGAATCCCCTGCGATTAAAACGTCTGCAGGAAAATCTGAAGCGCTGCTCCTGCCAATTTGTTCAAACGAGGATCATTGATGCAGCCACCATGTTGCCGGATGGATTTGATCATTCCCTTTTCGATGCCATCCTGTTGGATGTGCCCTGTTCCAATACAGGCGTGATTCGGCGGCGCCCGGAGGCGCGCCGACGCTTGACCGCGCACCACTTGGACCAATTGGTTGCTTTGCAAGCCCGCATTATTGAACAAGCCTGTTCCTTGCTGGCTCCCGGAGGAAGAATCGTCTACAGCACATGTAGCTTGGAACCGGAAGAGAATGAACAGCAGATTGCTACACTGCTGGAGAAGCGGCCTGACCTGCATCTTGTCCATTCGGCTCGCAGCTTTCCACCTGACGATCAGATTGACGGAGCCTACGCAGCAGAGTTGCGGCAGGGGGCGTAAGTCTCTCGAATGGGCGCATCTCCGGTTTGTTACACATGCCGCAATTCTCTGAGGAACATACCTTCCTGATTAATACCCATACGTATATGTGTTTGGTATCACTCGATATTCTGTAGCGTGGTGCGATAGATCGGACCCAGTTCCTCCGTGTAATCGATCAAGATCATGACACTGTCATTGGTTTCGATGCGCATCGGCGATCCAGTACGCTCGGCCCATGCTCGGGCGCGCCTCCGCGCCGCGGCCTCATGCTCGCTTAATTCTTCTATACGACGGGCGCGGTATTCCGGATCGGCCAGACGGCCCGTGCGGCGCCCACCCGCAGACGAGTCCGGCTGCACAGACGGTTGCAATGGCGAGGGGTTGTGTTCTTCCATGGGAACGGTCTCCTCCAACTCGGTCTGTCGTTGTCGCTCCTCTTCATGAATGGCGCGGTTGGGTATTGGTTCAGCAATAGGCTCGTCATACGTCGTATCGAGACCTGCTTTTGATGAGTCGGTCTGATCACAACCAACGATCCCCAGCAGGAGGAGTAAGACAAGACTGCCCCACGCGAAATATGCGATTGGTTCGAACATCTTCATACCATAGCCTACACCGATCCATTCTGAATCGCTAGCCTGTAGATATGATCTGCCCTCAAAGCGTCAGGATCATTCAGTTCTCCGCAAGGATTTTCTAATGAACGATTTCGACCCAATGTGGAGGGCGGAGCTCTGCGACGCCGCGATTGTGCATGGGCAAATGAAAATCCTGTGTGGCCTCCGGGCTCGCAGAGCTCGCCCCTCCAAATTGCTGGGATCTGTGCGCAAGTGGCTCTCCACAGGAGTGTTCGCGCGGAGAACTTGTTGACCCTGCCCAACCTCTATCGAAGCGTTGTTTTCCATTCGCAATCTAGTGGAAAGCCTTGTAGGGTTTCGGCTATTATGACATTAGCGATGCATTATTTTGGCGATCCGGTTTTACGGGAAAAATTCGAGTTGATTCCGGAAGTCTCGAACGACATTCGAGCCCTGGCGAAAGAGATGATCGCGACGATGAGGGCGCAGAACGGAATCGGCTTGGCCGCGCAGCAAATTGGCCGCACGGAAGCCATTTGTGTCGTGGAACTTCCCGCTGAACTGGATGTCGATGACGCTGGCGAGCGAGAAAACCCGGATTGGCCCATGCCGCTGGTGTTGCTGAATCCGGAAGTGAAGGTTTTATCTGACGAAGCCTGGACACGTGAAGAGGGGTGCCTCAGTTTTCCTGACATGTCAGCCAAAATTCAACGTCCCTACTCGATCGAAGTCCGTTACATGAATTTGGAGGGGCAATCGATTACCGCAAATGCCCACGGGATGTTGGCCCGGGTGATTCAGCACGAAGTGGATCATCTGAATGGCGTTCTATTTATCGATCGGATGTCGCATGTGAAACGGTTGGCCCTCAAAGGTCGATTACGGAAACTGCGAGAACAAACGGTAGCGCAACTGTCGACCGACTGATGCGGATGTTTGGATCATGATTGCCCCTCGCTCAGATGCCGATGAATCGACTCCAAACGTCTTCATCCGGGATGACGTAGATGCGTTCTTTGAGCCCCAAGGCGGTCTGGCCCAAGCCCGCAAAGATGCGGTGCATCCGTTCGAATACAGACCGCAACAACAACAGATGGCGGGCGCGGTGGCCGATGCACTGGAGCGTCAACAGCATCTAGCCGTTGAGGCAGGCACCGGTGTAGGCAAAAGCTTTGCTTACTTGGTGCCGCTGATTTTGATGGCGGTTCAGAAGAAAGTACAAGTCGTCATCTCCACCTATACCATCAGTTTGCAAGAACAATTGATGTACAAAGATATCCCTTTTCTGCAAGAGCATCTCGGCGTGGAGTTCAAGGCCGCGTTGGTGAAAGGGAAGGCGAATTATCTGTGCCTACGACGTTTGGCCCGGGCCCGGCACATGGAGGCGGACCTATTCAAAGCGGGCAAAACGCTGGAATTAGATCGAATCCAAGATTGGGCCAAGACAACGGCAGACGGCAGCTTGCAGGATCTTGACGAGCAACCCTCTGCGGAGGTCTGGAACGCGGTTTGCTGTGAACACGGAAATTGTCTTTGGCAGAAATGCCCCGAATATAAACCGTGCTTCTTGATGAATGCTCGGGCTCGCATCGACGATGCCCATCTCTTGATCGTTAATCATCATCTGCTATTTTCGGATCTTGCCCTGCGTATCGCCGGCGGTTCGTTTCTGCCGGATTATAAATATCTGGTGATTGATGAAGCGCATCAAATGGAAGCGGTGGCATCGGATCATTTAGGGATCCGGTTATCGCATTACATGTTTGATCATTGGTTGCGTCGGTTGTATGTGCCGGACACGCGCAAGGGGATGTTGACCTTTCTCAACAAGGGAGAGGCGGTGCGGTTGGCGAGCGAAGTCTGGGATGGAGTCCTGGCTTTCTTTGTGGAACTGGATGAATGGGCGCAATTTAATAAGTTGGGGATCTCGCAGCGCGTCATCTCCCAGCCGTTGACCCTACGTACGGAATTGCCGATGCAAATAGATCGGTTGATTCGTGCGTTGAAGACGGTAGCGGATGATTTGCAAGATCCAGATCTATTGGGCGAGCTGCAGTCCTGTATTCGGCGAGGTGAAGACATCCGTAACAGTTTGCATGCCTTCATTCATCAATCGTGCGAAGATCATGTCTATTGGGTGGAGCAGCAGGGCACACGTCGTCGGCAAGTCGTCTGTTTTGCCGCCCCTGTCGAAGTCGCTCCTGCATTGCGAACGAATCTCTTTAGCGAAGTTCCCTGCGTGATTATGACCAGCGCGACTTTGTCTGTGGCGGGTGACTTGACCTATTTCAAACAACGGGTTGGGGCGGATGAATGCGACTCGCTGAGTGTTGGTTCCCCGTTCGACTACAGCCGGCAAATGCGGATCTTGATTCCGAAGGACATTCCCGATCCCAATGATAACGAGACCTTCTTGCCTGCCTGCGCAGAAGCCATTCAGACCTATACCAAGCGTACCCAAGGTCACGCGTTCGTGTTGTTTACCAGTGATCGCCTGATGAAAGAAGTGGCTGCGCGCACGCGCGATTTCTTTGCAGATGAACGCATCCGATTATTGGTGCAGGGGGAGGGATTATCCCGTCATGCGATGCTGGAGGCGTTCAAGCAATATCCCGGCAGCGTATTGTTTGGTCTCGATAGTTTCTGGATGGGGGTGGATGTGCCGGGGGATGCCTTGCGGAATGTGATCATCACTCGATTGCCTTTTGCTGTTCCTGATCAGCCCTTGGTGAAAGCTCGAATGGATCGAATTCGCGAAAACGGTGGTAATCCGTTCATGGACTACTCACTCCCGGAAGCCATCCTCAAGTTTCGCCAAGGCATTGGCCGCCTGATTCGGACCAGCTCCGATGAAGGGGTGATCGTCATCCTTGACCGCCGCATCATTGCCAAACGGTACGGACGCTTGTTTATCCAATCGATTCCAGAGTGTCCGATGACGGTTGAGTGATGCATATGGTGGTAGAATAGAGAGGCTCGCTCGGTG
>SLBD01000087.1 GCA_007126515.1 Kiritimatiellia bacterium
ACGGAGCTGGCTTTGGTTCCGCCAAGCCAGGGACGATTGTCGAGAACCGCGGTCTGGTCACAGCGCAGGATGTTGCCTTGTTGTTTCAAGGCGTTGAGGATGTCCTCGTACAATGGAGCAAGACAATGTTGCTGCAATTGTCCGCGCAGTTTCTCCATCGCTCGCTTCTCAATTTGGCGAACTCGCTCGCGGGTGAGGTCGAATTCATTGCCGATGTCCTGCAGCGTGATGAAATTTCGAGAACTTGCCGTGTCGGGACGAAACAGGCCATAGCGGCGCAGCAGAACCTCGATCTGTAGTTCATTCAGAAACCGGCGGAGTAGAGCGGGCAGGTCAGCAAATTCCAGCGTACCGGAGACGATCGCCGCACAAGTACCCACATACAGCTGGATCTCCGCAGATGTGCTGGGTCCCAAGCCGGAGAGGCTGGCAAAGTCGGGATCGGCGAGGCGTAGCCGCACGTCCCCAACGGTGCGAATGCCGTGTTCGGTCAGAATTCGCCTGGCGCGATACCCCAGTCCGGATTCCTGTACGGGCCAAGTATCAAGGACAGGCCAAGAACAAGAAGGGACGGAGATCATGGCGACTGCCTCGGTGAGTCACCGAACAAATTCGACACCATAGGAATTGGATACCAGTCGGCCTGTCATGAAGGGCTGTAGATGGGGGTTGGAATTGGCCGGGATGATACAGGCCGCACGAAATTCCATGATGCCGGGGCGGGGAAAATAAAAAGTGGGAATTTCCTCCGTGAATCGCATGCGATGTCCAGGCGGGAGCAGAATGGCATCATACTCGGTGAAGCGCCGCATGGGCTGTGTTTCAATCACATAGTTATCCCGAATGCCCGAAGGATAGATCCAATAAAAAATAAAGTAGGGCTCTCTCGGGATCCATTTGGGAATGTCGCCGCGATTTTGGATAAAGACATCAAAGGTGATGGGCTCACGAAAAGCCACTTGCCGTTCTTGCGGTACAATGATCAGCTCAAGGCCGTGAGTGGGGGATGGATTGGATTGCGGACCCAAGATGGTAGGTATATATGGACCCTGGAAAGAAGCACAGCCCGCTACGAGCCATGCCAGCGACAGGCATACGCCCCAGGTGAACAGGCTGTTCCTAAGGGATCTTGAATGACGCCCAGATGTCGTGTGTCTATTAATCATAGAATAATGTAGACCAACGCCGTTCGGAAACCAGTGTCTTTTTCATTTTTTGCCATTCTTCTTCCGAGCCAGCTAAGGCGATCATGATCCGATCCAGCGATTTCTCCAAGGAGGAAAGGCCGGAGACATACACGTGGGTATTGGGTTCCTGAATCATGGACCAGACTTCCAAGGCATTGTCCATCAAACGACGCTCAATATCGGGGGGATCATCAAAGTGCGGCTTGCTACTGAGGGCCTCGAAGGCCTGGAACGTATCCCGATCATAATACAACGAGAGATCGTTCTTCTGATCGTTCATGTAGAGCAGGTCCATGCCGGTGCGGGCGCCATAGTAGAGCCGCACTTTGCCTTTCCATTCTTTACGTTCCTCGAAAATATGCTTGAGGAAGGCGCGGAAGGGGGCGATCCCTGTACCTACGCCAATCATCAGGAGATTGGCTGTATTGTCTTTGGGCGCTTGGAATTGGCGACCATAGGGACCGGCAATCAGAATTTCATCGCCGACCTTGGCGTCACAAAGGTAATTGGATGCCACGCCCGGATGACGCTCGCCGCTGATTTCGTCGATGTAAAAACAGCGACGAACACAGAGGGAGATTTCGGCGAGATTGCCGTCCTCACCTTGGCGGGAGCTGGCAATGGAATAGAGCCGCAAATGGAAATCGTTGCCAAAGTCGCCTGCGGGAGGAGCCAGCACGCCGATGCTTTGCCCTTCAATAAAGTTGAAGGTGGCATCCGGAATGCTCAGAACAATGTGGCGAACCTCGTCCGTGTCTGCCGGTGTAAGTCGATCGGTGCTGATCACCTGGGCTTTGTACGGATTGCTGATATCATATTCGGTTGTTTTCATAGCTGATCTCCTCCACCCGTTCGGTTGGTTTAATTTGACTTAACCTGCTCTCGCATCCGTTGTTTTTGCTTCTGTTCTTCGCACGGCTCATCACATGTACACATCATGCCACAGCCAAACGATTCTCGCGCGGGACCAAACTCAGGATGACGTAACGCAAACCACCGATATAAATATTGCACACTGACCCATGCTACTGCAATCACCAGTATTAATCCCACAGCGACTATGAAGTTGATCCACATCCCACGATTCCTTTATCCGCCCAGCCCCGCGAATCCCATGAACGCCAACGAAAGCAGCCCTGCCAGCATAAACGCCGCTGCGGCCCCCATACAGACGCCCGGAACATCGGCCAGCGCCAACTTCTCGCGCATCCCGGCCATTAAAATCAGCGCCAACGAAAACCCAGCCCCAGCCCCGAGGCTGTAAGCGATGCTCTGCGCAAATGAATACTCGTTAAAGGTTTGAAAGAGGGCCATACCCAAAATTGCGCAGTTGGTGGTGATCAACGGCAGGAAAATCCCGAGCATCCGGAATAGGGTGGGGCTGAACTTCTTGACAGTCATTTCCACGAGTTGCACGGCCGAAGCAATCACGGCGATGTAGGAAATTAAACGCAAGTACTCGATCTCAAATCGAACCAGCAAGCTGTTGATGCCAAACGCGCAGACCGAAGCAACCAGCATCACGAACATCACAGCGGCACCCATCGGGATGGCGGTCTTGAGTTTGCCCGAGACGCCCATGAAGGGACAGAGGCCGAGGAACAACGCCAGCACGAGATTATTGATCAGGAAGGCATCGAGAAAGATAAAGGTGAGGGAATCATGCGCCATGGCTGGCCTCCTTCCGTTCCCGCTGCCGTCGCACGGTGGCAAAGACAACCAGCCACAGGGAGAGAACGATAAATCCGCCGGGAGGTAAAATGAACACGGCCCACGGTTGGAAATTCGCACCGAACACCGGTATCCCAAAAATCGCGCCCGCACCCAGCAGTTCGCGGACTGCGCCGACCAGCAACAAGGCCAGCGTAAAGCCGATGCCCATGCCCAGGCCGTTGACGATGGCGTGACCGACTTTGTGTTTTGAGGCAAAGGCTTCGGCCCGTCCCAGAATAACGCAATTGACGACGATCAACTGAATGAACGC
>SLBD01000041.1 GCA_007126515.1 Kiritimatiellia bacterium
AGGACAGCGAGCAAAATGAGGGGATCAAGTCGTTTCCGGTAACGGGCCAGAAACACAAACAGCGCCAGCCAGAAGGCCGACGCTGTGGCTCGATTCGCCAAGCGAATCGGGTCTGTGAAGAGATTTAGATCATCATGAAGGCGGAAGAAGAACGCGTTGTACGCATAAAGGACATATGTCTTATCGAATTGATAGTATCTGGACCAATCTTGCCGATCGCCGCGCGCCCAGTCATTTGCACCGGCCAGAATCGCAGCTTGGTCATTCTTACGCAGGAAGCCAGAGGTGGACCACAGCGATACTGCGGCAAAGAGGATTGCTATTGCAAAGAGGATCGTTGATTGCTGAGGCCCGTCCGTTTTCACGGATGGTAGTGTGCGGTAAGCGCATCCGAATCGCAATCATGGATTTTGCGTAACGGCTCGCTCGGCCTGCCACGCCGAAGCCGGGCGAAGGCGGGTGAGCTCGTCCTCGGATTGCAGGGTATGACAGGTAGGGCGAGGCGACCCGCCGAGCCGGAGAAAAGAAATGAGATTGGGTTGTTCACGGCTCGCTCGGTGAGCTCGCCCTACCGAGCCAGATAGTAATTTAGGGCCCGCTCAATCCCATCCCGGAACGAAATCGTGTGCTCAAAGCCAAGCTGCCGTTGCACCGTGGTGTCGCCAGCACGGGCGAACACGCCTTCCGGCTTGTCGGACGTTCCTCGGATTTCCGGCTGGAATCCGCACGAATCCGCAGCCATCTGAGCAAACTCGATGAAGCTGGTGTAGATGCCCGTTGATAAATTGATCGCTGACGCATCCTCTACTTGATCCATCGTATGAAGAATGGCGGTGACGCAATCTTCGATATGAATGAAGTCGCGCATTTGCCGCCCACTGCCCCACACGGTGATGGTTGACTCGCCGCGATGTGCCAGAACGCGTTTACAGATGCCCGGGAAGGGATACGAATCATCTTGGTCTTCGCCGTATCCAGAAAACGGTCTATAGCACACAGATTTCAATCCATGTTTTTCATAGGCGAGCCGGGCGAGATACTCGCAGGTCAACTTGGCCCAGCCGTAGGTCATGTCCGGCATGCCAATCCGGTCCATGAAGGTGATCACCCCCTCGCGTAGCAGCTCGTAGTGGTCCGGTCGCTGGAGATCGATGGGATAGGCGGCACTGGAACTGAAGACAAGGTTTTTGGCCGGGCGAGCCTGGACGGCCCATTGCCAGTATTGAGCGTCAATAGAAAGATCATCGGCGACGGCGAGCGGATTATTTTCGATCATCTCTCGACCACCGACCACGGCGGCGAGATGAAAGGCATAATCAAAGTGTTCTTCAGCGTGTTCGCGGAACCAGTCCCGACAATCCTGCGGGTAATAGTGGAACGCATCGTAATCCAAAGGAGAAAATAGCGGCCACTCTGCCGGGGCAATACCGCCACTGAGCGGCACCACCGGATCCACACAGTGGACTTCATGTCCTTGCCGCAATAAACGGGTAACCACATGTCGTCCGACGAAACCGGCCCCGCCGGTGACAAGAGTTCTCTTCATGAGTTATCCTGTGTCCTTTCCAGAGGCAATTCAGCGATCATGGCTGCTGTCTTTTGTGATTCTACGCAGAGCGCATCCGCCAGGCCTCGACGATTTGTTGAATGGTTTCGCGGAGGGAGATGGTGATATCCCAGCCAGGATAGTGCTGGCGCATCTTGCGCAAGTCGCTGTAGTAGCAGATGTGGTCACCGATGCGGTTCTGTTCGCTGTAGGTATAGATCTGTGATTGGCCGGTGAATTCTTCGGTGATGGCGAAGGCTTCGAGGATCGAGCAGGAATTCGCTTTACCGCCACCAAGGTTGTAGACTTCGCCGCAGCGCGGTGACCGAGCAAACTCCATCATAAAGCGGGCGACATCGAGTGAATGGATATTGTCGCGCACCTGTTTGCCCTTGTAACCAAAGACTGTATAACTGCGCCCTTCCAGATTGCATTTGACCAAGTAGCTGAGAAAGCCATGCAGCTCCACGCCGCTGTGGTTGGGGCCGGTCAGGCAACCGCCGCGCAAACAGCAGGTAGGCATGCCGAAATAGCGTCCGTATTCCTGCACGATGATGTCGGCGGCGACTTTGGAGGCGCCAAACAAAGAGTGCTTGGATTGGTCGATCGTGAAAGTTTCGGCGATACCATGCTCGTAAGCTGGGTCCGCATAATCCCACCGGGTTTCGAGTTCCTGCATGGGAATCGCATTGGGCGCATCGCCATAGACTTTGTTGGTCGACATATGGATGAACGGAGATTCGGGACAGGCTTGGCGAGCAGCCTCAAGCAGGTTCATCGTGCCGACAGCGTTCGTGTCGAAATCGTCAAAAGGAATCGCTGCGGCTCGGTCGTGCGACGGCTGGGCGGCGGCATGGACAATAACATCGGGTTTGATGTCGCGGACCACCGCCAACACACCGGCCCGGTCGCGGATATCGAGTTCGTGATGGACGTAGCCCGGCAGCTCCTTCTGAAGACGCTGCTGATTCCAGCGGGTATCGCCCTGTTCGCCAAAGAACACAGCCCGCTGATTATTGTCCACGCCGTGGACGGTATAGCCCTCCGCCGCAAAATGAACACAGACTTCAGAACCTATTAAGCCGGATGACCCGGTTACCAACAGCTTTTTCATTGTATCTTTTACACTCCATTAAAGACGCGCACATGACTCAATATCCCGCAAATCAAATTTCACCTGGCCCATGCGCATGGGGATGGCATTCTTGGCCCGATTCGGGAACGCCATCGTATCCAGTGTCAGCTTTCCCGAAAATTCGCCGGGGACTCCCTTGATCGTCACCCGCACCTGTGAGTTGATGGGCAAATTAAAGCGCTGCTTAAATTGCTGAATAGCCTGCGCCCGCTCGGGGAACAAATCGCGTTTTCCCTCTGTAGCGGGGGTAGGCGTGGCTTCCCCACCGCCCCAATCCAACTGCAATTGCTCATTGGAGCCAGCCACAAACGTGTGCGAACTCGGGTCCTCGACCGATCTCTTAGAGGCCCTGAAGATCACTTTGCGTTTCTGTTGTTGCAAGGTCATCGCTTAGGAAAAGGCATGATCCTGTAGAACATCCTTGTCTGGGGTCAACTGACGCAGAAAAACTTCGCAGGGCAGACACAACACGCCATC
>SLBD01000217.1 GCA_007126515.1 Kiritimatiellia bacterium
CATCGGTCCATGCGGAATCCAATTTTTGCAACTCAGTTATGTGACTAGCGGCAAATGTAGATGGTTCTTCCCAAAGTCGCTCATTCCCAAGTTTGCGTGCCAAAGTGTCCATCCGGCGTGATAACGCATATCCAGTCAAGAGCGCTATTGCAAGCACAAGAACCATCATCGGCACGAGGCCCACCCAGCCCCACCCAGCATAACCGAAGGCACCCGCCGCTAAGAGCAGAAGAGCCATTATGGGTAACAGGATCACCAAGGATATAGACCGACTGACACGCATGGGAGCGGTTCTAACCGGATTTGAGCACAAATTCAAGAGCGGCACCTCTGCACCTGTCGGAAAGGCGCATTGGGGTTACTGTGGCATGGGCATCTTGCCCATGCAGCACGGGCGGGATGCCCGAGCCACTTTTCGCCGTTCCTCCGTGTTTCATACTGATCAACAAAACACCCTTATATCCCCCTTCCTGAAGAAATCTTCAGGATCCTTTGTTCTCCTTATTGTGACTTATCATGGATACTTAGATCAGATGATGTCGTTCAGATAGTTTCAGATATGATCGCAAACCCGATAGATGCCAACCATTCAGCGTCAGCTGCCGACAGGGACAACGAGCTGCTCAAGCACATGATCGATCGTTTGTCGGTCGATGAATTGCGGGCAAGAGCAAACGCGTTAACGGGAGAAGAGCTTGTTACCATTGTCCAGAAACTGAATGCACGCCAGAGACGGCACGTGATCTCAGCAATGTCGGGTGAGAGCCGAGGAAAACTTCGCGAAGCTGTTCGAGATGCATATGTGGATTTCATGGCAAAGTTGCCACGGAAGCGTAAGCCTTCAATTCTCGTTCAATACTTGCGGGCCGCCCCGATCATGGATCAGCCTGTCACCATTCCGGCCCATTGGATCGCTGAGCAAGGAGAGCTTCGCGATCATTCCTCGTATGCCTATGTCCTGGACGCAGCCAGATATCCCGCACAACGAATTGCCCTGTATGATCTGGCCTGGTCTTCGCTCTCCGTCAACAATACAATCACACCCCACCCCATTGAATTAGCGCTCAATATTCACACCCCTCTGTCCGCAGCGCTGCTGCACATGAACCTGGGCGGATGGGATGAGCTCCCCGTTGGCGATGAAGATCCCGATTCCTGGGAAGCCTTTGTCGGATTCGAGTGGGAAGTCATCGACATGGTCCATTTGTTTGGCGAATTCTACCATGACTTCGATGACGTAGACGGCGGATTTCTGGAACTGGGCATTGCCACAGAGATCCCTCATCCAGTCGAGGGGCTTGAGTTAGTTCCATATGCAATGATTGGTTTTGATGCCGGTTTTGTCTCAGGAACTCGCCGGTTGAACGAGAATAACGTCATCATTGGTCTGGAAGCCGAATTTGAAGTCAACGACGTCACCGCGCTGTTTGCTGGAGTGCACCACTCCTTCGCCCTCAGCAACCTCGATGACGAAGATGAAGGCGATGTGACTTGGTTCATAGCAGGCGCATCGCTCGCTTTCTAAAGTACCTCCTGCGTGTCCACACACGCAACTTGCGCGAGTCGCAGCATGTTCCCATACCATGCTGCGGCTCGTTTTCTATTTGACGAATTGATCAATCCCGTTGAGTCAGTTAGACTTCATCCAGATGCATTTAAACTTCAAAGGTTCAATACATATCTGAAGCCGCGCGCGGTGAGCGCGGCTTTTCAAATGTGCCGTCTTCGCGCGCACACGCAGGATGAATCAGAATGAACAACCTAACGATCACGATCTATGTTTGGCTCTCAATTCATTTATTTCTACTAATCCCAAAGGGCTACTGCGAAACATTGACGAGCATCGACAATCCGGACTCATTGATCGACTTGCCTGCCATTGTTTTTGACATGGCCCAAAGGACTCATGTGCTGCCGCCCACGTCTGAAGGAATCACCGACTTTCTCCGCTCTCAATTATATACTCCCCCCGAGTCGCCAGCCTTCAATCGAGAGACCACGACGAAAGATGCCCAATATATTGATGTGCATCCCGACCGCCTCATCCTCTATCCCTCAGAACAAGTTATCTCGTGGGAGAATCCCGACGAACCAGATCAACGGATATCTGAGCACCTGGATGCCATAGAAGAACACCGCGACACACAGTATATCGTTCTGCTGATCCGCCCCCACTCCTCTGCTATCTATCGGCAACTGGCCAGGCTGATACGAGCAAGAGGAATTGACATGGCGTTGGAGCTTATCGAAGCGGACCGCCCGGTTGACCATAATGAGCGATCCAGAAGCAACTCATTCCCTGAGTGACGGTTGTCCAGGCTTTGCCTTCGAATTATTTACAGAGGCGCTGTTGTTGGAGCCAGACTATGTCTCAGAGAAGTTAAGAGAACGCATCAACGCGCTGGAATCACGGTTTTCGGACAACAGTCACCAGTAAGACAAGAGACCCAAACCAGTAAGCGTAGATGCCCACGCTTGCCAAACCCGGCGTGAAGGTCTGCGCCCCTTCGCACCCTACAATCCAAACATTTCTCACGATTGGTTGTAGGGCGGGAACGGTTGAGCACAGCGAGACCTTCCCGCCAACGAGCATGATTTTACTATTACGCGAAACTCTCTACAGAACGCGTTTGATATCTACTGTTCCCCTTGGAGGGTCGAGCTCTGCGAGACCTGACCTCATTACCTCATTGGCATCGCAGAGCTCCGCCCTCCAAAATGATTATAAAACAGTGACTCCTCATGCTATTCCTATTCCAATTTCTTCACATACTCGTCCAGCCAGCGAAAATAGATGTCACCACTTTCATCTTCCGAATCCGGATCCTCATCCTGATCAATATCATGCTCTTTGCAATAGACTTCCCAAGCATCCCAGTGAGGACATTCATCTCCCTCTTTCAGTGTCTGCCCACATTCGATGCACCAACGATGGCCACAGTCGGGACAAATGCCTACGGTTGGATCGCCATCCTCCTCGTTCTCCGCCTCACTCATGCCATCCCGAGTCAACTCATTACCGCAGCGAGGGCACGGACCAATCAACGTAAAGGCAATCAAATCATCGACGGTTTCCGCCTTATCCATCATCGACATCAGTTCAGTTTGTGCCTCAGGAGGAAGTGAATCAAAGAAGTCCTTTGCTACGTCCGACA
>SLBD01000166.1 GCA_007126515.1 Kiritimatiellia bacterium
AATTGTCCACTCGTAAAGATAAAAGGAACGTAGCCGAGATCGGATAGCGTGGCAAATAGTTGCGCCGCCCCCTCTTCCGGCTGATCCGGATTCCCTGCAACTTCGACCAGTAAGTGGGGGCGCAGGGATGTGAGAATGGAAGTTGCGCCTTGAATGACAGACAGTTCGTGGCCTTCGACATCGATTTTGATGAAGGGGATTCGTCGTTCGTCAGTCGTCGGTCGTCCGTCGTCGATCGTCATTCGTCGTTGGTCATTCGTCGGGTGGAGGGAGTCGAGGGTAATGGCGGGGACCTGGATGCGGCGACCGCGGACGGGCCGAGTGGGATCGATGATGCTGGATTCATAGAAATTTTCAGCGCCGACTTCGTCGGTCGGAATCTCCATCTCTACCGTGCCCGGTTGACTGCTGACACACGCATGAATCGGCTGGACCTGGCTCAGACCGAGCTTGGCAACGGTCGATTGCAGGGCGGCAAAGGTATCGGGAACGGGCTCAATGGCAATGACCTTGCCCTCTGGACCGACATACTCAGCCAGACGAGCGGTGATATACCCCATGTTGGCACCCACATCGATGACGGTGTCGCCCGGCTTCACAATAGAACAAACCACTTGCGCATAGGGCCAGTCGGCATCCTGAAAGCGAGCGGCCACCCGCGGCGCATGCCAGCGCCGCAACGCCTGCGCACAGCGTCTTGGCACATACCGACTAACCACTTTACGAATGAGAGGGTGCATCGAAGTAGAGTTTTTTTAGGAATGAAGAACGGTTAGATGCTATCAAAAGTCATTATGAGTCTGCAATTGTTAGAAGTGTTCAGTCAGCAATTCTAATTATGGCCTCTTCCGGCTGAAGCCGGTACTACAAACGGCCTATTTTCCTTCGAAAACCCGCATGTAGTTCCGGCTTTAGCCGGTCTTCTGTACGAGTTTCCGGCCATAATTAGAATTGCTGGTGTTCAGTGTTCAGGCTTCGGGTTACAGCACTCTTTCCTGAACACTGAAACCTGACCACTAGCCCCGCGCATCGTTGGGCCAACACCAGACAACTCTATGTGGTGCCCGGGGCGGGAGTCGAACCCGCACGACCTTACGGTCGAGGGATTTTAAGTCCCTTGCGTCTGCCATTCCGCCACCCGGGCACCGAGCATTCAAATGGCAGGCTCGAAAATACGATGCTCGCTTGCTCGTGTCGACTCATTTCACGAAAGTTCTGCTTTCCCTGCCCTCCTCAAAAGATCTATTCTACAAACAAGGAATACGAGGAATACCGATCCGCAATAAGGAGGCTCAGATGAAATATGTTTTACGTGCCGGAATGATTTTGCTGTGTGCATGGAACTCAGCAACTGCGACGCTGCCCTATGCTGGCAGTCTGGAAATTCGGGGTCTGGATCAGTTGTCTGCTTTTATCAATGAGATTCGAGCAGAGTTTGGCGATCCAGAAGATATCGATGTGGCCCAGCAATTGGCAGAGATGCTAGGTCAACCAGAACTCCCGGGAGTGGATCGAGACGGGATCTTCCGGATTGATTTATTTCTTGTCGATGGCTTGGATGTTGAACCTGCGGTCCGTTTGCACGTGCCCCTGCTTGAGGGCGATGATACATTTCTCGACCTGCTCAAGGAGTTTTGGCCACAGTATGTGGAAGTGGATCAAGTGCTGCTTCTTTCGGCTTCACCCGCTCACCCGACTCCGATCCCAATGCCGGAATTATTTGTACAGGTGAAGCCGGGGGCACTTCTTATCGCCAATCGCGCGGCGGTTTTGCCGCTGACAGCTGATTCATTGGATCCGCTGGAAGGCGTATGGGCTTTGACGATCCAGCCAACAACGCTGGCGGATGCTTTTCTGCGTCAAATGAAGCAACAACGTGAGATGATGGAGAGCATGTTCGAACATTTGTCTCCTGAGGAACGTGCGGCCATGGGCATCGACTTGGACCAAGATGCTCAGCATCAGGAAATGGCCTTTGCGATATTTCGGGCGTTTCGCCAACTGGCTCTAAGCATCGATATAAGTCCGGAGGCCCTGAAGATTCAATCCTTGGTGCGGCCGACTCCGAACACCCCCATCGCCGAACTAGCGGCCACCTTGCGCACTCCCTCTGAACGCTTCAAATCACTCTTCCCTGCGAATGCGTTATGGGGGCATGTGCTGCATGTGAACATTCCAGACAGCTTGATCGACTTGTATCTGGATTTCTTCCAGGCGTTTGCTGATGACATCGATGATGATGGACAGACCTTGGCATTTCTGGAGCAAAGTCTAGAACTATTCAAAGGAATGTATGCTGGAGATATTGCGATGATGGCTTTACCCGGATCGGGCGAGGATAGGCAAAAAGTCCAGATCGCTCAAGCGTTGCGGATTAGCGATGTGGATGCGGCACGAGCTGCACTAACTACATCAATGAAATTAACACAAGATCATGTGGAGGCCATGGATGGCAATGCTGACGATGTATTGACCATTATGGAACCGCGAATGCATCGAGATATTGTCATTGAGGGCTACTCAATGGATGCCACTCTGGGCGATCCGGATATGGCCATGCTTCTCGGCATGCACGCTCCCATTTTTCAGGAAATGGACTTTGAATATGCGTTCGTCGATGATGTCATGCTTTCAGTCATGGGCACACCTCAAAGCATGCATGATTTGATTGACCGGTATCTGGATGGAGCCATCCATATTACACGTTTTCCAACGGTCCAAACATTGCTCCCGGATTTGTCCGACTCTTTTATTGAGCTCGGATTCATTCAGCCCGTTGAACTTTTGCATCTCCTGCATCGAATGGTTCCGGGGCTACCGATGGAATGGTTGCATGAACTAACGGATGGGCAAATGGCCATTGCGGGTTATAGTCGCCTCCTGCCGGATCATGCCATTCATTCTGTCATGCACATGGATGTCCACGGACTGATGGAAGCGATCAGGGCAGTCCAAGCATCGTTTGCGCCCGGTGCGGTGCCGCCAATGCCGGAGGAAGAAGAGTAGGCAGGTAAATGAATATGCGCCGGCGCGCCCTACCCGTTGTTCTTTGATCTAGCTTGACGGGCTCTGCTGTAGCCGGGCACGCTGGGCCCGGTCCGGAGGGATCGAAGAGAGGTGAGTGTACGAGTAGGTGTACGAGTACGAGATCTTTTCAGTGCAACTGTGATCGAGCAATTAGAATTTACGGCGCGCAAGGGACTGCGCGCCCTACCCCTTGTTTTTCGATTGAGCACGGCAAGGCGAAACGAATCCGGCGGGAATGGTTGAGTGAAGCGATACCTTCCCGCCTCCTGCAAACAGCCTTCTGCCGGGCCCAGCGTGCCTGGCTACAGCTCCTCAATGGTAAAAAGTCCGAGTAAGCGGGGCGGTACTGTGTATCCGTTTAAGAGTTGCAGGGCTCAATCACCACCACCCACTCCCCTTTCGTCGTGTGGGTGGAAAAATAATCACGACATTCCAGAGCGGTCATCACAAAGGATTGCTCGAATTTCTTCGTTAATTCCCGGCCAATTAACACGCGGCGATCGGGTGCGAGATCCGCCAATTCATCCAGCAATTTCATGGCGCGATGGGGTGATTCATACAGGACAACAGGCACATCAAATTGCAAGAGTGCCGCCAACCGGCGACGGCGAGTGGCTGATTTTGGAGACAAGAATCCTTCAAAATGGAATCGATCCCCCCCCATGCCGCTCAGCGACACAGCAGCTGTTACGGCCGAGGCACCGGGAACCACAAATACATTGCATTGCGCGGATCGACAAGCTGCGACCACTCTGCCCCCAGGATCTGAGACTCCTGGCATGCCCGCATCACTCACCAGCGCCAAGGCAGCGCCTGCTTGAATCCGCCTCACAATGAACTCAGATCGCTTGGCCTCGTTAAATTTATGGCAGCTGACCAAGGGGGTGTGAATGTCATAATGCGACAATAATTTTATCGTGTGGCGAGTATCTTCAGCAAGAATGGTATCAACCTGGCGCAGCGTATCGATCGCACGCATCGTCATATCTGCCAAATGCCCAATGGGGGTCCCCACGACGTACAACCCGGGCGGCAAAGGCTCCGGCACACTCAACTCAGGCAGTTCCGGCATCACCAAAACTCATATTTATCGTACACCAACACATAAACACCCAAGAGGAAATTGGTGACCACATGGGCCAAGGCCACCGACCACAAATCTCGAGTCCGAATCATCATCCACAAGTAGGCAATCCCAGCGATAAACCCAACTCCCCACTGCAAATGGGCCGAAGCAAAGACGGCGCTGACCGCAATAAACATCCCTGTATGCCATGTTCCCATGTCCACTTTCAGGAAATTGCGTCCCAACAGCCATCGATACAGCCATCCACGCCAGAAAAACTCTTCGATCACGGCGATCACAAACGCAGATCCGATTAATCGGATAATGGCCAAGCTCCACCCAGCCACCGCAGGCGAAAAGGGGGAACTTTCAGACACCTCCGCGACCTCCCACGGCGGCAAGACAAACCACTGCAAATAGAATTGTCGAAAACCTGGCGAACGAGCGCCAACCCAATCTGTCTCTGGCAAGACCCAAATGACAAAGACTGCCACTCCCATGACTAATGCGAAGGGAATATTTCGGATCTGTAACGGACTGTACCAACGCCATGGGCGGAAATAGAAAAGCAACGCGGCTCCGCCCGCTGTTTGTACAGCATAGACCCATGCTCGCAGGGATGAATCATCCTCCAACGCGAACTGCCCCACCAGAAACATGCACGCTAACCAAAACACAAAGGGCGCCACATGCCCCCATGTGGCGGATTTAACTTCCTGATACTCGCGCCACTCTTCCTCTGAGAGCATACGCCCCTTGTCTGTGCGACTCGCTTGATCTTGATTCATATTCACCACTATGATTTTATCCGCTTAATTCTAAACAAACATGTGTGCAGGCTGTCTGTTTACGTGTCACGAGTTTTGTGTGTTCTCGTTCATTGACGGAAACTAACTTAAGTCAAAAAAGGATGCCCATGAAGAAAATAATGTTAAGCCTCGGCCTGTTCCTCAGTTTTGCAGGGCTCACCCTTGCGCAGATTCCCTCCTGGGAGCCGCACTTGCCGGCACGACGTGACACGATAGAGATTCAACTCGCTCCGTTCACCGAAGGCGACACTCTGCATTGGGCTGTTGTGGTGGATGAGGACAGTTGGGTGCGCCCAATTGCTGCCTATCGTCCAGAGGGATCAATCCTATATGGAAATGCAATCCGCACCCCATTTGAAGACGGTCGCGTCGAGATCGGTCCCTTCAATGACACCAATCAGGTCGTCACGGCTGTTATATTTGCGATACTGAGAGCGGATGGCTCGTGGGACAACAACGACGGAGTTGATTATGAAATTCCTATTAGCCAAGGCCGAATTACGTTCTCACCGGAGAACCCGACCCTGCACTGCGTGATTGAAGTGACCGTTCACGAGAGCGTGCCGGGAGGAAATTTGCGATGGGGCGCCAATGCCCGTCGTGGCTGGCACGCCGTCAATCCGGTTTACTGGCCTGTTGACAGCGTCATGAGCGATGATGGCGTGGGTTTGGATACGCCCCTCCCCGACCCGGACGGAAACGGAATCTCGACCTTGTTTATCGGCCCCTTCAATCGTGGCGAGCAAGTGATTCGATCTCTGCATTTTGCCGTCAATTGGGAAGATGAGTGGGACACGGATGGTGGCCGCAATTACAATCTTGAGATCAATTTAGAGGACGCGGATCATCCTCATCCCATCGATATCCAGATTCCAGACGGAGAGAACATCGCAGGCGAAGAGCTGGAGATTACTGTCGAGGCCCCCCATCTAGACCAAATTCAACTTTGGCTCAGCGGACGCTTACTCGGCACTTTCTCCGGTCCGCCATTTAAACGAACGCTGAACTTGGCGCGACTGCCCTATGGTCCCTATGAATTGGTCGCCCGCACAGTAGACGGTGTGGATGCGCAACGATCATCGGTGTCCTTCTGGCATGTTCCAACCACAGACACGAAGCCACTCCCCGATGGCATTGAATTGGGTGCCACAGAACACGATGATGGCACCGTGACTTTTGCCCTCTACGCACCTGGAAAGCGGTTTATCTCGCTGATTGGCGATTTTAACTGCTGGAACCCAAACACAGACCGCATGCATCTTGCGCCGGATGGAACATGGTGGATCAACCTGCCTTTGGACACAGGCACATGGCAGTATCAATATTTCATCGATGGCGACCGGGCATTGGCCGATCCCTATTCAAGGAAAGTCGACTGGAGCAACGCTGACGGCGAAAAATGCTGGATGCCCAGCAATGCACGAACCGTGTTGCACGTCGGCGCAGAGCCGTTCCAATGGACCGCCACTGATTTTCGCCGCCCCACCTTGGAGGAGCTGGTGGTATACGAGCTGTACATCGAGGACATGGTCCCCGGAGAAGGTTTCCTTGGCATGATCGAAAAACTCGATTACATCCAGGAGATGGGCTTTAATGCAATTGAACCCCTGCCCTGGCATCCTTGGCCTGGCATCGAGAGCTGGGGCTACAACCCGGCCTTTCACTTTGCCGTCGAACAACTCTATGGAACGCCTCACGATCTCAAACGATTAATCGACGAAGCGCATCAGCGCGGGATGGCCGTGATCATAGACATGGTACTCAATCATGTGGACTGGGGTTCAGCTCTCTATCAGCTTTATGGCAATGATTACGATGCCAGCCCGTTCTTCCGGGCCTATGATGGATTTAACTGGGGATTCCCGAAAATTGACCAGCAATCACCCGCTGTGCAGCGATATGTGGCGGATGTGATCCGGTTCTGGATCGAAGAGTACCGAATTGACGGATTCCGTTACGATGCGACTCGGTGGACGGGATGGTCCGGATTCAATGATTGGGGCGCCAGTTGGTTTGCGTATGTCGCTCGCCAAGCTGATCCAGACAATATCCAAATCGCTGAGCATTTGCCGATTGAACCGGAACTCATCATCGAAACCGAGATGGATACCGGCTGGCACGCGGAATATCGCTGGCGGATTCGCGAAATGATCAATTATGCGCGGCTGATCCCAGAAGCGCTGTCCGCCAATCTAGATGGTCGCGCGGTTGGCTTCGAAAACTCGTTTCAACGCATGCCCTACACTGAAAGTCATGACGAAGAGCGGGTTGTCCAGGAACTCCGTGAAGCTGGTTTCGACGAAGAGGAAGTTTTCCGGCGTGCCGCCATGGCGATTGCCCTGCCGTTGACGACTCCAGGTGTCCCGATGATCTATTCCGGACAGGAATTCGGCGAGGATACCCTCAAGAATGTGGGCTGGAATCCGCTGAACTGGGACTATCTCCAACTGGAGCCCAACCGCGACCTGCATCGCATCACGGGGAACCTGGTCCGCAACCGTGTCGGCCATAGCGCGTTTCGAAGTGAGAATTTGGTCATTCACGTAAATGACGGAGAGTCTGGATTGGCCATTTTCGAACGCGACTCATCACCGGCCAACGTGATCGTGGCGGCCAACTTTGGTCGCGAATCGGTTGACGCTCAGATCGATTTGCATGATAATGCCCAGTGGATTGCGATCCTCCCGGATGTACACGTTGATTCAGGGAGGCATACAGTTTCCCTGCTGCCGGGGGAAGTGCAAGTGTGGGCGACGGAATGGAGATGAACGGGTAGCCAATCAATTGCGGCAGGGTTGCCGCCTGTGACTCCCCAGCCGTCTTTCAGGAGCTGGCATGAGTATAAAACGCTCGGTCGGGTTAGCAGGGTTAACCCCTCAACGTTGGTTGGGGGTCGGGTTGGTTTGGTTGGGAATCATCGCCGTCTTTTGCGGGCTCTATGTCGTTGCCCGCGGGGTTGTCTTGGATGAAATCAGGCATCACGCGAAGGGGGTAGCGATTGCGGTTGCTGCCGGGATTGATGCTGAGGATCTAAATCGGATTCACACCCCCGAGGATATGGAAACGCCTGAATTCAAACGAATTCAGGCGTTTCTCGATCGGGTCTCAAAGCAAAATGTGGATGTTCAATATATCTACACGATGCGTCGTAGTCTCCAACCTGACGCGACGATCACCGATTACGTATTTATTGTAGATGAATCCCCCCGCGATCGAGATGGAGACGGCATCATCTCCGAAGAGGAAATGAGCGAGGAGCCCGGGGAACCCTATGACGCTTCATCGTGGCCTAAGTTAGTTGAGGCCTGGTACCGCCCCACAGCGGATCCGCGTATCCAGCCGGATCCGCCCTACCCCGATTTAATTTCAGGATACGCCCCCATTCGGGATGCCGAGGGTCAAACAGTGGGGATTGTGGGCGTGGATATTATTGCAGAAACCGTGTATGGGAAACTCTTTGGTATCCAAGCCGCCTTTGCAGTAGTCGTCCTCTTATTCATCGTGTTGATCACCAAAGTGGTAAGTTTGCACTACCGGCAACAAGAGTCCTTTGAAAAAGCGACGCAATTGGGCATTGAATTGGCCGAGCGCAATGAGCTTCTCAAAGTGACGAATGAAGAACTGGCAGAGCACAATCGGCGGATGGAGCAAGATCTGAAGCTCGCACAGTCCGTCCAATTGGGATTCTTGCCGAACGAATTCCCCCGCCAAGACCGCCTGCAATTCGACAAGTTCTATCTGACATCGGATCTACTGGGGGGCGATCTATTCGATGTCTTTAGCCTCGATCACGATCATGTGGCCATTTACATGGCCGATGTCTCCGGGCATGGAGTCAGCGCCGCGCTAATCTCCGGCTTGCTCAAAATGGCAGTTGCCTCCGTGCGGGGGCAACGATCATCGTCTATGGGAGATGCTCTGCGATCAGCCCTCTATGAACCCGATCGAGTCCTGCACTCCTTAAACGATATGCTGCTCAAAGAAATTCCCGAGTGCGACTTTATCACCATGATCTATGCAGTTCTGGACGTGAAATCCAATCACCTCCGAATTGCCAACGCAGGGCATCCCTTCCCCATCTGCTATCAACCCAGTACTCGTGATCTAGAATTATGGACGATCCCCAGCGGACCGGCTCTCGGCCTCATCGACGACCAAGACTATCCACTTTCGGACAAGGAACTAAAGACGGGTAACCGGATCTTATTTTATACGGACGGGCTGACCGAAGCCATGAGTCGGGAAAATGAAGAATTCGGCGAAGAGCGATTGCTGACATTGGTCAAAGAGAACGGCCAACTAGAGCCCATGGCCATACTCGACGTGATCCGCACTGCTGTGTATGCCCACCGTAACGGAGAACCTGTCAGCGACGATTTTTCCATGCTGATTGCAGAAATTCGCTAAATTTTCACTGAATCCGAATTATAGGATCTCGGCCAAATATCTGCCGACCATTTCGAAATTCAGAAAAGATGGAAATGTTTCTGACTGAATTGTTCGCCCGGAATAAATCACGCACGGTCGCTTGGCTTCTTTCGATAATTCCGCGAACTTTTTGACGTTTCGGCACAAGTTATCATTTGGAGTAAAGGCAGCTTTTATTTCGAAGGGGTAAAGATCACGAGCCGAAGCTAACAGTAGATCAACCTCTAAACCTTGACTATCCCTAAAGTAATAGAGGTCAGGATCTTTTCCCGTATTGAGGCGCGTCTTGAGCATTTCAATTACTACCATATTCTCAAACAAACTACCCAACAACGGATCCCGGGCCACCTGTTCAGCGGTTCTGAGGCCCAGCAGGTAAGCGGCAAGCCCTGTTTCGATAAAGTATACTTTGGGCGACTTGATCAAGCGCTTGCCAAAATTACGAAAGTACGGCTGTAACAGGACAACCACATAGGAAGCCTCCAAAGCCGACAACCACTGCCTCAATGTAACGGATGAGACCCCCACATCGCCAGCCAGTGCGGATAGATTCAGCACCTGACCCACCCGCCCGGCCAATAACCGCACAAACGTCTCGAAAGCATGCAAATCCCGCAAATTGATAAGTTGCCGTGCGTCACGTTCCACATATGTGCGGAAGTAGTCCCGGTAGAGTTGAGTAGCCTCAATATGGCCGTCCACCAGGCGCGGCATGAATCCGTCCAAGATCCACTGATCGCGATGTTTCGACATGCCTTCAGACTTCCATTCGGCAATCGATAGAGGCAACAACTCCGCCATGCCAGTTCGTCCAGCAAGCGACTGAGTGATTGCCGCCTGCAGTTCTGGTTGGTGACTGCCTGTTAACACATACATACCCTTACCCTGGGACTCATCAACCTCCGCCTGAATGTAGCTCAGCAGCAGCGGGGCATTTTGGATTTCGTCCAGAATTACGGGAGCTGGATACTGTAACAGAAAGCCACGGGGATCACGCAAAGCCTCGGCACGAATATCTGGAATCTCCAAATTTGCATACCCATATTTTGGAAATAGTGTGCGAACAAGCGTGGTTTTTCCGGATTGACGAGGCCCAGTCACTGTCACCACTGGGTACCCCTGTGACAATGTCAGCACGTGTTCATTTATATCTCGACGAATCATTAGCCCAAGCCCATACCGTTTTAAACTTGAACTTTAATACAGTATGCAGGCTTAAAAGTCAAGAAGGCAACCGCTTGCCAGTCGACCGGTCGACCGCTTAATCAGCCCAAAAGATCTCCCCCGGCCAGATCGGCCTTGTGCCAAGGCAAGCCGAATTGATTCAGATCTGCCATGAACGGATCGGGATCGAATTCTTCTACGTTGTACACTCCGGGCTGCATCCATTTCCCACTCAGCATCATCTTAGCACCGATCATGGCAGGGACACCGGTGGTGTATGAAACGGCCTGTGCGCCGACTTCTTTGTAGGTTTCGGCATGATCGCAATTATTGTAGATGTAAAGGCCCCTCGGCTCACCGTCTTTGACGCCGTGTAGGCGGCAGCCAATGGATGTCTGGCCGTGATACGTCTCCCCCAACGATGCCGGTTCTGGAAGGACCGCCTTGAGGAATTGCAGCGGCACAATCTCTACTCCCTGATACGTGACCGGATCGATGCGGGTCATCCCCACATTCTGTAGCACTTCAAGATGCCGGATGTAATTCTCCGAGAAGGTCATCCAAAAACGGGCGCGCTTCAGAGTGGGAAAGTTCTTTACTAGCGACTCCAGTTCTTCGTGATAAAGCAAATATGATTCGCGCGGGCCGATCTCGGGATAATCAATAGGAAAATGAATCTCGAGAGGACGCGTCTCGCGCCAGGCCCCATTTTCCCAGTAGCGACCGTTCTGCGTGATTTCTCGAATATTGATTTCCGGATTAAAATTGGTCGCAAACGCCTGCCCATGATCACCGGCATTGCAATCAATGATGTCTAAATAATGAATCTCATCGAAGGCATGCTTGGCGGCGTAGGCGGTAAACACCCCTGTCACTCCTGGATCAAAACCGCAGCCCAACAGCGCCATGAGGCCTGCTTGCTTGAAGCGGTCGGCGTACTCCCATTGCCAACGGTACTCAAACTTGGCGACATCTTTGGGTTCGTAGTTGGCGGTGTCGAGATAATGCACGCCCGCTTCGAGACAGGCATCCATGATGGTCAAATCCTGATACGGTAAAGCCACATTAATGATTAAGTCAGGCTGGAATTCTTTGATCAAGGCCACCAATTCAGGGACGCAATCAGCATCCACACGCGCGGTTGCCAACTCGCGGCCCGTACGCTCCAGAACGTCGGCAGCAATGGCTTCGCACTTGGACACAGTGCGGCTGGCCAAAAGAATATTCGAAAACACATCCGGCAGACGGGCGCATTTGTTGGCAACAACGTGGCCGACTCCAC
>SLBD01000187.1 GCA_007126515.1 Kiritimatiellia bacterium
GAACCGATAATCCTTTTTCCACGGCCTTGCGAGCCAGCAGCCCTGCGCCCAGTAGGAGGCTGGGGTTCGAGGTGTTGGTGCAACTGGTGATGGCCGCGATGACCACCGATCCATGCCGTAGGTCGCCACGATTGGGTACTGTGGCTGTTTGATCAAGCGCCTCTGGAGACAAAGCAAACCCGCGCTTTTCAGGAGATTCTGTGAGGGCTTCTTCAAATGATGATTTCAAGTCGCTCACGAACACGCGATCCTGCGGACGCTTCGGCCCGGCAAGGCTGGGCTGAATGGTTGTTAAGTCCAGTTCAACTTCTTGATCGAATTCGGGCATGACTTCTGACTGACGGAAGAGGCCTTGCTCCTTACAATAGCGTTCGACAAGGTCAATTTGCTCCTCTGAGCGACCGGTGATGCGGAGATAATCCAAGGTAGCATTGTCGATCGGGAAGAAGCCCATCGTGGCTCCGTATTCTGGCGACATGTTGGCGATCGGAGCACGATCGGCCAGCGTCATGTGATCCAATCCGGGACCAAAGAATTCGACAAAATGTCCAACGACTCCTTTTTCGCGCAGGATTTGTGTGACCGCCAACGCCACATCGGTCGGTGTGGCCCTGTCCGGCAATTCGCCGACTAAGCGGAAACCGGTTACGGTCGGAGTCAAGAGCGGGATCGGTTGGCCCAGCATAGCGGCTTCGGCCTCAATTCCGCCGACGCCCCAGCCGAGCACGCCCATACTATTGATCATGGTTGTGTGGGAATCGGTACCAACAAGAGTGTCTGGATAGGCGACTCGTTGTCCCGCATCATCCTCTGAAGCAGACACGCAGGTCGCGAGATATTCCATGTTTACCTGATGACAAATGCCGAGGCCTGGAGGCAACACACTGAGTTTTTGAAAGGCGCTCTGGCCCCAGCGCAAAAAGCGGTATCGTTCACGATTGCGCTCAAATTCTTTGGCGAGGTTGTATTCGAAGGCGGGCTGATCACCGTACTGGTCTACTTGGACCGAGTGATCAATCACCAAATCGACGGGGATTTGCGGCTCGATCTTGGCGGGATCGTGCCCAGCCCGCTGCAAGGCGCTGCGCAATGCTCCCAGATCGACCACACACGGGACACCAGTGAAATCCTGCAGCAGAACGCGTGTCGGCATGTATGGATATTCCGTATCGCTTGGGGTGGCTGGCTGCCATTTTGAAAAGGAAAGCACGTGGTCTTCGGTGTAGGCCGGATGAGCCTGCATACGAATGAGAGACTCTAGTAGAATTTTCAAAGACAAGGGATAGCGGGAAACGTCGCCACATCCAGCATCCGCCAAGGCGGCCAAACTGTAGTAATTCACAGTGCCAGACGCCAAGTTCAGCGTCCGCAGGGTCGATTTCGTCACACTCATTTATTTCCTCCAACGGTAGATATGTTCGCTTGTGGTCGTGAAGAGTACAGAATACTGTAGGTTAGACAAAAGAAAAAATAGGGCAGGTTGGATGATCACGCAAATGAATAAAGTCGCAGACACAGAACTTTACGAAGTGGAGTTCAATCTGGGTCATTTCTCGCAGCAGGGGCGCCAAATGATTGTCACAGGTGACTTCATCAATTGGACTCTGCAACCTGCTCCCCGTGCCAGTGGCTTTGTCGCCACGCAAGGGACATCGAATACGTTTTCCCACAAACTGCCGGTCGGCAGTTATGAGTACAAGTACTATGACTTGCTGCATGCGGAATGGATGGAAATTGACCGCTATCCCGACATTTACCGAGGATTTTACTGGGATTATGTGATCAATCCGTATGGGACGATGAATTGCATCGTGCATGTGCGGGGATAAGCTAGCATTTGCCAAAGCGCGGCGGCTTGCCTACAATGCTCCTTATTATTCATTTTCTAATGAGGAGTCTTTATGGAACATTCACAAGCATGGCAGGCGTTGGCAGAGCATTTTAAGGAAGTTAAAGACAACCATTTGCGGGATTGGTTTGCATCGGATCCCGAACGAGCGGAGACGTTCTCCATGGAGGTCGACGGCTTGTTCCTGGACTATTCCAAGAATCGCGTTGAGGCAAAGACGCTTGAGCTCTTAAGCCAACTGGCCGCAGAGGCTCAAGTTAAAGAGGCTGCGGCCGCGATGCTCTCGGGCCAGAAAATCAATCAGACTGAGAACCGTGCCGTCTTGCATACTGCCTTACGCAATCGATCCGGATCACCCGTTGTCGTGGACGGGGTGGATGTGATGCCGGAGGTGCAGCGGGTGCTGGATCAGATGGCGCAGTTTGCGAACCGTGTCCGCTCGGGGGATTGGGTCGGATTCACTGGCAAGCGCATTCGGCGTGTCATTAACATCGGCATCGGCGGCTCTGATCTCGGCCCAGTGATGGCGTATGAAGCGTTGAAACCTTATAGTGACCGGACGTTAAATGTGAGGTTTGTGTCGAATGTCGACGGGACCCATTTGGCGGAGGCCATTCACGATGCCATCCCCGATGAAACGCTCTTCATCGTCGCGTCGAAGACGTTTACAACGCAAGAGACATTAACCAATGCTGAAAGCGCCAAGGCTTGGCTGCTAGAAGCGCTCGGCGATCCAGCGGCGGTGGCGCGGCATTTTGTCGCAGTCTCGACGAATGGTGAAAAGGTGGCGGCGTTTGGGATCGATACGGACAACATGTTCGAGTTCTGGGATTGGGTAGGGGGACGCTACTCACTGTGCTCCGCGATCGGCTTGTCGTTAATGGTGGCGATTGGTCCGGATCATTTTAACCAAATGTTGGATGGGTTCCATGCGATGGATCGGCACTTTGCCACGGCGCCCTATGCTGAGAATATGCCCGTCCTGCTGGCGCTGTTGGGGATCTGGTATAATAACTTTTTTGGTGCGGAAAGCCATGCCTTATTGCCTTATGACCAGTACCTGTCGCGCTTCCCCGCCTATTTCCAGCAATGCGATATGGAAAGCAATGGCAAGTCGATTGATCAACAAGGAAACCGGGTGACGTGTCAGACGGGACCAATCATTTGGGGGGAGCCGGGCACCAACGGTCAGCACGCGTTCTATCAACTTTTGCACCAAGGGACCAAGCTGGTGCCATGTGATTTTATTGGTTTTCATCATTCGCAAAACCCGATTGGCGATCATCATGTCAAATTAATGGCTAATTTCTTTGCGCAAACAGAGGCGCTGGCGTTCGGCAAGACAAAGGATGACGTAGAAGCCGAAGGAACGGCTCCTGAGCTCGTCCCGCACCGCGTGTTTGAGGGGAATCGACCGACTAACACCTTGTTGGCCGACCGCCTGACTCCGTTCGTGTTGGGGCAATTGATTGCGCTGTATGAGCACAAGGTGTTTGTGCAAGGGGTGATTTGGAACATCTATTCCTTTGATCAATGGGGCGTTGAACTCGGCAAGCAATTAGCCGGACGCATTTTGGCGGAGCTGACTGCAGAGGATGATGCCGACTTGCCGCATGACTCATCCACGCAGCAGCTGATTCGACGTTTTCGTCAGTCACGACAGGGATAGGGCAATGGCTGCAGGCGCAGAAATTGTCTGTTCGGCCTGTGGGGCAGAGGCGTTGGTGGTCCGCCAACCCGTGTATGAGGGATTTAAAAAGGTTGGGGAGGAGTTTTTGTGCTCGGCCTGTGGGCATGTCTACTCATCGGAAGCCGATGTGCCCTTCAAGTCGGGAGGGCCTACACCCATCCTTTTTACTGAGACGGATCGGTCCCCAACGCCTCACCTGTTTGATGCGGCTGAAAACGAACAGCTCTGCCGATATTGCGCCAACTACGTGATCAACCCCTTCACCCAGTGGTGTAGCCTGCATCGCCGTGAAGTCGAGGCGACGGACAGTTGTGATCAATTTACTCGACGCGAAAATACAGATGATGCGGCGCCAGATCGCGATGAACCCGAATGAGGATATCGTTTATCCCAGAGATCAAGACCGCTGGAGTCCGATCTTGATCGCGTTCGGGATTGCGATGAGTGGGGCGGTCGAGAACTTCGCGTCCGTTTACCCAGATAGTAATGCCATCACCGCTACCGGTGACCAGATATACCCGCTGCGGTGAATCAGATTGGATTTGGGTGAATAGATAACTGCTGCTGAATCCGTCTCCGCCAAGCCAACGGGATACATCCATTCGTCCTTCACGTTCGATGATTTCGTCGGGTAGCCGCTGCCATGTAAGGCTCTCTCCGTGTTGTCCGGAATAGGCATCACCCAAATCAATTTCAGTCGGGTCCACATTCAAAGGAGAGCCGACACCCCCAGAGAAAAGGCCAAGGCCATGCCACTGAGGCGATACCACGACTTCCATGGTTCGACTTGGATGATCTGCTTCTTCTCCTCGCAATTCCAACCGCAGCGGATACGTGCCGGGTGGCGTCTCAGTGAGAGCGGATACTTCGAATATCACCGGACGACTCTCGCCTGGTTCCAGTGAAAATCGGATAATTTGATTCGGTGTCACAGCGATGCCGGGGGCGGGTGCCAAACGAATCCCAAATGGCTGAGGCGTGTCGCTATGATTTGTCACTGCATATTCAAAACGCTCAATCGGACGATTGGAGTTCAGAAAGCGGCGCGTTGGAACAATGCCTCTTTGATTCGGTTCTCCGGTCATGAGCACCTGAACTGGCAGATCCTCTGGGACTGGAGCCCCCTCGAACAAATCTCCAAAGCGATGGTGGGCCGATGCGCGAACAAAGGCAGGTAGTTCATGCAAAGCGGGCGAGCGTTCGATTGTGGCGGGGCCGATAATTTGTTCGCCCGTCCATAAATCGATCCAGGTGTCAGCGGGGAGGTAGATGGTTCTGGAGCGCGTTTGATCCACTTGCGGTGCAAACAGTAATTCCGGTCCCAGCATGAATTGGTCATCAATTGAATGGGTTTCTGGATCATCTCCGAAATGCCAGATCAACGGGCGCAGAATCGGGATTCCTTCGTTAACCGCATCTTGTCCCCACTCCGAGAGCCAAGGCTGGAGCCGTTCCCGGACCTGAAAATAGAAGGCGGCGATCGCTATTGTTTCTTCGTCGTACTGCCAGGGCTCGCGACCCTCGACCCCATGAAACTGCATAATGGGCGAGACCGCTCCAAATTGCAGCCAGCGGATATATAATTCCTTTTCGGGGATCCCTGAATATGCGCCGATATCGTGGCCCCATAAGGGGAATCCGCTCAGAGAGGCCGAGAGTCCGGCTCGAATCACCGGTGCCAATCGGTTCCATTCCGCATGCTGGTCGCCAGCCCAAAGAGTACTCAAGCCGGCATTCAACGGGCCCGCTGAGCGAGCGAATGTAATGCCTTCGCGCCCGGCCTCAGCGAATGCATCCAACGAAGCCCGTTGGTAGTAGTACGGGTGCTGATTGTGAAAGACGGGGTCAGGCATGTGTTCGCCCCCATCTGTCTTGAAGCCGCTGACGCCCATTTCTATTAGAGGGACATGCAAATCCCGCCACCAATCGCGCGCTTCTTGAATGCGAAAGTCAATCTTTCGGCCACCCTCCAACCAGCGAACGATATGTTCGGACCCATCCTCATTTAACACCAGCCATCCGTTTTCGTGGGCCATCTCATAGGCCTCCGAATTCGTCCACACGCTGGGGGTAATCCAGCAGAGGACACGGACTCCAGATTCTTTCAAATCCTGCATCCAAGTAATCGGAAGAGGATACCGCCTGCGCTCAAAGCGGAAGTTGTGTAATTGCTCCGCCCACGCTTCCAAAACAACAACTCCCAGCGGCATTTCCAACGCTGCCATTCGATTGACGATGGCTGAGACTTCGTCTGATCCGAAATAGGAATTGCGCGACATCCACGGGCGAAAGATCCAGTAAGGAGCGGAGCGGGGGCGTCCCACCAAGGCCGTGTAGGTGCGTGAGATTTCCTCTGGTGTACCTTCGAAATAAATCAATTCAACTCCCTCATCGGGAATGAGAATGCGAAACGTGTTTTCTTGACTATAGCCAATGTCAAACTGAACTCGTCCCGGGTGATTAATGAACAGACCGTACCCACGTGAACTGATAAAGAACGGCACGGCTAGATACGATGTATCGATACGATTCCAACCGTCCGTCACCCAGTGCTCCAGCTGACTGCCTCGCAAGTTGAATGCATCGAGTCGTTGCCCGCATCCCCAGATTGCTTCTCCGGCGTGCAAGTAAAACGAAAGGACAGTCTGGTCGGGGCCAATCTCGGTCACAGAAAAGCCATCAAGATTAATTGTTTCGACCAAGGTCGGAGTCTTCAGCAATTCATAGCGATGAGTGGGCGATCCGATTTGCAATCGGCGGACCGAGTCCAAACGGGGGGAAGGGGATTCGTTCATAGGGGACTCCGAGGCAGGCGGTTGTTCGGATTGAACAGAGTGATGTGTCAACAGTGCGGCGGTCAACAACGGGTAGAGCCATAGATATGTTTTCATCCATGCAAGAGTAAAATTATGATCGGGTGTCTGACAACCCGAATCCTTGGCGAAGCAGCACGGAGGACCCGCCTTCGCAGAGCCTCGGTCTACAAAGACAATGCGAATGTGCCGCAATTCTAATTTCCTCCGATTTCTGCACACGACTCGCTCGGGGAGCTCGCCCTACCTCGTTTTGTCGGGAAAGGGCGAATTGAAAGGGTGGGCGAGGCAATCCTGCCGAGCCGAGATTCGGAAAGGGAGTTCAAAATACGAATGGCTGACTTCTTTGACAAAATGATTGGAAGAATCAAGTCATGATCGGCTATGATTGTCGATCATCGGGACTATCGGAATAATACAAAAACGAAAATGGATTGGGTACTTTTACTGATTGGATTGAGTTGTGGTGGGGTGATATTTCATACCTACATCGGATATCCACTGCTGATTTATTGGCTTTTCCGCAGTTGCGGTCTTCCGGTGAAGAAGCAGGATTTGCAAGAGCGTTGTTCAATTGTCATCGCCGCATACAATGAAGCAAACACGTTACCCGCCAAGCTTCAGTTGTTGCTGGCCAGCGATAACGAACCTCTGATTGCGCAAATCTTGATCGGCTCCGACGGGTCAACGGACGGGACTGAGGCGGCTGTAGAGGCTGTTGGTGATTCGCGCATTCGTGTGATTCGGTTCAACAAACGGCGCGGTAAGCCTGCCCTGTTGAATGAGCTGATCCCCGCCTGCGGCAGTGGCATCGTTGTGCTCACGGATGCCCGGCAAGAGATTGCGGACGGGGCGATTGCCGGCTTGCTGCGCAATTTCGCTGATCCAGCGGTGGGTGTTGTTTCAGGCGAACTGATTTTTCGGACGGGTACGGGGCCGAGCGCGACCGCCGTGGGTATGGACACCTATTGGCGTTATGAAAAATGGATTCGGCGGGCGGAAGGACAATTCCGTTCCGTGCCTGGGGCCACAGGCGCCTTGTACGCCATTCGCTGCGACGAGTTTCGCCCGATCCCACCTGAAATGCTCTTGGACGATGTAGCCATCCCTATGCAGATTATTTGTCGCGGTTGGCGGTGTGTGTTCGAGCCGGAAGCGGTGGTCTATGATGTTCCTTCGGTGGCCGGTCGCGCCGAGGATGCCCGCAAACGCCGGACGATCGCTGGCAACATTCAATTGGCCCTCCGTATGCCTGAACTTCTGCTGCCCACGCATAATCCAATTTGGTTTGAGTTTATGTCTCACAAAATGATCCGCCTATTGTCTCCGCTTTGCCTGCTTGTCTTATTGCTGACGACGGCGCTTGGGACGGGGCTCGGCTTTCTGACTGATGATCGCGCTGAGGCTTGGCAATGGGTGTTCAGAAGTCTTTTCATCGCTCAAGCCGCTTTCTATCTTCTTGCCGGATTTGGATCGACTCGCTGGGGGAGAGGAACTCGTCTAGCTGTGGTCGCGGCCATGTTTATTCGCCTCAACTGGGTAACTTGTCTGGCCTGGCTGGATGCGTGGGCAGGTCGTTTTCGTGTCGATTGGCAAAGGTCGTCAGCGCTGGACACATCAGGAAATGAGACATCCTCAGCGAACAGCTAACTCGTCGGATGCAACCGGAATTAAAATTTCATTGCGGCGCATGAACCACGGCGTAAACGGAGCGTTGTAGCGGGCCCATACAGGCTCTCCGACAATCTCCCAGTTATGAGCTTTGATCCATTCGTTCAACGCCTCCTTATGTTCGTGAAAACTGCGTTCGCTCCAGCGACCTGAGTAGCGCACAGCCGCCATTCGGCGGGCCGGGATTTCGCGTAATCGTACCTCTGGGTCACGCGGCTGCGGAACGGTCTCCATCGTGTACGTTGCTGGCATCATGAAGCTGACTGCCCATCGGTCGCCTTCCGCGACTTGTCCGACGGGTGCCGTCATCGCGATTTTTTCACCCGCTGGCTTTTGTCCTACAGGAGAGGTCATCGCAATCCGGTTTTGAGAGTGGTTGTGACCGGAGATATATTGGAACAGCGTGTTAAAGGCGCGATTCCCTGCCTGCTCAAAGTCGCTCGTCACGACGACTTCTGCCACAATTTGCGGCTCATAATCTCGCAACTCGAAGTCATCTTCCTCGAAGATTACGGTGAATGCTGCTTCTTCGGTAGCGTCTGACTGTGTGATTGTTGCCCCCATTAACAGTAAAATTATCAATCTTGTATATCTCATCACATCAAAGAGTCGGAGATTCTTTGATATACTGACGAAAGACCGACATAATGGATCTTGCCTCCGCGCTTTCAATCCATGCGGCCATTTCTACCAGCCCGTCAGGTGTGCCCATATCGAGTAGCGGGGGTTCGCTGGGGCAGGCTTGGAGGCGCTGTTCTGCGGCCCACTGAGGGAACAAGTCTGTCTCCAATGAACAGAAGGTATCAGGTTTGAGCGTATTGAGGCAGAGTCTGGGTATCCAATAGACCCCGCCATTGATCCAACCTGCTTGGCGTTCAGCCTTTTCCCTGAAAGCGTGTATGAGGCCGGTACTATCAAATTCCACCGTGCCGAAGCGTCCCGCTGACTCAATTCGTGTGACAGCGATGATCAAGTTCCAATCTTTGGCATCGTCAGTGGCCAAGCGAGTCATGCGGTGCAGGTCCAGTTGGGGAAGCAGGGTGTCTCCGTTGACAAGCAGGAAGTGGTCATCTCGCAGAAACGATGAAATGCACGTCAGGGCTCCACCTGTTCCGAGCGGTTGAGGTTCTTCCGATACCGTGATTTGATCCTGCTGTGCGGCCCATTTCTGTATTTGCTCCGCCATGTGCCCGGCGGCCAAGTGAATATCAGTCACTCCACCCTGACGCAGCCAGTCGACCTGCCATTCGATGAATGGTCGACCTGCGACGGGCACCAAGGCCTTGGGTCGGTCTGGATATAACGACGCGAGTCGAGTCCCTTTTCCCCCTAGAAGAATCACAGCTTGCATGTGGGGCCTCCGGTTTCAGGAATGGATTGATAGCCTTTGTACTCGGATTCGCATGTCAATCCGGACACATCGCGCATGATGCCGCTGCACATCAGGGTTCCGTATGCGAAGAGGTTGTTCATCGCAGAGGCCGACTACAGATTTCGCCAGATACCGCGGCGCTGTCGTTGCGCTTCCGCTTGGAAAGCTTTATAGGCTTCCTCGCGGGGGTGGGGGGCATCATAGACAAATGCGTTGCCGCCCAGCAGGAGGCGTTCACCAATGTCCGTGCCCTGTAATTCAACGTAGCAGAGGAGCCGCCCAAACGCATCCCGAAGGACTTGGCCTTCTTCAGGGAATATCAAGTTCACCTGTCGATTGAGCAGCCACATTTCTACCGTCCGAGTGGCGACATCGCCGTAGGCCAGCAGGAACTCAGGATCCATGCTCAAGTATTCCGCTTGAGCGCGTAAGCCCCTCGTGCGGCGTGTTTCGGGGGCATCAATGCCGAGGATACGGACACGCTCTTCGTTACCCTGCCACTGAACAACAATCGTATCGCCATCAATGACGCGTGTGCACAGGGCCAATGACCAGCTGTCTTCATCTGTGTACGGTTGAATGGCCGGACGTCCGATCTTGACTCCAAGAATCAGACCGCCAACAAAGAGAATCAGACACAGAAGAGTCCAGATGGTATGCACCCGGACTGCATGCGACTGTCCTAATTTATATAGCCATGTTCCCACTCACACCTCGACAACAACAGGTAAGTTGCTAGTATCTGCACAGATGCCAACGATATTACAAGGAGAGCCCCCGTGCCAAGTCCGATTCACTGTACCTCCAGTCAACTCGATTTGCTAAAGAGACCGCGGCGCAATCGGCGGACGGAAGCAACGCGGGCTTTAGTACAGGAGACGCATGTTTCCGTTGATGATTTGATTCAACCTTTGTTTGTAGTGGATGGAGAGGGACCGGTTGAATCGGTTCAGAGTATGCCCGGCGTGATGCGTTATCCAATCCCGGCATTGCTCAATCGCTGCAATGAAATCATCGAGCTCGGTATTCGTGCGGTGGCCTTGTTTCCGAATTTCGGCCCCGGGTGCAAAGATGAGGTCGGTTCTCACGCGTTGGTGCCGGACCAACTGCTCTTGAGGGCAGTTCGTGCCGTAAAAGAGGCGTTCCCGGATCTCTTGGTGATTACGGATGTGGCTCTGGATCCATATACTTCGCATGGCCATGACGGTGTCTTGTCAGCCGATGGGCGCTCGGTGGATAATGATGCGAGCGTAGAGAAGCTGGCCCAGTTGGCGGTGCTGGAAGCGGAAGCGGGTGCGGACTGGGTTGCTCCGTCCGACATGATGGATGGTCGGGTCCTGGCCATTCGACGAGCGTTGGATGAGGCGGGATACACGGAAACGGCAATCCTTTCGTATGCCGCCAAGTTTGCATCCTCTTTTTATGGCCCGTTCCGGGAGGCTGTAGGCAGCCTGCAGGCAGCGGGGACAGCCCATCTCGACAAGCGCACCTACCAGATGAATTCGGCTAATCCGCGTGAAGCGTTGCGCGATGCGTTGCTGGATGAGGAAGAAGGGGCCGACCTGTTGATGGTCAAGCCTGCGGGGCCGTATTTGGATATCCTCTATCAGCTCCGCCAACAGACGCGGTTGCCTGTGGCGGCTTATCAGGTTTCCGGAGAATATGCGCAGATTCACGCTGCGGCGCAGATGGGGTGGCTGGACCTCAAGAAGACTCGGGATGAAACGTTATTGTCGATCAAACGAGCGGGTGCGGATACGATTCTCACCTATTTCGCTGCGGATTGGGCTGCCGATGCCATTGCCCGTACCTAGAGTTGCCAAGTTGGCAGGGGCTGCGGCGTTGGACTTGCTGTTCCCGCGTCAGTGTCATGGATGCGGCGCGAAGCCTGAGGAGGAACGGTTTCTCTGTTGGGAGTGCCGGGCGGATGCCGACTTTATTGGAGCACCTTATTGCTCGCAGTGCGGGGATCCGGTTCCTGGACACATCGATCACGAGTATCTGTGTTCATTTTGTTCACGGCACAAGCCTGCATTCGATCTGGCTCGCTCGGCTGTCCGCTATCGAGGTCTCGTGGGCGAAGCGATTCGAAATATTAAATATGGTTGTGCGACTTGGTTGATTCCTGACTTGGTGGACTTGCTGGAAGCCTGTATGGCGACCCATTACGACTTGTTGCCTGTAGATGCCGTCTGTTACGTTCCGTTATATCCTGTTCGGGAACGAGCGAGGGGATTCAATCAAGCTCAGTGGTTGGCGACCGAATTGGTGGCGCGGCGGAAACTGCCGCGGCCGCGCCCATTCTTGCGACGCATCAAGGATACGGGAACGCAAACACGTTTGACAGCCTCTCAGCGGATGGCTAACGTTACGGGAGTGTTTGAGGTAAATCGATCTCACGCGATAAGAGGGCAGCGACTGTTGTTGGTTGATGATGTAATGACGACCGGGGCAACCGTGAATGAATGTGCTCGAGTGTTGAAGCGGGCCGGCGCAGCCAGTGTTCACGTGATTACAGTTGCGCGGGGATAAAAAAGAAAATTTGTCGGCGGACTTGGTTCGAGATCGGGAATCAGGAGTTTTTGAGATGCCATTATTTAGACGAAAGAATTACGCGACAGTCAAAGTCCGGAAGCGGGAGATCCCGGACGGTCTGTGGCTGAAGTGTCCATCCTGCAATGAGATTATCTTTAAGCAGGAGCTGGAAGCGAATAGTAAGGTCTGCCCCAAGTGCGGGTTCCACTTCCAGATGAATCGCATCGAACGCCGCGATCTCCTGATTGAGCCGGGGACGTTTGAGGAATGGGATGAAGAGCTCTTCAGCGTCGATACGTTGAATTTTACGGGGGTTGCTTCGTACGAGTCGAAACTCTCCGGCAACATGAAGAAAACCGGGTATCGTGACGCAATCCTAACAGGGCGAGGGCGTATGGGGCACCTGGACGTTGCTCTGGGGATCATGGATTTCAGTTTTCTTGGTGCCAGCATGGGGGCCGTGGTCGGAGAGCGGATCACGCGCGTGATCGAAAAGGGGACCGAACAGAGGTTACCGGTGATTGTCAGTTGTGCTTCTGGTGGGGCCCGGATGTATGAAGGTCTATATAGTCTCATGCAAATGGCCAAAACCAGCGCGGCCTTGGCACGACATGCCGAAGCCGGATTGCCCTATATCGCTTTGTTGACGCATCCGACGATGGCCGGGGTCATGGCCAGTTTTGCTACGTTGGGCGATGTGATCATTGCTGAGCCAGGGGCATTGATCGGTTTTGCGGGTCCCCGTGTCATTAAAGAAACCACACAGCAGGATTTGCCACCCGGCTTTCAAAAATCGGAATTCCTGCTGGATCATGGTTTGGTTGATCAAGTTGTGCATCGTCTGCAGTTGAAGCAGACGCTCATCCAACTGATCGATTACATGTCGGTTCGACCCGCTGTTGTCGGGGAATAACTGCACGTGAGCCAAAACTGTACCGCTGCGTTGTCGGCCGCGCTGGATCGATTATTTTCCCGAACGGCGCATGGAATCCGTCCTGGACTCGATATCATCTCTGCTTTGCTGGCTGAACTTGGTCATCCGGAACAGAAGATTCCTTGCATTCATGTTGCTGGAACAAATGGCAAGGGATCGGTGTGTGCCATGCTTCATTCCGTCTTGTTAGCCGCAGGCTATCGCTCTGCCTGTTATACCTCGCCGCATTTGCTGCGCTTCCACGAACGCTTTCAGATGGGCAGCGAGCCTGTTGGAGATGACGATCTGGCCCAGTGGCTCGACCGCGTTGAAGAGACTGCGGCAACGCTGACCGAACGGGATGGCTTGCGACCTGCGACGTTCTTTGAATGTGCCACGGCGATGGCGTATGGGCTGTTTCAACAACACAGAGTTGAGTGGGCGATACTGGAAACAGGGCTGGGAGGTCGATGGGATGCAACCAATACAGGGCGCACGGCCTTGTCAGTGATTACTCGGATTGATATGGATCACATGAACTTTCTTGGCGATCGACTGGTGGACATCGCTCATGAAAAGGCTGGCATCATCAAGCCATGTATTCCAGTCGTGTCAGGACCACAGCACCCAGAGGTTGCCGAGGTGCTTGAACAAACGGCTCGCGACCAAAAAGCGCCGATGATTTGGGCCGATCAAGTCGCGCGCTTGGATCGTGTGCAACAGCATTGGGAGGGGCAAAAAATTCGGATTGATACAGATCAGCGAAGCTGTGGAACGTGCCTGCTGCCGCTGACTGGAAAACATCAACTGGAAAATGCAGCGATTGCTGTCGCCGCGTTGGAGACGATGGAGGCGATAGGGTACATCCAGCTGAATGAAGAGGCGATTCGAGAGGGACTCTCTGCGACACGCTGGCCCGCCCGATGCCAATGCATTGCTGATGATCCCGTGACCATCGTAGATGTGGCGCACAACCCAGATGGAGCCCGTGCCTTGATTCATGCCTTAAATGAATTGGGTGGGAAAAAGATTCCGGTGGGGTTTGTAACGGGCTTCTTGGCGGACAAGGATGTATCGGGCTGTATTCGGGCCTTGGCCCCGCGTGCGTCTCATTTCTGGGCTGTTGGCATTCACAATCATCGGGCCATGCCCGCACCCCAATTGGCCGAATTGATCGCGTCGACAGGAAGGCCGGTCGTGGTCGCTGATCTAGGGGAGGCGTTGGATGCAGCTCGAGCATGGGCAAAGGCCAATGGTGGCTTGGTCTGCATTGCTGGGTCACTGTACCTGGCGGGTGAAGTATTGGAAATTCTGGAGCGTTCCGGTAGTCTGCCGACGATTGATGATTCTATTGTGAGCGGGAAGCGGCTCGGCGGGTCGCCTCGCCCTACCCACAGCAAACACACCCAAGGAAGGTAGGGCGAGCTCACCGAGCGAGCCGTTTGTAATCCAAATTACTTCAGAGAAACCGACGAATGGCCGACAAGCACCATAGCAAGAATCCCAATCGGCACTTTCACGTCGCAGTCGCATGTGGAGGAACCGGTGGCCATGTCATGCCTGGACTCGCCACTGCCCAGGCCTTGCAGCAACGGGGCCACACCGTCACACTATGGTTGACTGGGAAACCGGTTGAGGATCAATCGATTGCCGACTGGTCGGGTGGCATCATCCGGGTTCCGGCTCGCGGTTTCCCAACGCGCCCTTCGCCGTCAGGTTTGATGGCTGCTTGGAAATTGCATCGGGCGGTGAATGTGTGCCGTCAGAAGATGCTGGAATCGTCGCCGGACGTGTTGTTGGCGATGGGCAGTTATGCGTCGGCAGGCCCCGTGATGGCCGCACGGAAGATTGGCATTCCCTATGTCTTGCATGAAGCCAATGTTTTGCCCGGTCGGGCCATTCGGTTCTTGGCTCGACGCGCTGCCACTGTGGCGTGCCACTTTGATGCCAGCCGCTACTATTTACCCCGCCGTTGCACGATCAAGGTCACGGGTATGCCATTACGTTCCTCGTTGACGATGCCCGCACCCGAACCGCTGGCACATCACTTCCCGGGTGCCGCCCGGACAATATTAATTATGGGGGGCAGCCGCGGCGCCCGAGCCTTGAACGAGTCGGCGACGGAAGCGATAGGCAATCTGGCCGCTCGCGGCTTTTCGGTGCGTGTATTGCACCTGACGGGGAGTGAAGATGTCGAATGGGTACGCGAGCGGTATGCTGATGCGGCTGTTCCTGCATGGGTCGAACCGTTTCATAATCAGATGCAAGAATTATATGCGCTGGCGGACATGGCGATCTGTCGGGCGGGGGCCTCAACCTGTGCCGAGTTAGCGCATTTTGGCGTGCCTGCGTTAATGGTGCCGTATCCGTATGCGGCCAATGATCATCAAACGGTGAATGCGAGGGTGCTCGAGAAACAGGGGGCCGCGGATGTAGTGGCGGAATCCAGCCTGAGCGTGCCTTGGCTGGTCGATTATTTAGAAGAGATGATTCAGAACCCCGAGCGTCTGGATCGGATGCGGACAGCTTTGCGCGATGCGTTGCCATCTGACGGAGCCAATGCGCTTGCTGATCTTGTTTTGTCCGTCGCCACCGCAAGGGAGTTGGACGAGTGAGTCGTTCTGTGACTCGTACCTTGGTAGATTGCCTGGCCCAACCGAGTCGGACTCGCGTTCATTGCATGGGCATCGGGGGCGTGGGTATGGCTGGCTTGGCGGCCTTGTTAAGTCACCGCGGCTTCGCGGTCGATGGCTGTGATCTAGGGAAAAATCCATTGACTGATCGGTTGGAGAAAATGGGGATTCCTGTCGCCCATGAACATAGTGTTGGTCACCTTGACCCGGCCCCCGATTTGATTGTTCGCAGTACGGCTGTACCGGAATCGCATCCAGAACTCGTTGCGGCGCGCCGACTCGGAATCCCTGTCTGGAGGCGAGGGGAAGTCTTTCCCGCATTGCTGCGAGATCTCCGCACCGTTGCCATCAGCGGCACCCATGGGAAGACGACCTCAACTGCAATGACTGCTCACGCGTTACGCTGTGCAGTCTTGAATCCCGGTTTTTTTGTGGGCGGCGAATGGGAAGAGTCCGGTCTGGTGTTTCAGCCGGGTGATGGATCTGTGACGGTGGTTGAAGCCGATGAGAGCGATGGCACCTTGGCGAATTATCATCCTGATATATCCGTGATCACGGGAATCGATTTCGATCACATGGAACATTTCCGGGATGCGAGTGAATTCGAATCTGTGTTCGAGCAATTCGTGCGTCAGACCCAGGATCAGGTCATCTATTGTATGGATGACACGCGTGTTCATCGTCTGGTTTGTGCATCGGGTTGTCCGTCCATTCCCTATGGATGTAGTGATGCATGTCAGATGCGGGCAACGGATCTGCAACCGTTCCAAGACGATCTCGGACGATTTGGCACACAAGCTCGGATATTTTGGCACGGCGAAGAGATTGGCCGATTGCGGTTACCTCTTCCCGGCCGCCACAACATCGTTAATGCGTTGGCGGCGCTGAGCGTGTCGCATGTAATTGGGCAAGATCTGCATGAGTCCGTTCGGAGACTCGAGTCATTTCAGCCGGTGCGAAGAAGGCTGGATCGGGTGGGGGAAGTGAATGGGGCACTCGTGTATAGCGACTATGCCCATCATCCGACTGAGATCCGTTGTTTAGTTGAGGCTGTCCGCTCAATGACACGTGGACGGATCGTCGCAGTCTTTCAACCACACCGCTACACTCGGACGCGTATGTTGGGAGCCGAATTCCCCGCTGCATTTAAAGGAGTGGATCAGGTGGTGCTAGCCCCCGTGTATGCCGCTTCCGAAGAGCCGCTGGAGGGGGGAACGACAGACGATCTCGCCGAACATTTTGCGGCGGTCCAGTGTGTGCCGTACACAGTGACATCGGATTTGGATGAAGCATGGCAATATGCTGTAGAAGATGTTCGGGCAGGAGATATTCTGCTTTTGGTTGGAGCGGGTGACATTGATCGCCTCGGCGCGAGCTGCTCAAGGAAGTAAAACTTCACGGAGCCATTTCGTCCCATGTCGAGGGCATGCGGCGATGGGGCCATTTCCCCTTGACCGTGCCTTGCTGCAGCAGAATCAAACCTGGGTTGGATCGAATCATCGTCTTTAAAGCGCGCTCGTCCGTTTGATAGAAAGGAAACGTGAGCAGATGCTCTGTGGCGAAAGCATGAATCTCTTCAAAGGGACTACTAGTCAAGGCGATGAGTGAAATGCCATTTTCCGCAGCCGATGCCGCTAGCGGTTCCACCTCCTCAACAACCACCGATGCACGTGTGGCTTGCAAGTCATCGATGACAACAATCAGTAATACATCATGATCGGCAATATAGAATGTTGTGTAGTCTTCGCCCCATTCGTCGTGGATTGAGAAATTCTCGATTTGGGCAGGAATGCCCGGGGCAACCACATCCGTACGCCGGTCAACAAAACGCCAGTAGTCCGGATCAGGAACACCTTCGCTCGCCAATTCTTTTTCCGTGATTGCTTTCGTTTCTCCCGTTTCTTTGTGCTGATAAGTGAAGCTGTGCTGAACGACCGGCGGCGTGCCTGTTTCCACTAAGGTGGGAATGTGATTCCCAATCCGCCAAGGGCGGAAATCAATCACGGGAAGATATAGCAGGGCATAAACAGAGAGTCCGAGGATAAAAACGGTCGAGCTGCCCAGCCCGAACACTGCTCGTCTGCGGGGCTTTGCAACAGGTCGCTGGCGGGCATTTCGATAAACAACAATCGCTGCAGCCAACAAGCCCAGGTTCTTAAAAAACGTCTGCCAGTTGCTGATGATCCAGGCATCGCCAAAACACCCGCAATGAGGGACTGGATTTGCAATGGCAATGTACAAAGTGAGCGGAGTAAAGAAAATCATCATACCCAGTCCCAGTGCTGAACTTATCCGGCGCACCCATCCAAAGAGGATCGCACAGCCAATCACAAATTCACTGGTATTGAGCAGGATGGCCAGCGGCAAAGCAAAATGATTTAGCTGCTCGAGGCCCGCGACAGCGAAGTAATCCTGAATTTTATAAGCGGTGCCGAGAGGATCTACGGCTTTTACGAAACCGCTGATCGCCAACAAGCTGCCCAAAACGGTGCGGGACAAGGCAACCGCCGGCGACTGGAGCTGTCTCTGCCATCTCATGGAGATTCAACTACACCATGGATCCGATAGGTGTATCGCTGTGATTCCGTATTCGCGATAATAAACAAATGTTGGCTGAAAGCGTGAGGATGATCCTCTACATCTAGTTGCAGAAGAATGGCACCACGCTCGCCTGGAGGCAGTGGATCTTGGGGCCATTCGATTACCCGAGTCCGTACTCCGCCTCTGACCGTGCGCAGGACCAAAGGTTGATCGCCCTGGTTCTCTATGTCAATACGTGCCTCCAGGCCTGCGATTTGATCCGTGCTCAGAGAGCCCATATCCAAGCGCTCCTCCAAAAATAAAAGTTGCGGCCCAATCATGGGTGCTGCGGGAGCTGCGGTCTCTCCCTCACTCACTGTTCCTGTGATGCGATGAACTTTTGTCGGTTCTGTTGCATTGGAAGTGACTGTGATCGTACGACGCACGGTATGCGGTCGCGCGGCGAGTCTAAATTGCGCAGCAATCTGCCCCGTTTCTCCGGGCATTAAAGGCGCGCGAGGCCAGTCCGTGATTCTCGTTCCGCAGCATCCTCTGACATTGGATAGGATCAGTGGCTGATCACCGCTGTTCACAAATTCGATCTTCCGTTGAAAAAGCTCCAAGTCGGCCAGAGTCAACGTTCCCATGTCTAAAGCTGCTTCTGCAAATTCGAGCACAGCACCTGTGGGCTTGGTGTTCTCAGTCTCCGCAGCATCCACTTTCCAGAGGGATGGAACGCAGAAGAAAAAGATGAGGAGAAAACGGATAGCAGCGGAGTGTGATATCAGGGCTTTACTTGATGTGCGAATGAAGTCCATTGTGAGTTCCTAACGTCGCAAGTGTTGTTAGATATACCGCAATAATATAGCGTGAAAGGGCTATCAGACAAGAGTTAGGTTGTGTATGGGAGATTTATCGGGATTTTGGGATCGGACCCCGCGTTGGTTCGTTATTGTTGCGGGTTCTTTTGTGGGGATCTCGCTACTGTCTTTGTTACTGCGCCACTCGATCATCACTGGCGCGGAAACGACGATGTGGAAATTCGCTGCGGTCCACTTTGCCGGATATATTTTTTTCATTATTTCACCCGTTGAAATCCTGTACATCCACATGCTACGGGAAGGGCATGATGCATGGACACTATTCGGCGTGGCGATGGGTACAGCGCTCTTGGCGCAGGCCATTGATTATGGGATCGGACTTGCCTTCAGTAATACCCTGATCGAGAAGATTATTGGTGCCCGCAAATACAAACGCAACATGCGTCGCATTGAAGCCTATGGTGGCTGGACCATCTTTTTCTTCTGTCTCTTTCCTCTTTCATCACCCATCGTCGTATTGGTTGCGGGAATGATCCGTTACTCGTGGAAACAAGTGGCCCTGTTCAGCATTGCGGGCTTAGCATTGAAATATGCCATTATACTCCTGTTGGTTTGAATCCAGGTCTCAGAGGACTCAAGGCACACCGTGTTGGCGGGCAGACTCACTTCTTATATGCACAGTAAAATAGAGGCAGGGAATCACAACGAGAGTCAACAGCATGGATGTGCTGAGACCTCCAATGACAGCGAGGGCCAACGGCCGCATAATATCCGCTCCTTCTCCTATCCCGATTGCCAGCGGTGACATGCCGAGTATGGTTGTTAATGTAGTCATCAGGATAGGGCGCAGACGCGTTGCTCCGGCCTCGACGATTGCTTTCTGCAAGGGCATGTTTTGTTCGCGACGGCCGCTTTCGATATATTCGACCAAGAGAATAGCGTTGTTGACGACGATCCCAACGAGAAGCAATAGTCCGATCAGGGCTGGCGCAGAGAGGGGGGTGGAAGTAATCCAGAGAATTCCAATCACCCCAATCAGCGCGAGGGGCGCTGATAACAGTATGATCAAGGGACTGCTGATGCGCTCATATTGAACCGCCATCACAGCAAAGACCAGCAATATCGCCAGTCCGATCACTACGGTCAATTCACGATTCGTATCCTGGATGGTTTCCCACTGGCCGCCCAGGAGTACATTGTAGCCGTCCGGTAAACCGATGTCGCTGAGACGCGCCTGAATTTCAGTGATCACCGTGCTGATGTCGCTCACGGATGGGTTGAGGTCAGCGGTCACTCGAACAATCCGGGACTGATTTTCGCGCCAGATGGTTGCAGGGCTGTCGACAACATCAAGCCGCGCGACATCACGCAGAAACGTCGTCTGATCTCCTTGAGTGGCTACAATCAAATCGCCGAGCCGACCTGTATCGTCTATCTCATCCCGCCGGAGTCGGACTCGAACATCGTACTCTTGGCCACGATCAAGAAAGCGCGTCGCAACTCCTCCATCTAGCGCAGTACGGACGACAGCGCCGATATCCGCGACTCCCAGTCCGGCCCGAGCCGCACGATCCCGGTCTATACGGATTTCCAATAATGGCGATCGATCTTCGTCGCCAAACTCCAAATTCTCCAAGCCAGCAATCCCTTGCAAGCGATCATATACATCCCGTCCGATCATTTCCAATTGATCCAAGTTGGGACCCGTCAGTCCAACCACGATATCATCGCCGGAACTGGTGAACCGCAGTCCTCTGATTTGCGGAGGCCGAACACCTACGCGTCCGCCCGGAATATCCAATGCCAGCACAGATTGACGTGCTTGCTGAATCCATCGACCTGCAGGCATGTTGGGGCGCTGTGAGGCAGGAACCAACTGTACAAGGAATTGTGCGAGACCCGAGTTCTCCGTTACTGTTCCCCCCCAAAGGGTGCCTCCGGCTAAAGTATATACTGTTTGGACGTGCGGATCGTCCAACAGGAGACTTTCGATCTGGCGCGCGGCAGCAAGAGTATCTTCGGGCGGAGTGCCTGAAGGCAGTCGTAGGCTAACCCGTACTTCACCATCATCCAGAGCTGGCAGAAATTCTCTGCTGAGTCCGCCCACAAGATGTAGCGCTCCGCTCATGAGCACAACCACGCTGATTAAGACCAGCCAGCGCCAACGTAAGACGGCGGGTAGTGCATAACGATATCGATCCGCAAGCTTCATCATGCCGGTACCGAACTTCTTGATGATAAGCGTTCGGTGTAATCGGCTACTACGCTTCATCTTGCCGAGCAAAGCCGCCAGCATGGGGACCAATGTCAAAGCCGCTCCTAGAGTGGCAAGAATGGCAAAGGAGATCGTCAGAATCATTTCACGAAAGACCAAGGCGGCGGCTCCCGTGATCAATAAGAATGGTAGTACTGCAGCCAGATTGGTCAGGGTTCCCGCTGTGACCGCAGATACGACTTCGCTTGCGCCATCTTCTGCCGCTTGATCAGGGGACTTTCCAAGTTCTTCTCGATGCCGGTAAATATTCTCCAGCATCACAATGGCATTATCGAGTAAGAGTCCGACGCCGAGGGCAAGGCCTCCGAGGCTGATGATATTCAGATTCAAGTCATTTCCAGCCATCAACATAAAGGTGACCATGAGGGCGATGGGAATAGAGAGGCTAACGACAAACGCTTTGCGGAGGCTGCCCAGAAACAAGAGGATTAACCCCATTGCGAGCAATCCGCCAATCACGGCAGCTGATGCAACGCCCGATAATGCTCCGCGGATGAAGAATGTGGGGTCCATCGTTGTGCTGAATTCAATGTCTTCGGGAATGAAGCCGGACGTCCGCATGTCGGCGAGGGCGGCAGTGACAGCATCGGACACAGCCACCGTGTTTGCCTCTGGCTGCTTAAAAACATCCACTTGCGCCGCAGGGCGCCCATTGAGGCGCGCAAACACGCGTTGATCTGCCCCCCCGTCGGATACGAGGGCAATATCGGAGATGCGAATGGTTGTTCCATCACTCGTATCGCGCACAGGCAGAAGAACACGCTCAATATCGAGGAGGGAGGTGAATAGTCCGATGGTGGTCGTCTGCACGTCAAATGAAGCGGCCGCCAGACGCCCTCCTGAGATGTCGACGTTTTCTGCGGCCAACGCATGTTCGACATCGCTTAATGTTAAGCCGTATCGTGTCAAACGTTGTTGATCAACCGCCACTTCGATTTCTCGGATCTGCCCGCCAATGGCTTCTACCGCCGACACGCCCTCGATCATCAGGAGTTGAGGAGCTAGGGAATTCTCTACCCAGTCGGTGACGTCAGCCTCACTGCGTAGTGTGGAGCTGAATCCACCTCGCCAAACAGCTTGCATGCCTGGATCAAACTTTCTGACTCGAGGCTGGTCCGCCGCGTCGGGCAGCCGATTGCGGATTTGCTCGATATTGCGCGCTACATCCTGCAAGGCAAAATCGAGATTTGTGCCAAAGCTGAAGCTCAGGTCTAGATCCGTTCGGCCTTGCCGCACCCGGCTTTCAATCCGAGTAAGATTGTCTATACCAGAGACCCCTCGTTCGATGACACGAGTGATTTGCTGTTCCATCACTTCGGGGGACACCCCCGGGTAATTCACTGATACACGAATCTGAGGGTATTCAATCGTTGGCAGCAGATCCACTGCCAGTTGCTGCAGCGAAAGTAAGCCACCTATGAAAACAACTAGCGTGATAGCCAGAGTTCCGATGGGGCGGCGTATCGCCAAGCGTGTAATAGTTGCAAGCCCGCCGCGAAGATGGTCTTTTCGGTTAGACTGCATCACGTCTTCCCGCGAGACGTCGGAGAGTTCTCGTCGACAGTAGCTTCAGAGTCGCTATCCCAACGGACGATCCGAACGCTTTGCTCCTCACGTAATTCCCGAGGGTTTGATGCAACGACAACATCATTGGCTGACAGACCCGCTTGCACTTCAATATAGCCCCCGCGCTCTACCCCAAGTTGAACCTCCTTGCGGTAAAGCTGGTCGTCGGCAATGACAAATACATACGGCTCTGCCCTGTCACGGGCCACAGCCGCTACGGGAACGGCCAGCACGTCGGCTCGGCGGTCAATTCTGGCTTCCGCCCGCACCATGAACCCAACTCTCACTCCATCCTGTATCGCGCGTTCTGGTATTCGAGTGTCTACCCGTAAGAGCCGGTCCCCTTGTCGCATTGCCGGAGCAATGCGCACAATCGTCAGGTCGAAACAGCAATCTGGCATGGCATCAAACGTTGCTGTGAGAGTCTCTCCCTCGCGAATATGGACCGCATCGATTTCCGAAACACGGAATCGCGCCCGGATATCGTCATCGGCGATCAACTCGAACACGGGGGCCCGCGTTTGCACAGCTTCGCCTGGTTCAACATACCGGGCGGTGATCAAGCCGGCACGCGGGGCGGCAATCACGGAGTTCTCCAAACGGACCTTCCACACCTGTTCGGTGCTGGATGCTACGTGCCACGCAGCGCGGGCAGCAAAGTATTCGGCTTCGGCGACAATGTCGCGTGCCCTCAGATCTCTAAGTCGTTCATAATCTAACTTGGCGAGTTCGAGCTGTGCCCGGGCTCGTTCCAGCTCCGCCTCGGTTTCTGCTTTGTCGAGTCGAGCCAATACATCGCCCGGCTCAACACGATCGCCTTCATCCACATATACACTGTCTACAGCCCCACCAGTACGGGCCGCGATTTGAACGCGGGCGCGCGGTTCAACCTCACCCGATAATCGCAATGTCCGGTACAGCTCTCGCGGAGTGACACGATAGGCCGCAACAGCGATCGATTGGCTAGGGCGGGAATCGGCCAGCGAGTCGCTGCGACAGCTGGCTCCAAATCCAATGATGAGGATGCCGAAGACAACCATGCAGAGCCTAATCCAAAATCTATCATGCTCATATTTCATACAAATGTGTCGCAGGTTCCTGTGGTAGTTAACAGCCATAATGTTCTTTTGGGAGGCTGTTCATCGAGATTGAAGTTCTGCCTGCAGGCTGCAGGCTTCCGGCTGAAGCCTGTACTACCAACAGTTTCTCGCACCAAAGAGTGTTCGTAGTCCCGCCTTCAGGCGGTTTCCTTCCTCTCTTCCGGCTGAAGCCGATACTACAAACGGGCTCTCATACCCGCGAGATTCCCTCACTCGAGGTTTGTAGTCCCGGCTTTAGCCGACTACACTATCTTCATTATGTATAACTGGCGCAATATGACCGAGCCGCAACGCGCCGAAGCTATCGAGCATCGCCGCCTGCTCCATCGTCCGTTGCACGGTCCGCCTCACTTCAACGAACGCGGTCGCCACCGCTACCATCTCATCGCCGCCAACTACCAGCATCAGACCATCATCGGCCAAAGCCTGGACCGCATGACTGGCTTCAGTCAGATACTCTTCTCCGTGTTGGATAAGGGCGAAAACGAGCTTCATGCGTGGTGCGTTTTGCCCAACCATTGGCATGCCTTGATCGGCACAGATGATCTAAAGAAACTGCTTAGTGCAATCGGCAAACTCCATGGACGGACCTCTTTTGAATGGAACGGTGAGGAGGAAGCGCGAGGCCGCCAGTGCTGGCATCGTTGCGCTGACCGACGCATTCGCTCCGAGGCCCATTTACATGCTGTGCGGAACTATATCCATCATAATCCGGTAAAGCATGGGTACGTAACAAATTGGGAAGATTGGCCTTGGTCCAGCGCCAGTGATTACCTTCAAGAAGTTGGACTGAAAACCGCCCGTATAATGTGGGAGCAATATCCCATCCTCGATATGGGGAAGGGGTGGGATGAAAATATAGAATCGCCCTGTGGAGGAAGAATCACCGGCTAAAGCCGGTACTACAAACAGGTTTGTCTATTCCAAGGCCGTTCGTAGTCCCGCCTTCAGGAGGCGCTTTTCCCGCGCGTTCATTTACTCCCTTCCGGCTAAAGCCGATACTGCAAGCAGGTTCTCGCTTCCAATGGTCGTTTGTACTCCCAACTCCCCAAAAACTCGTGATTGCGGATTGTTGATGAATTGATAGAGTACCGCAGGTTCAATTCAGTAAACCTAATACTGCAAGGAGCTAGTTCATGCCAAAACAGAAAACACCGGTTGTCTTGGGAAATGCGCGGTTCACGGTCTATTCTCCGGGCTGCGTACGAATGGAGTATGCCAAGGAAGGTCAATTTTCTCCGAACCCTTCGGTGCTGACCGGTGGAACTGCGGCCTCGTCTATATCGGCGGATGTGGTCGTGAAAGGAAAATCTTTGACGCTCCGGACGGATCAATTGTCTTTGTACTATACCGACAATGGCGAGAACTTCTCGCCCGCAAACTTGCGCATCGAACATAAGAATATTGCCGGCAACAAGGAGTATTGGGTTCCAGGCAAACGGGATGACGGGAATCTGGGCACCGTGAAGCGCTCGTTGGATTCGTGGACGTGGTGCGGCGGTCCCGGAGCGTACCCAGTAGAAGGAATCCTGAGTCGGCAAGGTGGACATTTTCTGCCGGACGAGCCTCGCGTCTATTGGAATCCAGCATCGAAATGGATTGAGAATCGTTCCCGATCCGTGTGGTTTGATGGATACTTCTTTGCCTACGGCAGTGATTTCAAGGGCGCTCTAAAAGACTTCATTAAGGTGTTCGGCCCCATTCCCATGGTACCTCGCTGGACCTTTGGCTTCTGGTACTCGCGCTGGTATCCATACAAGGCTCAAGAATTTGTGGATCTTGCCAAACGCTATCGCAAGGCCGGTATTCCGATTGATGTGATGATTATTGATACCGATTGGCGGGATGGCTGGGGTGGTTACGACTGGAGTAAAAAGTATTTCCCAAATCCTGAAAAGGCGCTCAAGAAACTCCATGATCTTGGACTCATCACTTCATTGAATGATCATCCGGGTTACGATGGCTATGAAGCCTTGCCAGAAAACGACAGTCATATTCCAGGCGTCGAAAAAGCGTTGGGACCCCGCCCGCACAATGGCGACTGGGCCTGCGATTGGTCGAATCAGAAGGCGCTGACGCATTGGCGAAAGCATGTGTTAGGACCCTTCTTCGATCAAGGGATGGATTTCTGGTGGGTGGATGGATGGATCAAATCGCCGTCGAATTCTTTAGATAGCCAGTTATGGGCGAATCAGCACTATTATGAGCTAGCCGAAGAAAAGACAGGTAAGCGAGGCATGATCCTTTCTCGCTGGGGCGGGATTGGCTCGCATCGCTATCCGGTGCAGTTCTCTGGCGACACCCATTCCAACTGGCACACGCTCAAACATCAAATTGAGTTCACGGCTCGATCGGGCAATTTAGGAGCGGCCTATTGGTCTCACGATATTGGTGGTTTCCATGAGAAGGAAATTGATGAAGAGATTTTTATTCGCTGGTTTCAGTTTGGCTCGTTGAGCCCTGTATTTCGGACGCATAGTGCATTCGGAATTCGTGAGCCGTGGAAGTTCAGTTCGCGCTGTCAGCGGTTGTTCCGTAAGCAAACTCATATGCGCTATGCCCTAGCGCCGCTGTTTTATGGGTTGGCACGCGAAGCGCATCTGGAGGGTCTGCCTATTTGTCGGCCGATGTATTTGGACAACAATGAGAACGATGGCGGAGCCTTGGATCGTAAACACCAATATATGTTGGGATCCGATTTGCTGGTAATTCCTGCCGATGGTGGGATTGACAAGAATACTCGTGTGCAACGAAAGCGGGCGTATTTTCCCAAAGGCACTTGGCGTTCGCTGGAAACCAACGATGTGCGGATGGGTTTGCATGATGCAATCATCGATATCCCTTTGGATCTGATTCCTGTCTATGTGCGGGAAGGAGCCATCCTGCCCAGCCAAGCCGTTGGAGAGCGTCTGGGAACGCAAACACCTGAAGAGATCCAATTTGACTTTTTCCCAGCCGAAGGCATCGATTCCACGTACCAGCTCTACGAGGATGATGGTGAGTCGCTGGCACATCAAAGTGGCCAATTTGCGATCACGAATCTGCGCGGAAAGGCGGAGTTGGACCAAGTCACGCTGGACATTGACGCACCGCAGGGTACGTATAAAGGGATGCCGAAACAGCGCACGTATGTGGTACGGTGTGCGTTGAACGAAGGCGAGAAGGTTGTAAAGGCGCACGTGAAAGTGGGGAAACAGGCCCCGGTTGAGGTGAAGACTCGTGTGACAAAGTCTTGCTTGGCGGGTACAGTTAAGACACCGTATCGATTTGCTGAGGTGCAAATCGTCAGTCGCAACAAACCAGTGAAGGTTGTGTGGACGCTTAAATGAGGTAGCAGATGGGACAAGCAGCTAAAAAGAATCAGAAGCAGCCAAAGCTTCCCCCGCCAGGAAACGAAGTGGAGGTTGCGGAATGGTGGGCGTTGCCGATGGTCGGCAATGTGATCACGATTGCGGCCGCGATTTCGTTGCAATTTACGATTATCCTACTGCCCTTGGTGGGACCAGCCGGGGCTGTGGCACCTCATGCGACAAAGAACTCGATTGCATGGCATTTCATTTTATTTGTCGCCATGGGACTGAGTGTCTTGGCGTTGTTGTCCAAGCTGAAAAGACGGACAGAAGATGCCAGTCGTTTTCCACTTCTGTCTACGGCAATGCTGGGAGTTACCCTGTTCCTGTTTGTGGCTCAGGCCGCAGGCTGGTTGAGCGTGTAAGAAGCGGCAATGGTATCGAAACAGGCCAAACGCGAAACCACTGCCTCGGTTCCAGGATCATGGGATCGTATGATGAAGGCCGTCCTGCTGCCCAATCAAGCGGTCAATTTTGTGCGCGATGAGGCGGATGGGGCGATTAGTTTGACTGTGCCGACGCGGCGGCCCTCATTCTTGTTTCCGCCGATATCGTGGGTGATTCGTCCGCCGAAGGAGCGACTGACGATTCTTGATCACACTGGCGCGCTGCTCTGGAAATTATGCGATGGGCATCGGACGGTCGAAGAAATTGTAGAAAGGTTTGCAATTTTGCATCATTTGTCTTTTCATGAGAGCCGAGTTTCTGTTACGGGTTATATTAAATCGCTGTTGCAGCGCGGCATTCTCGCCGTAGCCGTTCAGCCTGAAGACTAAACCAAGCAAGCCGCTGAGGTGTGGAGGCGGTTACGGGAGAGCGACGGGAGTGACGTTTCGTGCAGTTATTTTAGGTTTGATTGGAGCTGCGTTTATCAGTTCCTATACCTACTTCAATGACTGGATCATGCGCCAGACGATGTTTGTGGGCAATTTTATGCCCATTTCCGTTTATGGCTTTCTGGTTGTCTTTCTGGCGATTCTCTATCCCCTCTGGCAGCGCCTAACCCGTTCAAAGGGCAAGCTGCAACGTTCGGAACTCGCGGTCATGCTGGTGCTGGTCCTGGCTGCTTGTGCAATTCCCGGCTCGAATTTTTTGCGTTTGTTTACGCCCGCGTTGATCATGCCGCATCGGTTTGAATTGACCGAACCCGGATGGCAGCAGCAGGGGGTGATGGAGTTGGTCCCCGAGAATATGCTGGTGGATATTTCCGAGGATCCTGATGTGGTCTTGGGCGGCTTTACGCGTGGCCTAATGGAAGCCGAAGACCGTTTATCCTTCAGCGATGTGCCGTGGCATGCATGGCGACCCGCCCTGTGGTTTTGGTTGCCCATTATCCTGAGTTTATGGATTGCTTTAGTTAGTTTAGCAGTGGTGGTCCACAAGCAGTGGGCGGATCATGAGCACTTGCCTTATCCCATTGTGACATTCACCAAAGCCTTGTTGCCGGAGCAAAATGGGGAGCGGAGTCCGATTTTCGGCAATCCCATCTTCTGGCTTGGGCTTGGCGCGGTATTTTTCATTCATTTCTATAACTATATGAATGTGTGGTTCCCGCGGCATCTGTTTGGGCAGGTTCCCTTGGGCATCGACTTTTCACCATTAACAGAGCTCTCCAGCACCTTTGAGCAGGGTGGAGGCCGGACGTTACTGGAAATGTACACGATCTACTTCACGGTGGTTGCCGTGGCGTATTTCCTGCCCAAAGAAGTGTCGTTATCGCTGGGCATTGGTCCGTTTATCTGGATATTTATTGCGGGCATTTTCGCAACCTATGGTGTCGGGGTCGGCGGGTGGCAAGGGACGTGGCCCTTTGGGCTGACGATGGACTCAATGATGATCATGGGGGCCTATTTTGGGATGTTGCTTGTCTTGCTCTTCACCGGTCGCCAATATTATGCCGCTGTTTTCCGACGCGCGCTGGGATTCCCTGCTTCCGAGAAGATTGAATCGTCTGCCCTGTGGGGAGCGCGATTCTTTATGATGGGAATGATCTTTTTCACGATCTATACCGCTCGATTTGCGGGCCTGGATTGGCCGATTGCCCTGCTATTTGGCTTGGGATGTGTTGCGGTATATTTGGTGATGGGACGACTCCTGGCTGAGACGGGATTGTTTTTCATTGTGGTTTCCGGCACGCCCGCCACCATTTTATGGGCGGTATTTGGCGCCCGTGCTTTGGGCCCGGAACTACTCTTCATCATGTTTATGCTTTCCTTGGTGCTGTTCTATGATACTCGTGAAGCATTGATGCCTTATGTGGTCAACGGTCTGAAATTAGCCGATGATTGTAAGGCCAAGGTGGGGAGGACGGGCTTCTTTGTTGTTGTGGCCTTGATGGTTGGATTGGCCGTGGGAATTCCGACCACGCTTTATTTCCAGTATGAGCGTGGCGTGGATGTGTCGCTATGGAAAATTGAGCAGGCGCGTCGCCCGTTCAATGAAACCATTAGCATCATGCAGCGTCTGGATGCTCAGGGGCAGTTGGAGGAAGCGGGCCAAGTGGCTGGATTGCGTCGATTTGGCCAGATGTCTCCCCATCGCAATGGTCTCATTGCTTTTATCGCAGCGGCGGGTTTGGTGTTGGCGTTTTCAGCGATGCGCTTGCGATTTACGAAATGGCCACTTCATCCCGTCATGTTTTTGGTTTGGTCCACCTATGCTGGCAACGCTTTTGCGCAATCGTTCTTTTTCGGATGGTTAGTGAAGATTTCGATCACGCGATTCGGTGGTCCAAGTGTCTACCAGCGATGCAAACCGTTGATGTTTGGTTTAATTGCTGGAGAAATGCTCGGTGGCGTGTTGCCCATGGTTGTCAGTTTCATCTTTTACATTGTCAGTGGGGGAACGATTCCTCGCCCGTTTGAAATTATGCCAGGATAGAGATGAAGAAAATCGATGTCCAAGATCAACCTGTACTGAGCCCCGGGCGCATCTTTCAGATTGCCGTCACCGGTGTGAAGTATCGGTTGTTCCGTGCGATTGTGACAGTGGCTGTCATTATAGTGGCGATGGCATTCCTGATGAATATTCTGACGGAAAGTTTGATCAAGCGGGCTGTGGCCGAGTCGGTCCGCGAACAAATCGATGAACTGCATCGGGTGGAAACATGGGTGGCGCGTCTGTCCATGGCACAAAGTGCGGAAGAACTCTTGCGACGGCTTGCCGTCTTAAATGCGAGTGACGACGATGCTGTAGAGCTTCAGACCATCAGCGGTTTGAGTTTGGCCGAGCTCGAAGCATTGCAGCCCAGAGCCCATGATGCTGTGAAGTATCTTAATTTTTTTCGCGGGCTGGATTTCGGTCGTCGTCGTGTATTGGTCGGCCCCGTAGCGGGGACTGGAATCTTTGATCGATTGCAAGACGAGGCGGGCTGGCATCAATTCCAAAGCGCTTTAGCGGACATGGTGGCCATTCGGTTGCCGAAACCGTTGGTCGAGTTTCAGGAGTTTTTGGAGGGATGGCACGATCTGCAAGCGGATTTGGCTGTGATTCAAGCCGGGCAGGAAAGTGCGAATCAGCAGGTTCGGGAAGCGTTAGGAGATGAAGCCATTATCGATGCGCTACGCAATGCCGATGGATCGTTCGGCGATGTGTTAAGAGAAGCGGGATACCAGTTAACGCCGGACGTTGCCGCCACTTTGAGTCGGGATGTGAATCGGATGGAGAAAATGACCTTGGTTGAGGCGACGATCAATAATGCTGGTATCCGACAGGCTATTGCCGCGGAGCGCGATGTCCTGCCGGGGGATGTGACCATGCAAATGATTTGGCGTTTTGTCCGCAATCCCGAACGGGCCGAGTGGTTTATTGGCATGATGCGTGAAAACGAGTTGGACGTGGGGGATATGACGGGCGAAGAACTCGGATCGATTGCCGAACAACGGGCTCACACGCGGTTGCTGACGATTGCCGAACAGCAAACTCTTGAGGCTGAGGGAGGACTGATGGGGATTGGATCGCGCATGACATGGCTGGCGCTCGTGTCCATGCTGGTCTGTGCAGTGGGAATTGCCAACGCCATGTTGATGTCGGTGACAGAACGATTTCGTGAAATCGCGACCTTGAAATGCTTGGGTGCCTTGGATGCTTTTATCATGAGCGTGTTCTTGATCGAAGCTGGTTTGCTGGGTTTGGTCGGAGGGATTGGTGGAGCGATCGCCGGTCTATTGTTAGCGACGGGACGAATGGCGTTGACGTTTCGGAGTCTGCTGTGGCCGGCCTTCCCGTGGCAGGACATTTTTTATGCGGGGTTGATTTCAATTGGTGTGGGAATGGTATTGGCGGCCGTATCAGCTGTGTATCCCTCTTTTCGGGCGGCCCGATTGGCACCTATGGAGGCAATGAGAATCGAATAATGGCTGTGGCAAATCCAGAACAAGTCGCTGAGAGCCCTGCGAACGCAGGACGGCGAGTCATCATTCGTTCGGTAGGAATGAAGAAGATCTACCATCGTGGTGAAGAGACGACCTACGCCTTGCGCGGTGTGGATGTGGAAATCTATACTGGTGAATTCATCGTTGTGATGGGGCCGTCGGGGTCGGGTAAGAGCACGTTCTTCAACATGATAGGAGCGTTGGATAGCCCGTCTGAAGGCCGTGTGTTTATCGATGAGGTGGACGTGGCCCAATTGACGGCTGAGGAGCTGGCTTTTTTGCGCTGTCGCAAAATTGGATATATTTTCCAATCCTATAATCTAATTCAGTATATGACGGCGCTGGAAAATGTCACAACGCCCATGGCCTTTGGCGGCGTGGCCCCCGATGAGGGCCGCAAACGTGGGATGGATTTATTGGAGCTGGTCGGTTTGAAAGAACGCTGGTTCCATCGTCCCATTGAAATGTCGGGCGGCCAGCAACAACGGGTGGCCATTGCCCGCGCCTTAGCCAATCAACCCAGCATTTTGTTGTGTGATGAGCCGACAGCGAATCTGGACCATCATACCGGCGACGAGATCCTCTCGATTCTGCAAAAGCTCAACAAGGAACGGGGCGTTACCGTGATCTGCGCTACGCATGATCACCGGATGATGAATATTTGTGATCGCCTGATGTGGATCCGCGATGGAGA
>SLBD01000141.1 GCA_007126515.1 Kiritimatiellia bacterium
CCCGAGATGGCTATGTCATGGATGTACAGATCAATGTGTTCTCGACAGTGGATGCGGGAACACCGATTGCGCGCATCCAACCGACCGATTTGGAAGAATTGGGTGCTCAAATCGCGATTCTGCAAGCGGAAATTTCAGCCATTCAAGCCAGCCTCGGACCGGTGACCAGTTTGCAGCGTACCTTGATTGACTACGAAGAGTTACGCTTGGAGAAAATGAAGACCCGTGTGCAATTGGCAGCGGAGAGGATCGATGTCAGCCGCTTAGAGCGGGAGGCAAAACGGCAGGACGACCTTTTTGCAGCCGGATTGGCGACAGAAGCCGAACACGATACAGCCGTTACTCGCCTGGAAGTGGCCCGTGTACGTATTCAAGAGCAAGAGTCACTGCTTGAGAGCCTCGAGCAACGGCTAACAAATCTTGCTTCCGCTTGGGACGAGTTGGAGCCCGACATGGATGTGGCACTGTTGGCCGCAATCCAAGTCAAGGAAGAGGAAATTCGGCGAGTCGAAAAACAGATTGAACCCTTCCCGATATACAGCCCCGTGAACGGCATGATTGCCGCCCTTCACCATGCCAATGGCAGCTATACCCAGCGCGGTGATATCATTGCGACAGTCCACGCATCAGAAGTCGATTATGTGATGGGATACTTGCGACATCCCGTCCGGTCCATTCCCGAAGTCGGCTCCGAAGTCCACGTTTTGGTACCTTCCCGAAATCAATGGTTCACCGGCATCATCAGCACCATTGGCAACCAAATGGTCCCCATCCATGACATGCTGGCCCGCACCGGAATTCAAGCTGAGTATGCCCTTCCCCTGCGGATTGAAATTGCTCCGGACAGCCCTGTGCTTCCAGGGGAACGGATTGAGATTCGGCTGTAATCCCCCCTGCGTTCCGAAATGGTTTCCATCGAGTGGAAAGGCAACGACGCTCAATACATCTATTCGGCCAACTCGATTAAAGCAGCCACGTCCTCAACTTCGGCTTCCGCCTCCGGTGCTGGAACCGTCAAGAGCATGCCTGCCAGCGTCGCCGTCATCAGGGTGGCCACGGTGCCTCCGATCAAGGCTCTGATACCTAGCGAACACAATTCTGAGCGTTTTTCAGGAGCCAAAACACTAATGCCACCAATTTGAATTCCGATGGACGACAAATTGGCAAACCCGCATAAAGCAAAGGTGGCAATCATCACCGAGCGCGGGTGGATAAACAGCCCTGCATCACGGGCTTCGGTTAATGAGTTGTAGGCGACAAATTCATTGATGATCATTTTTTCGCCTAGAAGCGATCCAAACACAAGAATGTCTTCGCCAGACACACCGATAATCCAAGCAATGGGCGCGAAAATAAAGGCCATGATGGATTGCATCGACAACGAATCAAATCGTCCATCCGTCCATTGAGCCATGAGTTCATTCAGCCCTATATATTCGCCAAAACTGACACCGCCTACTAAGCCAAACACAGCATTAATCATGGCTACCATGGCGATAAATACCAGCAACATGGCTCCCACATTCAGCGCCAGTTGCAGACCCTGTGTGGTGCCGCCAGCCAAGGCATCCAGAGAGTTGCTGCCAATTTCCTCTTTCGGAATCAGGATTTCCCGCTTCACGGACTCCGTTTCCGGCACAATAATTTTCGCAATCACCAAGGCGGCGGGCGCATTCATGATCGATGCCACCAGCAAATGCGTCGCGTATTGAGCCCGCAAGACGGGATCATCGCCGCCCAACAAGCCGATGTATGCCACCAATACGGCACCTGCGATCGTCGCCATGCCTCCCGTCATCAATGCCATGATTTCTGATCGGGACATGTTGGGGATATACGGTTTAATGACCAAGGGTGCTTCCGTCTGTCCGACGAAAACATTTGCTGCTGCAGCCACACTTTCCGCCCCCGACAAGGCCATCGCCTTGCTCATTACCCATGCAAACACGAAGACGATGCGCTGCAGGATGCCCAGGTAATAGAGCAGCGATGTGAGCGCACTGAAGAAGACAATCGTAGGCAGAACCTGGAATGCAAAAATGAATCCAAATGTGCCCATGTCGGTCACTAGGCTACCGAACAGGAATGCGGCCCCCTCACCGGTAAAATCCAGGATAGCGACAAAGAAGCTCGAAGCATACTCAAAGAGACCACGCACAAACGGGATCCGCAAGATGGCCAACCCCAAAATGAATTGCAGACCGATGCCGCCCGCAACCAACCGCCAATTGATGGACCGCTTATTGGCGCTCAGCACTGTCACTAACGCCAGCAAAACCACAACCCCCAACAGTCCTCGCAGCCATACCGTCACAGAATCCATCATAGTGCTTCCATCCTTCCTGTTCCTGCCTATTTAATCCAACAGGAAACGATGCGATAAAAGGCATGCTACGACAAGGCAAAACTCTGTCCCTGGCGCTCTTTCACTATCATTCACCGCCTTGCATTATGGGTGCTGTTGGCGGACACTAACGGCAATCATGGCGGATGATAAACAGAATATCTGGATGCGGATGTTGATCGGCCAGCGGCCGCTCTTCACTTTTGTAAGGGCGATCCTCTTGGCGGGCGTTTGTGTCTGGATCTTTCGATTTGTTTTCATTCCCGTCTATGTCCGCGGGGACAGTATGTTGCCGACGTATCGCGACGGCCAATTCGGATTTGCCAACAGCCTTGCCTTTCGCAGTCAAGAACCAAGCTTCGGCGACGTGGTGGTGATCGAAATGAACGGACGCAGAACAATGTACCTAAAGCGGATCGTCGGATTACCAAGAGAGACAGTAGATTTCCGTAACGGAAACCTCTTCGTGAACGGAGAGGTCGTACCCGAACCCTATGTCGTTGAGCCTACGGATTGGACGGTTCCTCCGGAAACACTCGGCCCTCGGGAATTCTATGTGGTGGGCGACAATCGGACCATGCCATGGCACGCGCAAACCATGGGAGTCGTTGATCGTGAGCGAATTGTCGGAAGGATCATGTTTTGAAGCGCATTGGCTTGGCAGTAGCCGTGGTCTTGTTGGTCGGCGTGTGGGCATGGAACCGGTATGGCGGGGACCGTGATGCCCGTCGCATCCATGCGCGCTTCGACGCTCTCGTCAACACGGTCGAGAAGACAGAGCCCAGCA
>SLBD01000230.1 GCA_007126515.1 Kiritimatiellia bacterium
TAAAATTCGTGAAGGTCGTAGTCGGATGCCGGAAATGATTGACTGGGGTGATCCCGAAAGTATCTGGGCGCAAAGGCGCTCCTTGTTGGGTGCTGGATTAATCATGACTGCGCCGGGTTTGCCGATGATTCATCAAGGACAGGAAATGCTGGAAACTATCGGATTTCACGACGACCAGCCTTTGCGCTGGGAACGAGCGGACGACTTTGCCGGGATTGTTCGGGCGTACCGTGATTTGATTCGGGCCCGCCGTAATTTGCGAGGCGGCATGCAAGGTTTGAAAGGGGTAGGGATCCACGCCCATCACGTCAACCATGCGGATAAAGTGGTCGGCTACGTGCGTTGGGATCAAGGAAATCAAACGGATGATGTCGTCGTCGCTGTCAACTTCAGCGAGATTCCTCGGATTGGCTACTCGTTCCCGTTCCCGTCGCACGGAACCTGGCACAGCCATTACAACAGCGATTCCTCCTCCTATTCGGATGATTTTACCGATGTCGGCACGCCTGCCGTCGACGTGAACGGGCCGGAAGCGCTGATTGACATGGGCCCTTACAGCATTCAGATCTTTTCACTGCAAGCGCCGGGCGAAGGTCCACCTGTTGCAGGTAGTGCGACGGTAGATCCTGAATCCCCGAGTGGCTGCGAAATCATCACCATCTCGTATCAGGCAGGAGAGGGGCCTTTAGAAGGCGCTGCCGAAGTGGCCTTGCACATTGGACGTAATGACTGGTTGAATGTCGAAACCATCCCCATGTCCTTGTCGGGGGGGACGTGGACGGCGTCCTATCAGATTTTGCCGGGCACCGAGACCTTGAATTTTGTCTTCAACAACAATGATCCCGATGAAGCAAGTCGAATTTGGGATAACAACCTCGGCCAAGATTGGGGTGTTGCCGTCAGTGGATGCGGCTGGACAGCGGGATTGAGCGCCGTCTGGAGCGATCCCGAAAGTCCGGAGGGCTGCGATCCGATCACCATTTCCTACGATGCGACGGACCGCATCTTGGCGAGTGCCTCGCCCGTTTACATTCATCTCGGCTTCAATGGCTGGAATGATGTTGTCTCAGCAGCCATGACAGATGAGGGAAATGGGGTCTGGTCGTATGTCGTTGATCCAGCGTTTGGCACGTCCGAAATCAATCTTGTTTTCAACGACGGCAATGCCGACGAAGAAGCCCGGGTCTGGGATAATCGGTACGGATTGGACTGGTCCATTCAAGTCCAGGATTGCGTCGTGCCGCCGTCTGGCTTGGCGATCACAAATCCGGCGACCGACATCAGTGTCGAATACTCTGTTGCGACGTATACGCTTGAGGGAATTGCTGAAAACGTGACTGTAAGTGACCTCACATGGACCAATCTGTTAACCGGGGATGCTGGCACGTTTCCGGTTGCTGATCCATGGACCTTGGCCGATGTTCCTTTGGCCGTTGGGCAGAACACGATTGTCGTTGGGACGGGCCAAAATGGCAGTATGGGAAGTGAAACGACTGTGGGCTTTGACCATGCTGGCAATTATTCGGGTGGCTGGATGGATGGCGTGACGGCGGGATCCGGTTTTGGTGTCTGGCAAATCTGGAGTGATGGCGATGACTCAGGCACCTACATCGGTGACAGTACTCAATACGGCCATGGCGATATCAATATGGAGGATGTTGCTTTCGGGCTCTATGGACACTCGGAAGAGTGGGTGAGTGCTCAGCGGGGCATCGTGACGTGGGGGGATCAACATCAATTCTCGATCGAGCTGGCCGTCCAGTGGCGTAGTGGTGGACGTGGGATCAACTTCTACAACACCTCGACACTCGAAGATATGGATATCCCGACTGAAATCTGGAACTTCCATATAGATGACGATGGCTATGGCGAGACCGGCTTTGATTATTATTCCGATATCATCTTGCAAATCTCAGCCCGTCAAGACGGCGATGACCTGCGGATTGAAGTGATCGGTACCAGTGAAAATGACGACTGGTTTGGCTACTGGACCACTGTGATTGAAGACGAAATACTGGCTGGATTCCGTCTGTATACCGGTGGCGATCATGATAGTGACGGCGAGAGAAACTTCTTTGTGAATCGCTTGCGTATCGCCCAGGTCGAAGAGCCGACCGACGGTACCTGGGACTCGGTGACCATCACACGAGAGTCCGAACCCGTTGACCCCACGCCGATTGGCTTATTCATTACCACACCAGCCGGGAATACCAACGTCACCTCGGGTGTGACAACGATTAATTTGGGGGGTACCGCGCGCGGTGTGATTGGCGATATTCAATGGCAGAATACGCTGTCGGGAGCATCCGGCTCGTTTGCGGCTGAACATACGTGGACGTTACCGGGGATGGCATTGGCGACCGGTACAAACGTGATCACGCTTACTGGATTTCGAGAGGGGATCGGCGAAGGCGGAGTCGTTGCGGAAGATCATGCAGGCAACTACGGAGGCGACTGGTTCGATGACTCCAACGAGGGTTCGGGCTTCACTGCATGGGGGTTGGCAAGCACGGGCGAACAGGCCGGACATTTTGTGAGTGAACAAGGCTTCGGTTTTTGGAGTCATGAAGAAGACAATCTGGCCGAAGCATTGCGCAGTTTTTCCGCTTTGGGCGTTGGCCAAACCTTCCATGTTCATTTCCGCAATGGCTGGATTTGGGAAGAGGGCGGTTCGGTGGGCATTGCTCTCCGTCATGACGGCGATCTGGTCTGGGAATTCTACTTCAACGGTGGCGATGAAACCTACAGCATGACGGATCACGAAACGGAAATTGGCTGGACGGGCTCCGGGCTGAATATTTCGTTCACAGTGGTTGCGGCGGGCGAGTACGAAGTGATTGTGCATCCGGATGGCAGCGACCCGCGCACGTTCACCGGCACGTTTGTTGGCGAAATCAATAATCTCCGCGCGTGGTCATCGAACAATGGCACCAATGACGGCGAGAATCACGAGCGCGACTTCTTCATCAACAACTTGCTGATCACAGATGGCGAAGGCGCTCAGCCCATCAGTGCATCTGTGATGATCACCCGTGCATCCACAGGTGGCACAGATAGCAATGGCGATGGAATTCCAGATGATTGGTATCTGCAGCATGGGTTGAATCCTCATGCGACAGGGATTGCTGA
>SLBD01000001.1 GCA_007126515.1 Kiritimatiellia bacterium
ATATACATGTTCACAAACGTGGCAACGATAGATGCGATTTCGCTTTCTGGCAAGTCGAGGAGCGTTTTCTCGCAGAATATAAACCAACCAACAGCTCAAAATGACCGCCAGATAGAAAAACATTGGGATCAAAACCATGTGAGCATAATTACCCATCTTGCATGGCTCCCCCTGCTAATCGTCTGCCATCATATAATATCTCCATCCGCACCACTGAATGGGTTGTCCCCGGCTGCCAGCGCCACTGATGCAATATCCTTCGTATCTGTTCTGAAATGTCTGGGTCGGTCGGCTCCATATCGAGCAACACATGCGTCACCACCCCCAACGCATCGACATAGAGCACCCCTTTCAGCATCCATGATTTCTCTCCCCAATCGATCGCAGATTCAGGCGGCCACTTTGACTGTTCGACCTCTCGAGCCGGAATGCTTTCTACCCGCTGGATGATTGGATGATCCGTACGCTCGAATGGGGTCTCTGCCTCAGGAAGAATCGGGGACGGTGGATCCGCGGGCTGAAACAAAGCTGCACGGGGCGTAGCCAAGGCAGACAGCCGTGTTGGATGCGAATGATCGCCGGACACTCGATCACCTAAAGACATCGCCATTGCAGCCGGCTGATCAACGGGCGGGAGCACTGTAATTCGACGATGATGAATGTCATCGCTAAATCCGCCGGGTTCAGGCAACGCAAATCGTGTTGGCGACCAAATCTGGGCACGCTCCCACCAATCCAAACGCTCGGCAGCCGTCACGTCAATCACCTGCAATGGCGATACCGACTCTGGCTGAGAAACAAGCACAATCGCATCGGCCCAAAAATGAAACCACCAAAACAGCAAGGAACCGGCCATCAGCGCCACAGCCATTCCGCTATGCCACATCGGCATCCACAGCTTCTTTTGTCGATCCTGCATCATGGCATCGGCTCCTCAGGAGACGGGAGTTGAGTAGCCAAAATGACCTCCTCAAAGCCGGCAGTAGCCGCCACCGCGTAGATCTGCATGACCAGCTCATGCATGGTGCCGCGATCGGCCTGAATCAATAAAGCCGCGTCCTCCCCTGCCACTGCTCGGGCGCGACGCAATTGATCGCCAAGTCCAGCCAGGCTTGTGCGTTGGTCTCCGAAAAAGATCAAATTTCCGGCCGTTACTGTAACTAGGCTGGCGCCGCGTCGTGCTCCGTCCAAAAACTCGACTTCGGGCAATTCCATCCGAATCCCCGGTCTCATCACAATCCATGAATGGGCAACCACGAAGAGGATCAGCAGAAGCACTAAGTCGGCCAGAGGAACTGGACCGATGATTCCGCGAGCCAGCTTGAACCGGGACGGGTATCGGCGTTGCAGGAACGAGCAATGCCCGGAGACCGTGATGGACTCCGGTTGTTTCATGAGTCGACCTCCACCTTAACCGCCGGTTTGGAAAGGAAGTTGAGAATATCGACCGATGCGCGCTCCATGTCCAACAGGATCGTTTCCAGCCGATGCAGGAGAAAATTATATCCGGCATACAAAGGGATCGCGACGGCTAATCCAGCGATGGATGTGCTGAATGCCTGCCACAATCCACCTGCTAAATCACCCGCGTGTATCAGGGGAGCCGATTGTTGAATCATCAACAGCGTCTCTGTCATGCCCAATAAAGTCCCCAGCAAGCCTAAGATGGGGGTTAGCTGAGTCATGGTGGCCAGCAAGGCCAAATTCCGCTCCAGACGCGGCACCTCTCGCAAGCCGGCCTCTTCAATCGCATGACGGATCTGATCTCGATCCATGTCGCCATGCAGGATGGCCGCCCGCATAATATGGGCAACAGGTCCCGGGGTCTCTTCACAAATGCTGACGGCTTCCACCACATTGCGACGCCGGAGCACATTGTAGATGCCCTCCAGAAAATCATCCGCATTGATTTGGGCGCGGTGCAGGTGAAATAGCCGTTCCAGGAAGATAACTCCTCCGATAAAAGCAGCGCCCACGATCACCCACATGATCACGCCCCCACGAAAGACTAGTTCCATCATAAAATGCCCCTTTCCGTTGTAGAGTCGGCTGCTCGCCCCCTACAACGCAACCAATCGCTCAATTCGATGTTCAGCGTCTGGTGCCGCGGGCACATTCGCCTCTATCACACGCTGCAACACGCGGATGGCTTCCTCTCGCAACCCTTGCGACTCTTTGATGCCCGCCGCAGCGAATGCCGCGCGCGTAAACCATACAGCGGTACCCCGATCACGCCCACCGCCATCCGCAATCCAATCATAGACTACCTGCAGGTATCGCGACAAGGCATCTTCCAATTCTCCCAATGCCTCAAAGGCTCGACCTTGCTTATACTCGGCCTGCAAGCGCATCGCCATCGATGCCTCTGGCTCTGTTTGATCCAACACCATTTGATAGGAGGCAATCGCTTCCCTAAATCGTTCCGGATTTTCACTCCCTAACGTGAATTGGCAATCGCCTTTACGCGCCCAGGCCCGCGACACAAGGGAATGGGCAGGATAACGTCGAATCACTTCTTGAAACGCCACAATAGCCCCCGAAAACTGCCCCAAATGGCTCAGCGCTTCCCCCTGAAAGAACCGGACTTCCGGCATCAACTCGCTCTGCGGATCGTCCCGGGCCACCTGAGCAAAATACTCGATGGCACGCATGTGTTCGCCTTGTTGCATTGCTGATCGCCCCGCCCAATAGAGTGAAGACGCTCGCAAGTCAGCACCGACTTCCTCTTCGGCCAACTCAACGAAGCGCGATTCGGCCAAGTCAAAGTCGCCTTGATTGTATTTGTACGCAGCCAACCAAAACAACACATCAGGGACCCACTGCGAATGAGGGAATCGCTGCAAGAACGTTTCGCAGACATCCAACGCTTGCTGATTTTCGCCGAGCAGATACAAACACCAGCCGCGCATGTAAAAGGCTTGCTCCATGCTCGGATGACGCGGAAACTCCGCCACCAGCCGCTCGAAATCCTCCAAGGCCTCCGAGAACAAGCCCTGTCGGTACCGAATCATCCCTCGGCGATGCAGGGCATCGGGATAGAGTTCGCCATCCGGATAAGCCGCCATCAGTCGGTTGTAGGCCGCGATCGCGCGATCCCAATTCCCCACATCCTCCTGCA
>SLBD01000169.1 GCA_007126515.1 Kiritimatiellia bacterium
GGATGCACTTGTGCGAGACATCACTCTGTTTCGTCGAGTTCTGCCTCAGCTATTCGCTTTTCTCTTTCAGTTTATTCTCGGCCTTGCCCTCTTCCTCAGAGCGCGCGGCCTGGCGAATCTCTGGGAAAAGCTGCAACAAAAAACGATGCCGATGAGAAATTCGGCCTGACACTCTTCCTGTTCCCTTTGAGCAAATCGGCATGAGGAAGCCAGAAACGATTTACATGGGCAAGAATGCCCATGTTCCCATCCGCCGGATCAAGGACATTCCTGTCCTTGCAAAAGTCCAATCCCCACAAAACGGCAGAATGTCTGTTTCACCTTATTCCCGTTGAATACCTCAGATAATCGTCTCGCCCGCCGCGGCTCGCTCGGCTTGTCACGCCGAAGCTTTGCGAAGGCGGATGAGCTCGCCCTACCTTTTCGATTAACACTGAGATCTTTATGTGTCTGGTATCACTCCATTCCCGCTATTCGTCCGGCTGTGCGGGGGGAGGAGGATCGGGGTAGCGATTATTCATCGCGTTCCGGACGATGTCTTTGACGTCGTCAGGGAAATCTTTCTTGAGGATCCACTCCAAATAGCCCGGTTCGTTCAAGACCAACTGGCGTAATTTCAGGCCTTGCTTTTGGCCGAAATTGACGACGACCTCGTCGGCCTGCCATTTGAATTTACCGCTCTCATCTACCCAGGTGGGATCCTTGGGATTGCAGTAGGCATCGAGTTCGTCCATTTCTTGGGGCAAATCTTCGTAACGAGCCAGCTGGGCGCGGAGGACATCGACTGTGGCGACGACATCGGCCATTGCCCCGTGGGCATCGGGATGATCTTTGCCGCAATAATAACGCAGGGCAGCGGTCAAATCGCGTGGTTCCTTGCGATGGAAAATTCGTTGGGCATCAAGGATCCGCCGTCCCTCCATGCTAAAGGGAACGCCGACTCGATTGAATTCTTCCAACAGCAAAGGAATGTCGTAGCGCAAGACGTTAAATCCGGATAAGTCGCATCCTTCCAGCAGCGCCACAACGTCTGGAGCGACTTGGCGAAAGGTGGGGGCGTCGGCCACGTCTTCGTCACGAATGCCATGCACGGCTGTAGAATCGGGCGGAATCGGTTGTTCGGGATTGACCCGATAGGTTTGCTCATCTTGCGAGCCGTCGGGATGAACCCGAACAATGGCCAGGTCAATGATGCGGTCCACTTTTTTGTTTAAGCCGGTCGATTCGATGTCAAAAATGGCCAGCGGTCGAGTCAGTATGTGATGTAGTTCTGTCATGACTTGAGCGTAGACAATTATCTCTTCATGTCGATGTTAATGTGATGTATGGTGAACGTATGAGTGAATCGGTATTATCGGAAGAATTTGAGGATCGCGTTGCAGCTGTGCAGGCGCGAATTGGACAGGCCTGTTCGGCATCGGGGCGTTCGATTGATGAAGTAACATTGGTGGCGGTCTCCAAAAAGAATGGGCCGGATCGAATTGAAGCTGCGGTGCAAGCGGGACTGACGTTGTTTGGCGAAAATAAGGTGCAGGAAGCCCGTGCCAAAATCCCTTTATCTCCTAGCCAGGCTCGCTGGCATTTGATCGGGCATTTGCAAACCAATAAAGTGAAATATGCGGTGCGTCTATTTGAAGCGATTCATTCGGTCGATTCGGAGAAACTGTTGGATGCAATTGATCAGGGAGCAGCGGCCGCGGGCGTGACGCTGGATGTGTTTCTGGAAGTGAATGTGTCGGGAGAGCCTTCTAAGTTCGGGCTGCCCCCGGACGCAGTCCTGCCGGTGTTGGAAAGCGCCACGCAAAAGATGTCGGTGAATGTGGTGGGGCTGATGACGATGCCGCCGTTTACGGAAGATCCTGAATTGGCGAGGCCGCACTTTGCCCGGCTGAGGACGTTGCGGGATGAGTGCCGGGAGCAGTCCGGCTTTCCTTTGAATGAGTTGTCGATGGGGATGTCCCACGATCTCGAGGTCGCGATTTCCGAAGGGGCTACGTATGTGCGCGTGGGAACGGATTTGTTTGGGGCTCGTCAAAAGTGAAGTAGAGGAACGAGATGAAAATTGGTTTTTTGGGTGCGGGGAATATGGCGGAGGCACTGGTGTCCGGTTTGCTGAAGCAGGGCATTGCCACAGCCGATGATGTGTATGTTTCGGATGTCCTGCCGGAGCGCCGCCAGTATTTTGCTTCGACGTTTGGCGTGCAGGCGTTAGGGGATAATGCGGATGTTGCCAAAGCTGTCGATGTCTTGGTCCTGGCTGTAAAGCCGCAGGGGATGAAGGCGTTGTTGAAGGAGATTACGGTGTCGCTTGCTCATCGGCCTTTATTGCTCAGCATTGCTGCGGGATTGCCGCTGCGGTTGTTTGAATCAGCCCTGGAGGGAGAAGTGCGGGTGATTCGCGCGATGCCGAACACGCCCGCATTGGTGGGGCAGGGGATGACCGCGATTTGTCGGGGACAGTATGCGTCGGCGACCGATCTCGATACGGCGGCGGATTTATTGGGTGCTGTGGGTCAGGTGGTTCGCGTTGAAGAGGCAGACATGGATGCTGTGACGGCGATCAGCGGGAGTGGGCCTGCCTACATATTTTATGTGATGGAAGCGATGTTGGAGGCGGCGAGTCGAATGGGAATGGCCCCTGATGTGGCTCGATCGCTGGTGCTGCGTACGGTGGAGGGAGCGGCGGCGTTGGCGTTGTCTTCTGCGGATGATCCCGGGGCTTTGCGGCAGCGTGTGACGTCGAAGGGAGGCACGACGGCGGCCGCACTGGCAGTGATGGATGAAGAGGAAATCCATGACCACATCATTACGGCCATGCTGTCTGCTCAAACCCGTGCCAAAGAATTGTCGATGGAGTGCTCGTAGAATATTTGCGTCCTTCCAGTAGAACTTCTGCTATGCAGGCATCTTTCATAGTGCCGACGAAGTATTGGGAACCCTGCCCAAACGGCCGGATTCGCTGCACGTTGTGTCCAAATGAATGTCGTTTGGCTGAGGGCCAGCGGGGCGCTTGTTTTGTTCGTCAGCGCGTCGGGGATGAAATTGTTCTGACTACGTATGGCCGGTCGAGTGGCTTCTGCATTGATCCGATTGAAAAGAA
>SLBD01000026.1 GCA_007126515.1 Kiritimatiellia bacterium
TATAGGTTGTATTGCTGTTGTGATCCCATCCCGTATTCACAGGAATCGCAGATAGCACATTGTCGCAGGGGCCGCCGGGAGGGACTGGTTCATCTTCACATTCATTGACGACTGTTACACGACAATCTTCTTCAAAACCTCCGGGGCCCGTAACAGTCACATTCACAAAAAAGACACCATTCGATAAGGGGGTTCCAACAAGAATATCCTGCGTGAACGTGTATTGAGTTGGATCGCAGTTGCCAGATAGCGTGATGTACGGGGTTACATCGGGCATAAAGGCAGGGCAGTCATCAATCTGCAGGACGAACAGGTCGTCCGGGCAAAGAAGTTCGCAAGGCTCGTCATCGCCATTGTCATCACCATTATGACAGTAGAGGAAGGCTTGTGAGTATTGGGGGTCAAGAGGTTCACCCGCAATCGACGTGACGTTTGTGACGGTCAAAATGTTGGTGACAGTGGTACTGAGCGTATACACCTCCAGCACGACAACATGCGAAGGCGACGTGTGAACAATATTACTGATTGTGACAGGGGGATTAAACAGATAATTCGCTGGATCTGTGGCCAGCGACGAGTTCACATTGGTTGAGAAGTCGACCGTGACGAAGTTCGATCCGCAATCCCATCGCCACGATTCGATAGTGAAGTCGGTGGTCTGGGCTGAAAGCAGCGGCGCTAGCATGAAAAAACCGCCGAGGATGAGGCTGCGGCGGAGTAGTGATCGTGATAGAGCATTGCGGCGGCTTCTTTCATCCTTTTAAAACAGCATTCGCCACGCGGTCGTTACCGTCAGGCCATCCAAGGTCCCTGCGTCGGTGTTTTTGAGCTCGGCAAGTTCTGCGCCGAGCATCAACTTATGACCATGCCCTGCGATGTAGTAGTTTAAACCAACATAGAAGGCCTGATACTCATCGCCTGCTTGCGGGTCATGAGTGGTTGCGCCATCCATATCGCGTTGGACGGCGAGGGAAGGCACATCGCGCAAGTATCGACTGGGCGCGCGGATGCCACGGGCATTGTCCGATTCCACTCGCTCATACCGAGCGACAGCTTGCAGGGAGTCGGTTAGGTAATAGGACGGCATCACATAGAAACCGGATGTCTTTGTCCCGCCGTTATCACCAAGCATGTACTCCGCCCGCAAATCGAACGGACCGGAAACAAAATGCCCCGCCACAGTGAATGCATCGTCAAAGCGCGATCCGAATTTCCCGCCTTCATCATCACTGTTCAAATAAGTGCCTTGAATAAAGAGTTTGTTTTGTTCTCCGACGAAATCGTTCAGCGTCAATCGCGCAAAGGCATTGTAGAGGTATTTGGAATCGCTGCCACCGCTGTTACGATTATTGCGATCCGTGTAAAGACCCGCACCGTAGGCAAGCACTCCAACGGCTCCATCCAACGCCAAGCCCGTCATCGGTCCGGGTGCAGCAACCAAGCTGTTCAGCAACGTGCGCTCCACAGTCAGGATTGCGCCAGAGGAAGTATTTTCTTCCAGGCTGGAGTGCGGCTTGTCAAACCCGACCTTAATGTTAGCCTCGGCGTGTTCGCGCCATTGCAGGAACGCGGATCGCATCGAGAGATCGGATCCTGGCACTAGGTTGGCTTCCAACTGGGCGCGGACGCTACCCGGCAGTGTGCCCCGCAATCCAAGCCGAACGCGACGCACTTCAAAGGTGGTGAAGTCATCGTTGCCGTCGTCATTGTCAGCGCGTGTGTAGGCGAATTGCGTTTGGATGCGGCCGCGAATGGCGAGATCTGATACAGCGCGACCAGCGGGACGCACGGTGTACCCAGGTTGGCTGTCGCGAAGATCCTGCGCTTGTTCAGCGGTGATGGTGTTGTTGCCTTCCAATACCGACAACAGGTTGTCTAAGTTGGCGTGGGCCGGCACAGCGCTGCTGGACAGCAGGGCAAGTAAGGCTCCGCACAACGGTTTGCGATATCGATTCTGCTTCATTCGTTATTCTCCTGATTGGGGTTGTAAACCAGCGAGACAATCCGGCATGGAGTTGCCCGCTTATTGGTTGATCAAGATGGAATCTCAATCGCCGTCCACCGTATGCAGGCCGGTTTTGAACCGTGTGTGGGAGTTGTTAGAAATTGGCAAGGGGGTGCCGTTGAGCGCTGCTAATTGCTTGGACATTGTTGATCCGAACAGCTGGTAGGACATGCCCGCTAAGTCTTGCTGGGGCAAGGACATTCCTGTCCTTGCAAGACATGGGCAAGAATGCCCATGTTCCCATGCATGAGGGAAGGTTGAGGCGGCCATGCTTGCAAGGCCCGATAAACTGCAAGATATTCGGGGCGAGGCTCTGTCGAACCGCTGGACGGACCAGCACGACGACGCCATCGCTGACTTGCGGTCTCTCACCCATTTCTAATGGATCGCTGACGCACGCAAAACGGCGCCCGGGAATAGTTGCATTCAACGTGAGACCGGCGGTGCCGGGATCAGTCGAAATCGGCTGACGCGCACGGGCTTCTAATCGCGCGCTCATCAAATCCTAATCAAAGGTCTTTTCCATTCTGCCCAGATGGAAGAGCTGCAATCCGATACGGAGGAAACAGTACGATGAAAAATACAGCAAAGATGAAATGGATGGCGTTGGTGTTGGCCGGAATGGTGTCGAGTGCGCAAGCGCAGTTGTCGGTCGATCCCAATTTGCCCGAATACACCCCGGTTCCTGGCATTTCCGGGAATCTGAATTCGATCGGGTCGGATACCCTGAACAACCTCATGCTGCTCTGGGGCGAGGCGTTTCGGGAGATTTATCCGAACGTGAATATCCAAGTACAAGGCGCGGGCTCGTCGACGGCGCCAGCGGCATTAATTGCGGGCACGGCGCAATTGGGGCCGATGAGTCGCCCGATGCGGGGAGATGAGATTGACCGCTTTGAGGCGCGTTTCGGTTACGCCCCGACGCAAGTCCGGGTTGGTATTGATGCATTGGCGGTGTTCGTTCATCGTGACAACCCGATTGAAGGGCTGAACCTGCAGCAAGTCGATGCGATCTTTTCCAGCACCTTCCGCCTGGGCGGCAGCCCCATTCGCACCTGGGGCGATGTTGGATTGACCGGCGA
>SLBD01000199.1 GCA_007126515.1 Kiritimatiellia bacterium
CCGGGGACGGGTCCCTGGATTCTGACACCCGGCCAGCACTTTGTTGGTGCGCCGCCACTGCGAGCGTATCGTCTACGGTGGGTTCCCTATTACGAATAATTGAAAACAGCGTCGAAAGTTCTTGAACTTCGAGCAAAGGCAAGTTCAGAGTTACAGAGATGAGCTTTATGAAGGAGATCGTTATGCGAAAAGCAATGCTGCTGGGTGCGAGTCTGTTGGTGCTGACCGTCAATGTCGGCTGTGATTGGACATTTGGTGGAGGTACTGATTCTTGGAACGAGCGCTGGAATTGGGTGAATTTCAGCGGTGTGTACCGCGGTGTCGGTGGAGGGATGATTGTGACTGATTTCACAGCAACCCCCGGAACGCCGGGTCAAACAATTACGGTGGGGAACGAGCGTATTGCTACAGGAACAGCAGCCGGTTCCGTATATGGTGGCGTTCTGCGCAACCAGAGCATTGTGCCTGGTTCGCTCACGATTAATGCCGGTCAATTTGCGTTGACGGATGATGGGAACGGTGTGTTGAGTGGAGGAGCCGGAACGAGCGGCACCATTGATTATGGGTCGGGTGGATGGAGCATCAACTTGCAGTCATCGCCGGGACAAGGGACCGCAATCACGGCCAGTTACCAACATTTGATTGAGGGGACCGAAGGTAGTCCTGTTGGTTCAGGTGCAACTCGATTTTCGATTCGCACTCTGACCATTCATCAAGAGGGTGAGCAGCTCGTGATTACAGACAATAATGGGGCTCAATTCACCGGCAAAATGGGAAGTATTCGGGGTTCGGCAGGATTTGATGGAGATGGCCCCCGCCCGGCGGGTGAGACGATTATTGCTCAATTTCAGGCCAGTGGTACAAGTGCAGCAGGTTTGGAAGTGAAGATGACCGGAACGTTTGAAGGCACTTTGGGTGCTGCTGGGGAAGGTGGTTCGACATTGGCGAACCGACGGATATCCGGAACGTGGATTGAATCAGGAGGACGGACGGGTGATATCAACGGTTTTGCCGGCAACATCATTGTCATTCCGGCTGCTTCAACAGCTGGGTCAAGTGGTGGAGCGTCAGAATAGCGAGCGCTACACCCTAGTTTGTTTTAGAATAAGGCCCTGCTTTGGCGGGGCCTTTTCTTTTTTGAATCGGGATGACGAGGACGTTGTCGAGTGGAGTTGGGTTGGGAGCGTATGCGAGTCTGACTGTTGATCTACATGACAACAGATCGATAGCGTACTATGGAAAGGTCGTCTCGGCCGTGGATGAGCTTGGGACATTTTGCAAGGACAAGAATGTCCTTGCTCCCGCGCATGGGAACATGGGCATTCTTGCCCATGTCAACAGGAAAGATTGAAAACCAGATCCTGAACCTGTTAGGATTGACGCATGGTTAAAAAGAAGACAAGAGACGAGCCTCGTCGCACTGGATGGCGGGAGGTATGGGGGATACTGCTGTTAGCATGCTGTGTGCTCGTGTTTCTCGCGGTGTTGTCCTATGACAAATCAGATCTAGGCATTTATCAGGTGCAATCGGATACGACGCCAACCCGTAATTACGTAGGATTGATCGGCGCATGGTTTGCTTTTGTCCTCTTTAAAGGATTTGGAGTTACAGGCTACCTATTTCCTCTGGTAGTTGCCGGGTTGGGAGTGACGTTGTTGATTAAACGTCAAGGTGTTGTGTGGACTCGCCTGACATGGATCTTCATCTTATTCGTGGCGCTTTCTGTCTTGGCACAAATCAACCAGAGTGGAGGAAGTGCCATTCTTGATCATCTCGGAGTAACAAATCCGGGTGGATTAGTGGGGTACCTGTTGGCGACAACGTTCATGGAGCGTTTGCTGGGAGGCGTAGGTACAAGTATTTTGGCGATCGCGGTTCTGTTGACCGGCCTGACTGTCGTGCTCGAAGTGCACCCGTGGGAAGCGACGAAAAAAGCCTGGCGCGGAATCAACTGGTGTATCCAATACATGCGTGAAAAGCGTCGCGCACGGCTGGATCGATTGGCCCAGATTGATGACGAAGCCAAGGAAGTCGAAGCGCGGCGGTCGCGGCTCGAAGAAGCAATGAAGAAGCGCGAGGCGTTGCAAACTCCTCCGCCTCCCAAGCCTGCACCTCCTCCAAAACCCAAGCCGAAGCCAAACCCGAAATCGGAGCCCGCACCAGCACCTGAGCTGCCCCCTCCACTCTCTACCGATTCGTCGGCTGCATCGGGTTATCAATTGCCGCCTCTGGATTTATTGACACCGGTTGAGGCTGATCACGGAATTGAATACAATGATGACCATATAGCGGCTTCGACGATTTTGCAGGAAACCCTTGCGGAATTCGGAATTGAAGTAAAGGTCACGAATATCGAGCGAGGGCCAGTGGTGACCCGCTTTGAGCTATTACCAGCTCCCGGTGTGCGGTTGGAGAAAATATCTGCCTTGAGCAACAACATCGCCTTGGTGATGAAGGCCGAGAGTGTCCGCGTCCAGGCCCCCATCCCCGGCAAGGGAGTCGTTGGTATCGAGGTCCCGAACTCTTCGTCCACGATGGTGTTCATGCGGGAAGTGATGGAGAGTCCGCAGTGGCGATCGGGTAAGCATGCGTTGCCTTTGGCGTTGGGCAAAGATGTGGGGGGCCATGTGATCGTGGCCGATTTGGCCGATATGCCGCACATGCTGATTGCGGGTGCCACAGGGGCAGGCAAAACGGTCTGCATGAATTCGATTTTGGCGGGTCTGCTGATGTCGCGGACACCGGAGCAGATGCGCCTAATGTTGATCGACCCCAAGATTGTCGAGTTCTCGGGATACGAAGGATTGCCGCATTTGGTCGTTCCGGTGATCACTGAAGCCAAAAAGGTGAGCTTGGGATTGCGCTGGGCCATTAATGAAATGGAAAAACGGTACAAGCTCTTCGCAAAAGCGGGCGTCCGCAACATCAAGGGATTCAATAGCCGGCCGATTGTGAAGCAACCGGATCTATTTGAAGGGGAAGGTGAAGCGAGTGAGCCGCCTGAAAATCCGATCCCAGATCGCTTACCCTATATTGTCATTATTGTGGATGAGTTGGCGGACCTTATGCTGGTGGCGCAGGC
>SLBD01000075.1 GCA_007126515.1 Kiritimatiellia bacterium
CATTCAATCGTTCGATGAACGGAGCATGATTATCTATGGCAATGATCTCCCCTGCCAGCAAGTCCGCCAGCTTCAGAGTCTGGTGGCCGCTGCCGCAGCCCAGATCGAGAACAATGGGCCGTTCCGGCAAAGGTTGACAAAGTTCGAGTGCCCGCATCATGCATTGACGATTGCCTGGGCCTTGGCGAGGCAAGTGTTCATAGACTTCAAAAAATAGTTCCCAAAAGCGCGGTGACAGGTCGTTTGTACTCATGCGTATTGTTCCTTTTAGTAAGCAATGATTGAGAAGAGTTGCTGCGTCAAGCTTTGACGCCTGAATGTCTATCGTGGATTGAATGGTCATTCGTTCCTCCCTCTGCGAATCCTAGGGACTTGCTGAATCCTTCGCAATCAGTTAGGTTCTTGGCTCATCTGAAAATGGATGCGACAAACTGACTATTTTTTGAAAGGAGCTGACACTATGATGAACTCGTTTTGGAAATGCATGCTAATAGGTATGGTCATACTGGCCTGTGCGACGTGGGCGCACGCGGAAGACGTGGAAGTAATCTTGGAAGAGATGACACCGTTAGACATGGAGGCGGCACCGACTGTAGAAGTAGAGGAAGAAACTGAAACCCGTATCGAGACACAAAAGGAGAATCCTGTGGTTATTATCAAAACAAGCAAGGGCGACATCACGGCGGAGTTATTTAAGAAAGAAGCGCCGGTCACTGTGGAGAACTTTCTCCAATACGTAGACGACGGATTTTTTGCTGGCACCATTTTTCACCGAGTCATCCCTAATTTCATGATCCAAGGCGGAGGATTCACGCCGGACATGGCACAAAAGAGCACACGGGATCCAATCCGCAATGAGGCGGATAACGGACTAAAGAACGAGCGTGGCACACTGGCTATGGCGCGTACATCTGTGATTGATAGTGCGACCAGCCAGTTCTTTATCAATGTCGCGGATAATGCCTTTTTGAATCATACAGGCCGCAGCCAACAGGGGTTTGGATATGCAGTGTTCGGACGCGTCATTGATGGCATGGATGTCGTGGATGCCATCGTCAATGTGCCGCGTGGACGGTCGGGACCCCATGGGGACGTGCCGCGTGAACCGATCGAAATCATTGAAGTCATTCGGCAGTAAGCAGACGGACTGATCAAACGGGGGATCCGATGAATAAAGACAAAGTAGCCGAAACCTATGAGATCGAGGCTGATCAACGGGATTGGTTGGCAGAAATGGCAAAGGAATACAACCTCCGCAATCCCTCCAAGGCATTGCGAGTCCTGCTGGATTTTGCGATTGAGGATGGGGACCGCGCGGAGATCTTTGAAAAGATTCGCTGTACCCGGTGCTAATCAGACACCAGCACATACATATTGGCATTAGAGCGTTTTGTCGAAGATGCCGCGTGCAGCCAAAATGGCCATGATCACCAGCATCAACGTGGCGGCCCAGGAGCGCCCCACATTTGCAGAGATGCCATAGACAAAATAGAGGCGGTTTGGATCGTTGGAAAATAAGAGGCGCCCCATTTGCAAAGCGATCACCCACCCCGCGTGCATGCCACTGATATAATAGACATGATTCTGCCGCTGAAACAGGAGTGTCAAAACCACACCCATCAGGAAAAGATTGAGTGCGAAGGGCATATAATTCCACATGTTTTCTGATCGGTAGAGCATGTGTGGCAAAATGCTGAAGCCTGAATACCAGCGAGCCGTCTCAATCACATCAGGAGCTTGCGGGCGGATAAAGTGAACAAAGGAAAAGAAGAGGCTGATTACGATCATCGCCGGAATCCAGTGAAACACCTTTCGAGCCCCGCCGAATAATCCGCCCCGAAACAACCCCTCCTCGATCACGCCAATCAATAACCCTCCGATCAAATAGGCAATTAATCGTGACAGTAACCGCCTGCCGGAAGCAGGATCCCACACAAAAGCACCTGTAGCCCAGGCGATCACGATCAGCGCGAGGATAGAATAGACCCCCATCCGCCAGCCCCGCATAAGTTCACGCCACCACGTCGGGTGAGGCGCAAAGCCAAAATCGACTGCAGACCGGATACCCGCCCACTTCAGACTCGGCACAAACCCAATCACCACATAGATCAGCGCAAGTCGAGAGGCGACACGCTCGAACGGGTAATCCAAAGCATCGCTGATAGCCGGGATCGCCTCCCGAAGAGCTTGAATGGCATTAAAGATGACAGGAGCCGTGATACAGGCTAGGAAGACGCTACCAAGCATCAAGCCAACCAATCCGACCCACTGCCGCTGCCCCCGCCGCTCGACGCCTTCCTTTTGCTGCTTTATTCGTTGATTCATCATTGCACTCTTTCACACCACTCGTACCGCGCATAGTTAACCATAGCTGATCTGAAACTGCAAAGGGTTGCCCCCATCGGATCATTAAGGGGCGCGTTGCTGTCTAAGGAAAAACCTTGATCCACTTCTTTGCGGTCCGTAGGATTCAGCGCATACATCCATGCAACCCCGAAGGATCTCATTATGATTGCGAAGACGCTGCTCCTGTTCACTTTGACCTGTTTCCTGCCGCTACTGACGTACTCGCAACCACTCACCCCCACGACCCGCCATCTGCCGGGATCGCCACCGACCTTTTTTCTGGAATATAATCATGCGGCTGCGAGTACGGTACATGTGGCCACCTCTGCCGATCAGTGGAGTGAGCGGTATCCCATGACGGTCAAGGACGGACTTTGGACACTGGATGTGCGCGAGTTGCCGGTGGAGCTGGGGCGGCACGAATTCAAATTCATTGTTGATGGAGAATGGGAGCCCGGCGCGAACCGCGCTATCTTTATCAATTCGAGGGGGCAATTGCATCGCTCCCCGGATGTAATCTCCAGCGCGCGTGTTCAAGAAGAGTATTTGATTGAACTGGCTCTCCGGACCGGCAGGATGGATAGTCAAAATATCGATGTGCAGATCCATCCGGATATCGGGATTCAAGAAGTCCGTCTCTCCACCGTTGAAGAAGAGGGCTTTGCGCAAGGCTACACCTTACGAGGTGACACATTGACCTTTTATTTCAACCCTGAAATTTATGGAGTCGATGTCAGCCCCAATGACCTGGTCGTCGTGGCCGGCAATTTCAACTTCTGGGATCCCGCCGGTCGCCAGGGCTCCTGGCAAATGCGCAAGCTCCGCGATGTCAACTTATGGGAATTGACGACCCAGTTATCGGGCTTGCGTCCGCCTCCGGGTGAGCGAGATTTGCTCTTCAAGTTTGTCATCAACCAATCGCAATGGCTTGTCCCGCCCGAACGCGCCCCGAATCGTGCGGATGACGGGCAAGGGAATGTCAACTTACGCGTGGACCGCCAGCCTAGCGGTGGACGGACGTTGCGAGTCAGCACCACAGACCCCCTACAGCTATCCCAAAACTATTTATTGAAGATCGACGGACTGGCCGAGCAGCGCATCTATCAACACACATCGCCTGGAGCGCTGATGGACACCCTCTTCTCCGACAAGGCCTTGGGAGCCACTCTTGATCACGAGCGCAATACGACCACCTACCGGATCTTTGCGCCACGCGCCACAGAGGTGAAGCTTTGCTTCTTTGATCGACCCGAATTCCAGATTTGGGAACCCACTCACCAACGCATCGAACCCATCGAAGTCATCCCCATGTGGCGCGATGACGATGGAGTCTGGGAAGTCACGACGCTTGGCCTCGATATCGGCAAATTCTACTCATTCAGAATCGATGGTCCAGACGGCGAAGGAGAAGGATTCTATCCCAATACCCAAGTCGGCGATCCGTATGCCTTGGCGGCCGCGATCGACTCGCATCACAACAACATCGTATTAGATCCCGCAGCCACCAATCAATGGTTCGGCGGGTGGACCAACCACGAATTCGAGACCCCCGATCACGAAGACATGGTGATCTATGAGATGCACGTCCGTGATATGACCGCCCACCCCTCCTCGCGGGTGCCTCCCTCCCTCCGAGGAACATTTGCTGGCCTCCTAGCGACCGAGGGCACAGGAACGGGTCTCGACCATCTCAAGGATTTAGGCATCAACATGATCGAACTGCTGCCCGTCCAGGAATTTCCTAATCCGGGCAATCATTATAGCTGGGGGTACAACACGGTCTTCTTCTTTGCCCCCGAAGCTTCGTTCGGACGGTCTCCTGCCACAGGTTCGCAGTTTTATGAATTTAAGCATCTCGTCAACGAACTCCAAAAGATGGGATTCGGCGTCCTGTTAGACGTTGTTTATAACCACATTGGGGATCCAAACATTTTCAGCCTGATTGACCGAAAATACTATTTTCGTCTCAATCCAGACTTCACCCATAGCAACTTTAGTGGTGTCGGCAACGATGTCCGCAGCGAAGCGCCGATGATGCGCCGCCTGATCGTCGAAAACATTGTCTATTTGATGACTGAATTCAACATTGATGGTTTCCGCTGGGATTTAGCTGAATTGATTGATATGGAAACGTTAATGAAAGCCTATGATGCCGCCGTCGAGATCAATCCGAACGTGGCGATGATTTCCGAGCCGTGGAGCTTCCGAGGCACGCACAAATACGAGCTCACCGGAACCGGCTGGCTGGCTTGGAATGATGATTTCCGCAACACGACCAAGGGCTTCGTGATGGGTGATCGCAACTTGGGTCGACTCCGCGAAGTCATAGTCGGCTCCACGAATCTCTGGACGGCCCACCCATTGCAATCGGTTAATTACGTGGAAAGTCATGACGACATGGCTTTGGCGGACGAACTCAGCACACGCCCAGACCGAGATGGTCGTCATCTGCAGACTCGCGATGTCGCTGCCAATCGTCTGGCGGCCACAGTGATCTTCACATCACTGGGTGTGCCAATGATCAACAGCGGACAAGAATTCTTGCGCAGCAAGCATGGCATCAGCAACACCTTCGGTCATGGGGATGCTGTTAATGCGATTCGCTGGAATGACCGCAATCGCCCCTTGGCGGCAGAAGCCCTTGCCTATTACCGTGGTCTAATTCATTTGCGGCAAAGCGAGGCAGGCCGCGCTTTCCGAGTCGGAGTCGATATTCCCTCCAACTATTATCAATGGATTGACACCGACAGCAATCAAGCCATGGGCTACATCGTCAACGCAAACAAAGAACATCCTGGGCAGTCCTTCATTGTCCTGTTGAATGCGTCGCACGAATCCGTATCCTTCCCCGTTCCCGTGCCAGAAGGTGAATGGCGTGTGGTCGGCAACGGCCGTATGATCGATGCCGGAGGCATTCCTGATACCGACAAGCTCACCGGCCCCGTCAACACCAGCATTCTCGTCCCCTCCGTCTCCTCCGTGATCTTGATGGACGGATTCTGAGCGCGCTCGAGAATCGAACTTCTCTGGAGAAGACTTCCTGAGTTCAACATACTGAAAGGCTGTTTTTGAAACCTGCTGATTTTCAGTGAGTCAATTTTGAGCGATTGCTGATTTGGGTGTCCCAATGTTGAACTCAGTAAGTCATACCAAACACAGAGACATATCGGTATTAATCAAGAAGGTAGGGCGAGCTCATCCGCCTTCGCAAAGCTTCGGCGTGACAGGCCGAGTGAGCCGCGGCGGGCGAGGGACCCGACTTCGCGCGGACGCTACGTCGGACAAGCCGCCCGCCCGACCCAGAAAGTTTACACCGAAAAGTTTACGTAAATGGTATCAGTCTGTTCGCGAGGACTCGACTGAGTGCTCAGCCGAATATTGACACCAAAACAACAGAACCTCTCCGCCCCAGAAGGCGAAGAGGTTCTGTTTCAATTTCGTCTACCGGTAAGCGGCTTAGTCTTTAGACTTCGTCGATTCAGCTGAGCTGGGTGCGGCGGCGGCCGAGGCCGAGGGGATATTCTCCACCCATTCCAACAACGCCATCTCGGAACTGTCGCTGACACGTTGGCCGAGCTTCATGATCCGAGTGTATCCACCCGCACGGTCCGCAAAAACAGGTGCAACTTGATCGAACAGGTTCTTGACCACATCCTTGCGATGCAGACGAGCAACCGCCAACCGACGGGCGGCCAGCGTGTCCTTTTTACCAATGGTCACCATCTTTTCAGCCAATCGGCGCGCCGCTTTGGCTTTGGGCAAGGTCGTCTTGATTCGACCATGAATAATTAGGTTGCAGACCAAGGAGGCCATCAGCGCTTCCCGCTGGGCGGTGTTACGCCCCAACTTATTTATCGTTCTTTTCCGATGTCGCATGATCAGTACTCAATTCAGTATAGGTTATTCCTGCTAAACTAGTCTTTGGGGCCGCGCAGCACATCTTCATCCAGCTGCATACCCAATCCAAGTCCCATCTCAATCAGCTTGGCTTTGATTTCGTTCAGCGATTTCTTGCCAAAGTTTCGGTACTTGAGCATCTCTGCTTCCGTCTTCTGTGCCAACTCGCCCACGGTGACGATATTCGCATTGTTCAAGCAATTAGCGGCACGCACGCTGAGCTCGATCTCGTTCACACTCATGGCAAGCTTGCGAGCCAGCTCTTCCCGTTCTTCGTCACGAGCAGTCTCTTCCTGCTCGAACTCAACTTGATCTTTATCATAACTGACAAAGACATCCAAGTGGTGTCGCAGAATGGCAGCGGCTTGAGTCAAAGCATCATCCGGGGTCAAGCGACCATCCGTCCAGATTTCTAAAATCAACTTATCAAAATCGGTTCGGCGCCCCACGCGCGTGTTCTCTACGCTGTACTTGACGCGTCGCACCGGGGAAAACAAGGAATCGATGGCGATAATGCCAATTTCTTGATTTTCTTTCTTATTTCCTTCTGCCGGGCAGTATCCTCGACCAATTCGCACTTCCAGTTGAGCGCTGATCTTACCCTGCTCATCCAGCGTTGCAATATGGTGGTCCGGATTAAGGATTTCTACCGTACCATCTGTTTGGATATCACCTGCCGTCACTTCACCGGGACCGGTCACATCCAACGTCAACCGACGCGGCTCTCGTGTATACATCTTGATCAGCACGCCTTTTAAGTTGATGATGATGTCAGTGACATCCTCAACGACTCCGGGAAGGGTGCAGAACTCGTGCAGGGCCCCATCGACCTTGATCGACGAAACCGAAGCACCTTCCAAGGAGGAAAGCAATACACGCCGCAGCGAGTTTCCAATGGTTCGGCCATATCCGGCCTCAAAGGGTTCGGCCTCAAACACACCGTAGGTTTCGGTGGATTCGCCGTCATTCTTGACGACGCGTTTGGGCATTTCAAAGCGACCTAATCGTATCGGCATAGTATTCTTCTCCCAGAACCGGGCATTAACCGGCTCGTATGGTGATGATTCTTACTGGTTACTTGGAGTACAACTCCACAATCAATTGCTCGTTGACCAACGGCTGAATCTCTTCTCGACTCGGCACATGCAGAATTTCTCCCTTCGCATTTGCCTTATCCAAGAGAACCCAGGGCGCAACACCACGGCTTTCGGCCGCGTCCATGAAGGGCTTCACGTATTCCCGACTTGCGGGTCGATTGACCACTTCAATAACGTCACCGGCCTTCAACACGCGTGAGGCAATCGTGCTCTTGCGACCATTAATCAGGACATGTCCATGGTTGACGAATTGTCGGGCGGATTTGCGCGAGGAAGAAAATCCCAATCGGTAACAAATATTATCGAGTCGCATTTCAAGCATCTGGAGCAAGATTTCGCCTGTTTTCCCTGATTTGCGGGAGGCCCGTTCAAAAAACAAGCGAAACTGCGATTCTTGCAGACCGTACATGCGACGTAAACGCTGCTTTTCACGCAATTGCATCCCATAATCGGATGTCTTGCTGCGGCGATGGCCGTGCATACCTGGAGATTGACGCCCTTGCTCAATGGCACATTTGGCCATGTAGCAGCGATCTCCTTTTAAGAAAAGCTTCATGCCTTCGCGGCGACAAAGCTTACAGGATGGTCCCGTGTATCTACCCATAATTCAATGAACTCCTGAACTTAGACTCTCCGCCGCTTCGGCGGGCGGCAACCGTTGTGCGGCACAGGCGTAACATCCTGAATCGCCGTAATTGTTAGACCGGCAGCCTGCAGTGCTCGAATCGCTGACTCACGACCCGCACCCGGCCCTTGGACACGTACTTCAATTTCGCTGAGGCCATACGATAAGGCCTCGCGTGCTGTTTCTTGAGCCACCATGGTGGCGGCAAAAGCTGTGCTCTTGCGAGAACCCTTAAATCCACAGCGCCCCGATGTGCGCCAAGCAATCACACCACCACGGGTATCCGTAATGGAAACAATCGTATTGTTAAACGTAGCCCGAATATGAGCCACCCCAACCGGTACATGACGATGACCTTTGCCTTTGCCTTTCTTCTTGAGCTTGGCAACAGGAGCAACAGGTTCGTCTGCTTCCTTCAAAATCTCTTCAGCTGTCTTGCGGCGCTGCGGCTTTTCTTCCGCTGCTGGCGCTTCTTGAGCAGGCGAAGTCTCCGCTGTTTCTGGAGCGGGCACTTGCTCTTCCGCTTGGTTTTCTTTTTCCTCGGCCATATTCACTACTCCTAAAAATTATTTAGATGCCTGCTTCGCAAGCGAGCGGGCTTCCTTACCACGTACAGCGCCCACCGTCCGTCGCGGACCTTTCCGCGTCCGGGCATTGGTACTGGTACGTTGTCCACGCACCGGCAAGCCGCGACGATGTCGCAATCCGCGGTAGCTGCCAATACTCATGATGCGACGGATATTTTGGGCGACTTCTCGTCGCAAATCGCCTTCGATGCGATATTCTTCCTGCAGGATCTGCGCAAGCTTGGTGATTTCTTCATCCACCAGATCGTTGGCTTTTTTGGCCGGATCAATTCCAGCCTTGGCAAGAACTTCTCGAGCCGATGTGGGCCCGATGCCATGAATATACCGCAGCGCGTATTCCACACGCTTAAACCCTGGGATATCAATACCTAAAACTCTTGGCATAACCTATACCGCTCCTCTTAATTCTGCCGCTGTTTATGACGCGGATTCGTGCAAATCACACGCACGACTCCCTTACGACGTATAATTCTACATCGCTCGCAAATTCTTTTTACTGATGATCGTACTTTCATGACACACCGCAAACCTTTTCTAAAACACAATGACACCTTTCGACATGTCGAAGGGTGACATTTCTACCCGAACCCGGCTACCGGGTTTCAACCGCTCCAACGCCAACGCTTCATCCGCCTGGCGCGGGAAGGCCACAAACGAGTGACCATTCGGCAATACCGCATTGAAGGTCGCTTGGTTTATCACATCCTTCAAAACAGCGTCCAGCATAAATGTTTCTTTTTTACTCATTTTTCAGCAACGGTCAATATCTCGGCTTGGCCTTCAGCGATGGCAACCGTGTGCTCAAAGTGAGCAGACGGCCGCCGATCCTTGGTCAAGACCGTCCAACCATCAGACATGACCTCTACTTCCTCAGTCCCTAAATTCAACATGGGCTCTAATGCAAACGTCATTCCCGCCCGCAATTTCGGCCCTCTACCGGGTCGCCCGAAATTCGGAATCTGCGGATCCTCATGCATTTTGCGGCCAATCCCATGGCCAACAAAATCACGCACAATCCCCATTCCCGCAGCCGTAGCCACCGTTTCGACCGCATGGGAAATATCCGACAACCGATTCCCAACAACCGCTTGTTCGATGGCGGCCGTCAAAGCCTTTTCTGTGACAGTGATTAACCGGATCACATCCGGATCCGTCACGCCCACCATCACAGTCGTTGCCGTATCGCCAACAAAACCATCGTATGTCACCCCGAAATCAACGCTCAAAATATCGCCCAAACGGACGATCCGCTGACTTGGTATCCCGTGAACAACTTCGTCATTCACGGATACACAAATATGTCCCGGGAACCCGCGATATCCATAAAAGGCACTTTTGGCTCCCATCTTCGCAATCAATTCCTGGGCGTACTCATCTAGCTCCAAGGTTGTTACCCCTGGTTTGATCGCTTTGGCCACCGCATCACGCACCGTGGCCGCCATCCGACAACTGACACGCATCCGGTCTAGTTCAGCCGTAGACTTAATTTTTATCATGATTCGCCGACAGGCCCCGCTACAGCATCCAAGATGGCCTTCACAGCCACAGCCTTCGACAACCCATCCACTGGCACCAACACATCCCGCTCGCGATAATACGAGATTAAGCTGGCCGTCTGTTTTTCATACACCTCAAAGCGATTCAAGACCGTTTCCCGATTATCGTCAGCCCGTTGATACAGCTCACCGCCACACGAGTCGCACACGCCTTCTTGCTTCGGAGGCATATTCGTCAAGTGATAAACGGCACCGCAGTCCCGACAAACAATTCGTCCAGACATCCGCTCAACCAAAACCTCTTTGGCGACTTCCAAGAGGAAGACGCGGGATACTCGACCTTCACCGCTCTCCGACAGAAACTGATCCAGCAACACCGCCTGCTCATCCGTACGCGGAAACCCATCAAACAGGTACACCGCATCTTTGGGCCCCACCCGGAGATGCTCTGCAACGATTTTCATCACAACCGCGTCCGGCACCAACTCGCCCTTCTCCATGTACTGCTTGGCTTCCAGGCCAACCTGCGTACCCGACTGCAGCGCTTCACGCAGCATGTTGCCAGTCGAAACGTGCTTCCAGTCCGGACGTTCCTCAACCAACCCTGCGGCTGTCGTCCCTTTTCCGGCTCCGGGTGCCCCCAGCAAAATCATCACGTCCCACATGCGTATCCTCTATTTGCGGGAGCGGAGCTTCCCTTTCTTGAGAAATCCATCGTAATGACGTGTAAGCAAATGCGATTCCACCTGTCTCATTGTGTCCAGCATCACACCCACAATGATCAGGATGCTTGTTCCACCAAAGAATTGCGCAACATTCCAAGGAATCCCAAACTGTTGCCCCACCAGCATCGGCAGCACAGCAATAACCGTTAAAAACACGGCTCCCGCCAATGTCAGACGAGTCATCGTCCGGTCCAGATACTCTGCCGTCGGCCGACCGGGACGAATCCCAGGCACATATCCGCCATATTTCTTCAAATCATCAGCAATTTGGACAGGCTTGAATTGCGTGGCAACCCAAAAATAGGAGAAGAACATAATCATTAACGCATAGAGAATATTGTACCAATTCGTCCCGATATCGAGGTGCGCGGCAAATCCACGCACAGCATCGCTAGGGATCTGACGCAAAATCTGCGAAGGAAACATCAGGATTGCGCCCGCAAAGATGATCGGCATGACACCCGAATAATTAACACGTAATGGCATGTATGTGCTTTGACCACCGTACACCTTACGGCCAACCACGCGCTTGGCATATTGGACTGGAATTTTCCGCTGGGCTTGAGTTACAGCAATGGTCCCAGCTATCACTAAAAACAACATCCCTAACAAGGCAACCAAATGAAACACATTAAACTGAGGCGCACCGCCCCCTTCGAATGGGCGGAACATATTAATCGCGGAAGCAACGGCTCCCGGTAGTGAGCTGATAATGCTGACAGTGATGATCAACGAAATCCCATTCCCAATCCCGCGTTCCGTAATCTGTTCGCC
>SLBD01000091.1 GCA_007126515.1 Kiritimatiellia bacterium
CGGCGGCTGGGAACATGGGCATTCCTGCCCATGTAAAATGTTTCTGCCTTTTTCATCCGATTTGCTCAGAAGGAACAGGCAAGGATGACTGTTCCCATCCTGACGGAGCCAAAAATGGACAAATATCAGAATTTAGATGCGTCTGCCCTGTGACTGGCCTTTTGGTGCCTTGCCAATTAGTTTGGGGTGTACTAATCTGCCGTCCAATAAAAATGTGTAAGAGGAATTGAGTATGAGCAGTATTTTTAAGGCGTATGACATCCGAGGTGTGTACGGGGAGCAGTTGACTGAAGATCTTGCGTATCGCATTGGCCGCGCCTTTGCGACGTTTCTGGGCTGCAAGAAGGTCGTTGTGGGCCGCGACATGCGTCCTCATTCCCAGCCTTTGTTTGATCATCTGGCGAAGGGATTGGTGGAGCAGGGGGTTGTGGTTGTTGATTTGGGGTTGTGTTCCACGCCGATGTCCTATTACGCCAACGGTATGCTGGGGGCCGATGCCGGGATCATGATCACCGCATCCCACAATCCGGGGAAGTACAATGGATTCAAGTTATCCAAAGAGCAAGCGATCCCGATTAGCGGCGCGACCGGAATCAAGGATATTGAGCGAATCGTTCAGGAGGAAGCCTTCGCGCCGGTCCCCGATGCGCCTGGCCGGATCGATACCTACAATATTATGTCTGCCTACAAAGATCACATTCGGGCGTTTGCAGATTTCGCGCGGCCGGTCAAAGTGGCCATTGATTATGCCAATGGGATGGGCATTCTCGAGGGTGAAGTGTTGGAAGATCTACTGGACATCCAGCCCTTGTTTAAAGAATTGGATGGCACCTTTCCCAACCATGAAGCCAATCCGCTCGAGATTGAGACATTTGAGCCGCTGCAGAATGCAATGCGTGCTGGCAGCTACGATTTTGGGATCTACTTTGATGGCGATGCCGACAGGGCCGGATTCACGGATGAGCGTGGCGAGATCGTTTCCAATGATATGATTACCGCCTTAATCGCAGAGGCCATTTTGGAAAAAGAAAAGGGTGTGGTCTTTTATGACCTGCGCAGTAGTTGGGCGGTCAAAGAAGTGATCGCTGAGTCTGGCGGTGAGCCGCGCATGTCCCGAGTGGGCCATGCCTTCATCAAAGAGCAGATGCGGGAGGCGAAAGCGGTCTTTGCTGGAGAGTTATCAGGACATTATTATTTCCGCGAAAATTATTACACCGAAAGTGCGGCACTGGCTGCGATCATGATTGCGAATTTGATTACCCACACGGGGAAAACGTTATCTGAATTGGTGAAACCGATTCAGCGATTCCATGCGAGTGGCGAAATCAACTCGACGGTAGCCGATACGAAGCCTGTGTTCGAACGGTTGCGTGCCGCCTATCCGGAGGGCCGAGTGATCGAGCTGGATGGATTGAGTTTGGAATTTGATGACTGGTGGTTCAATGTGCGGGCCTCGAATACGGAGCCCTTGGTGCGACTTAATTTAGAGGCCACAACCCCAGAAGCGATGGTGCAGCGGCGAGACGAAGTGTTGGCCTTGATTCGCGCATAAAAGAGAGTATATCCTAGCCCATAGAGGGAGAGTTCATGGCGAGAGCATTCACAGCACAAGATTTGATGAGTCGGTCCTTAGTGACGTTAAAACCGGACATGGATATGGAGCAAGCGATCCATATTTTGTTGAAAAATAAGGTGTCTGGCGCAACGGTTGTCAATGATGAGGGCGAAATTCAAGGGGTCTTATCGGAAAAAGACTGTTTGAGGATTTTTACCAGCGGCGCGTACAACTCGTTGCCAAAATCCTATGTCCGAGATTATATGACGAAGGAAGTGACGACAATTGCCCCCGAAGCAGATTTGTTCCGCGTGGCGGATTTGTTTTTGAAGAATTCGTTTCGCCGTTTACCCGTGGTCGAAGACGGGATTTTAGTCGGCCAAGTCAGTCGCCGAGATGTCTTGGAGCGGAGCCGGGAATTATGGCAGGCCGCTGCGCCGCCCAAAGAGTGGACGGACTCAAAGTATATACCTGACGCGCTTCGCGCCCGGCTTGAGTCGCGCAAGTACTAAACAGCTTCGCTGAAAGTGTTCAGGAATTCAGTGTTCAGACTGATAGCCCGTTGTCTTTCCTGAACCCTGAACATGGGCCACTCATAGGCTAACCATGATGGATCGACGTATGGACTGTACCCTTATTTTCCCGCATCAGCTGTTTGCAGATCATCCTGCGATAACGGCATCAGTGCGGGTGATTTTGGTGGAGGACAGTCTCTTCTTCGGTGATTCACGGTATCCGGCACAGTTTCATCGGCACAAGCTCCTGCTGCACCGGGCCTCCATGCAGGCATATGCGGATCGGCTGCGTCGGCAGGGGCACGATGTTGAGGTGATTGACTACGAAGCCGATCAAAGGATTGATTCAGTTATTTGCCAGCTGGCAGCAGATGGCTGCAAGAAAATCCGCTATGTGAACCCCGTCGATGATATCCTCGAAAAGCGAATCGAGCGAGCTTGTGAAGATCAGTCAATTGAACGCGATGTGCACCCAACGCCGATGTTTTTGACCGATTGCGACTGGGGGAAGCAAGCGACGGGTAAGAAACCGCCGTATCGCATGAGTTCGTTTTATGCGGCTCAACGGAAGCGGCTTGATATTCTGATGACCCCCGACGGACAACCCACAGGCGGGGCTTGGAGCTTTGATGTGGATAATCGGAAGAAATGGCCACGAGGACAAGCGGTCCCCTCGCATCCTCCGGCGCAGTTGACCCCATGGATCAAAGAAGCGAGGGCTTATGTCGAGCAAAGGTTTCCGAATCATCCGGGTGATTGCTCGACATTCCGCTATCCCGTTACGCATGAACAAGCACGGACGTGGTTGGATGATTTTATCGAACAGCGATTGGTGGGATTTGGCACCTACGAAGACGCGATGGTCGAATCGCAAACAATCCTCCATCACAGTGTCTTGACCCCGATGCTGAACATCGGATTGCTGACGCCTCAGCAGGTGGTCGATGCCGTTCTGAAAGCAGCTCAGAGACGTGACATTCCGCTCAATGACTTGGAGGGATTTATTCGTCAGGTGATTGGCTGGCGAGAATTCATGATGATTATGTATCGTCGAATCGGGGTGCCGCAGCGGAATGCGAACTTCTGGGACCATCAGCGTCCGATGCCGGAATCCTTATACAAAGGAACCACGGGCATTGTCCCCGTCGACACCGTGATTCATCGTGTGTTGGATGGGGCCTACTGTCACCATATTGAGCGGCTCATGGTGCTGGGTAATTTCATGCTGTTGTGTGAGATTGAACCGACGGCTGTATACCGCTGGTTTATGGAATTATTCATAGACGCCTATGATTGGGTGATGGTCCCCAATGTGTATGGGATGAGTCAATTTGCTGATGGCGGGTGGCTCTGTACAAAGCCCTACATCAGTGGGTCCAATTACATTAAGAAAATGAGTGATTACAAAGCCGGTCCTTGGTGCGATGTGTGGGATGGCTTGTTTTGGCGGTTTATCCATGTGCATAAAGAGTTTTTCACCAGTCAACCGCGTTTGTCGATGATGGCTCGGCAATTGGATCGGATGTCGAAAGACAAACTGGATCAGCATGTAAAGCGTGCAGATGAGTTTTTGAATAACGATTGCCGGATGGTGTGAAATGAATAAACACCAATCGAATCAGCGTACGGCAGAGGCGACCACATTGTGGATGTGGCGGCAGATCGCATTGGAGCTGCCCGCTGACTGGGAATGTCTGCAATTTGCTCGCGATCCTGCTGTGGGCCGTTGCGGATTCGCTGACCGGAATCGCTATCGCTTGGAGTTGAATTGGCGAGCGTTCAAGGCGGAGCCGGATTTTGAGCGAATGATGAAAGACTATGCTTCCTCGCTCGAAGATTCTTGGGAGGGTTTGCGGACGCTGCGCTGTCGCGGATGGCCTGGAGTTACGGGGCGGCGCGGCGAAGAAACGGTATCCCGTTACGGGGCGTATTTCTGCTCACTGGGATTGTTGGTAGAAGTCGTGTTTGCTCATCAGGGCGACCGAGACGACGCTTTGGAGGCGCGCATCTTACATACGGTGGAGCCGGTGTTGCCCACGTCTGAGGGGAGACAACGATGGCGCGCGTTTGGGATGGAGATGGCTGTTCCTAAATCCTTTCCTCTTTCTGAGTGTGTGGTCGAGCCGGCCCGCGCGGGCATGCGTTTCGATGGCCCGAAAAAGCCGGATCGTTGGATATTCAGGCGGTACGGGATGGTCAAGAATTGGCTGAAAGTCCCGTTGCGGGATTGGTTACATGCTCAACTCGAAGAGAGCGTACACGCTCCACGCTCGGAGACGATTACGCGTGGAAATTTGCACTTGGAACGGGTCACAGGTGAATGGCGGCCGAAGGGAATACTATTGCCCCGAGGGCTCTACACAACTGAGGCTTGGATCAATGACATGGATGGCCGACTCTATCACGGGATTTACATCACGTGCCGTCGGCACAGAGAATGGCATCCGGACGGGAGAGAGACTGATCTCTTTAAAGCGTGTCCAGAATTTACCGTTGTGCCGGGGTAAGGTCTAGATTGCTAATGCTTGCGCCATACGTGACGGGGTGATAGCCTTTCCCCGTGGCGCTAGAGCCTGATAAAAAAGAGGTGCGGAATGAGAAAGTATGCCTGTCAGTGGATTGCATTAGGAGTTTGTTGTCTGATGACAACGATCAGCGCAGCACGTGCGCCCGCCCCTCAGCCCTTTTCTCTATTGGTGGTCCCTGAACAAATGAACATGGTGCAGGTCGGGGTTGATTTGGTTAACAACCGGCCCGTTGCATTGGTTACCTACCGCATTTCCGCCCGCACGGGCGAGTTGGTCCTGCATGGATGGGGCGATGGCAATTGGGTGTACATCTCATTGGATGACTATTCGAGTGGCCAATTTCTGGTTCGGCAACCCGAGCGTATTATTCTGGTCGAAGGTGCGAGTAACTTGCCGATGGAGTTGGTCTTGGCATCTGGGTGGGGGCCGCGTGTGATGAGTGTATCGGCCACCAATCCAGCAGATTTTATTAACGCGATGGGTCAGCTTTTTTCATTTTCATCAGCTGAATGGCGCTGGTTTGCCTCTCGATACGGCCTGGAAATTGAACAAATTCGCGATCAGCATGCGGAAGTGTCTTGGTACGATCAGATGAGTGCGGCACGTCGACAACCAGCTCGTAGACACGCGGAGGACCCGGTACCTGTTCCGATTGCCCCGCTGCCTGCCCCTGTCTTGGACGCAGACGAGCTACAGGAGCGTCCCATTGTCATTGAACCGATCCCTCCGCGAGGACGGCAAGAATCTGTCCCTCATCGGACGCCGCCAGCGGAGGAAACGCCGCAGGATCGCGATGTAACTCGGTCAGGCCCCGGGCCAATCGCTCCGCTTCCTGCTGCAATCGATGACGAAAGTCAAAGTCAGCTAGAATTCATTAAATGAGAACGGTGCGATGGTTGGGAGTGATTGGGAGTGTTGCGCTGCTGATCAGTGCGGCTTGCGTCACGGTTGAAGAGACTGGACGTGGCGATGGAGGGCTTCATAATCAAGCCTCGGATTCATTGATCGTGGCTCGAATTGGCGATGCGGCCTTGCTGACGTGGCAGACCTCTGTTGGGAACGAATATACCATCCTGTATTCAGATGGACGCCGCTCGGCGGTGACTTGGCAACCCTTGCCTGGAGCTTCCCGTGTCCGCGGCACTGGACAAGAAATGAGAATCGAAGATCAACTCCCACCTGGAGTCACGCGGTACTATCGCCTTATGATCGATTCTCCTCGGCGATGACTTGAGCGATTGACCGCTTCTTTGTTCTCCATATCATCGTCAATGTGAGAGTCATTGGCATCACAAACCCTGCAAACAGCAAATAGGCATGGCGTGCATAGAGCAGGTTGTGCAGAAATTGTGCGAGTGGTACGCCATGTTGGCTTGCTCGGAGAGTCGACAAGATAAGGAAAACCAGCAGGGGGATGATCATGAACAGGCCCACACTCCAACGGCACAATCGGGCTTCGATCATAAACACTTTGTCGTTTAATTGGTTCGAAATCACTTCCACCAGAGTATTGATGGTCCACAGGATCCATGTCACAGTGAATACCAATGCGAATACATTGACGGACAAATGATCAATCAGCGGTCGTCGCTCCCACCAGTAAATGAAGGGAGAGAAATAGAACAAGAGAAATCCGAGCAGCAAGGCCATACGCAAGGAATGACTCCAAGCGGGAGAGAAGGGGGTGACCTTGCGGAGGATGAGCAGTCCCCAGAAATACAAGGCCGCCGCCACGATGTAAGAGGGCAATTGGATCAGCGGAGGCCATCGCAGGCTGATGGCCCCAGTAAACAGTAACAACCCCAGGGGAATGCTCCAGAGCAGCTTCGAAAAACCCGATGCCATCCGCAGCCAATCTGCTCGTGTAAGCGATGAAGGCAGATCGATTGCCTCGGGAGCCGCTACCTGCGTTGGTTGATCCGATGTCATGTACGCAGTATGTGGGCTGGACCGTTGATTGGCAAGTGTGCCCTCGGGGGTGCCTTCGTACTTAATTGCTCTGTTCCGAGGTGTTCAATATCGGCCTCTTTTGGGCCCAAGGTGGAGTCTCGGAACAGAGGTTGGGATGGTGAATGATCCAGTAAATGAGCGCGATCCATATCTCATACTGTCCTCCTGCAGGCAGCTCTCGGTACTGGCATCGGTTCCTATAGCTGGCGTGCCGAGCCGGAGCTCTTTACGCCAGCGACGTGCGAAAGCTGGCGGAAGGGGAGGGATTCGAACCCCCGGAACCTTTCGGCTCGCCGGTTTTCAAGACCGGTGCTTTAAACCACTCAGCCACCCTTCCTGATGTCTGTCTGAGAGTGCCGTACGCTATACCAGTCCCTGCATCCCGGTCAAGGCGACAGCTGAGTGCGTATTGGCATGATCCCTTCCCCGGTTGCTCCATTGCTCAACCACTTGTTATGTCCAATGATGAATTCGCGCTGGATCTGCCCCCGAGATTGACGCGCCTCACGGGACCGTGGTATGAACGGGTCATGCAAGGTTCATTCGCTATTTCTCTAATTCGCCTCGGACTTATCAGCGGTCTGATGCTGGTTTTCGCGGGCGGATGCCGAAATCCGGAACGCCTGGATCGACGCGAAGAGCGTGACCCGTTGGTCATGCGAGGGGATGCCCGCCAGCGGGCAGGGGACTTGGATGGCGCGATCAAGAATTATATGCGCGCCTTGGAGCGCCGTCCTCAAATGGCCTTGCCCCATGTAAAGCTCGGTCTCATTTATAAGGACCGCCGCGAGCATTTGTTGGCCATCTACCATTTGACACGATATATGGAGATGAGGCCGACGGCAGCCAAGAATGATATGTTACGTCAGTTGGTGATTCGGGCACAAAACCAGTTTGTTGCTTCTCTCCCAAATCCTCCGGAGGGGGCCTTGGAGGAAATCGCCCTGCTAGAGAGGGAGAATCAGTCATTACGCGTAGAGGTCGCGGATTTGCGCCAACAAGTGCGGACCTTGAGGGAAGCGGTCCAGCAGCAAAGCGCTGCACCGCCAGTCGCCCGACCTGCCCCGGCTGTAGATGCGCGGGCACCCAGCTCTCGCCCGAGCGCGCCGCCAGAGGCACAGGAACTTCGAACATACATTGTCCGCCGCGGCGATACCTTGTCGCGGATCGCCAGTCAAGTGTATGGCGATTCGACTCAGTGGCGCAGAATTTTCGAGGCCAACAGAGGGATCTTGCAAAGTCCGGAAAGTCTTCGGGAAGGACAAGAGCTCGTGATTCCGTGATCAAACCAACGCACATTCAATGACCTGAACAATGAGGTGGTGACCATGTCGTCTACTGATTTTTATGATGATGATTTAGTAAAACATCGCAGCGCCGTTTCGCGAAAGACGCGAGGGGAGTCGGAACCGGATAGCACTGAGCCGAAGACGGATACAGTGACACGTCCCGTGTCCGATCTGAATGTGAGCCGGATGGCGAGACAGAAGGAACATGTGGAAGATCACATGGCTCACGCCGCCCAAGAACTGGAACGCCTACGACAGCGTCAAGAGAATCTGGAAAAAGAGCGCAGTGCTTTAGAGGAATTGAGACGTCGCCAGGCTGAATATGAACGGGGCAAACGTGAGATTCTGGAGCATTTGAATCACAGCATCATCTCGCTTGAGAAAGAAGAGCTGCATGCCGAAAATTTGCTGAGTTTGGTGACAGAAACTCGGAATCGGTGTCGCGGATGGTTAGGAGATATCGATGCGATTCACGAAGAGGATTGGCCGGAAGATCAATTCCGCGAGGAGTTGGCCAAGGGGTTGGCTCGGATTGATGACATCCGTGTAGAATACAACAAGGCCCTGTCAAAAATTGAGGCCATGCATTCGGAAGAGAAAAAGTCAGCGATTCATCCTCCGTCCTTTTTCGAAGAACAAGCCCCCCAAGCTCCCGAGAAATCATTTGGCGATTGGATCAAGATCGGATTTGCAGTTAGCTTGCCTCTGATGATCACGCTGATGATCTTGTGGCTGCTTTTCTATATGCACGGCTTGGGAATCCTCTAGAAATGGATTGAGTCATGCTCAAGTCTGATTCAAAAAAACCATCACCGCTCGATCGCAAGCTGCAACAAATCGAGCGTGAAAAGCGGCAGCTCGAGCAGGAAATGAAATCGATTTCCCGCGCCGTGAAACGCGGGCAGATGGTCCTGCCGTCCACGACTGATTATTCGCCTGCGGAGTTGCCGAAGAGTTCTCAAGCAGAAAGACCCTTTGCGGATGCCATCAGTCGACCGAAAACGACACCGCAGCCAGCCCGAGGGGATGGTCGGTTTGCGAATTATTTTTCTGCAGGTGGACTCAAAACTCCGCTGCCAAACCGAAAGAGCCGGACGGTTGAGCGTAACAAGGTTGTTTTTATTGTCGTCGTGGGCGCGGTGTTGTTATTCATCCTGATTTCTTTTCTCCGGACTGTAGGATGAGAGGCGTAATGACCATCGACTCTGACGTGAGCGTGACCATTCAGACTTCATGGGGAGACATTCTCGTGGGCCTGGTCGACGGTATGCTGGGAAGCATTGACCTACCTCACTGTGACACGCGCTCGCTTGACTCATTTGATGTAAAAGCGATTCAGGCACGGTCATCGGATTCTGTGGATGGTAGAATCTTGAGGCGGCTGGAAACGTTCATGCAGGCCTTGTTTTCCGGGCGGCCCGCTGACACGATTGCTTTTATCCCGCCAGCGGGTACGGATTTTAGTCAGCATGTTTGGGCTGCGCTGTGCCAGATTCCTTGTGGAGAAACCCGCTCGTACGGCGATTTGGCGCGTCAGCTCGGTCGCCCCGGGGCCGCCCGGGCTGTGGGGAGAGCGTGTGGAGCCAATCCCTTGCCATTGGTGATCCCGTGTCATCGCGTCGTTGCAGCCAGTGGAGCCTTGGGCGGTTTTTCTTGCGGTCTAGCGTGGAAGAAACTGCTGTTGGAGATCGAAAAAGAGCGGAAATAACGAGAAGAGAGTCGAGGGGCTCGAAATGACAAGATTCGCCACTTTTTATCGACTATCCTTATCTTCCGGCAGCAATTGGGTTGCCATGTGTTGGTAGAGAAACGATAGCAACAGCAGCAGGATGCCAACGCCTAGAAACGCGACAATTCGTACCAAGCCGCCGAGTTCCATCAGGTCCACCAAGATGACCTTGCCAGTCGTGACAGCGAAACCCAGCAATCCCATATATCGGTAGCTGGATTGGCGGCGAACAAACCCCCAACCAATCAAGCCGCTGGAGGACAACGCCCACCATAATGTGACCAGGACTTGGCTCCACTCGTGGTTCCAGCGTAGCAATTCCAAGGTCACCAGTAAGATGCTGCTTAGTGCAGTACCCATTTGTAGCCAGCGGGCCAAGCTGCATTCAAACCCAGGCACCGTTCCAAGCCTTGCCCGAGGATGAGATGCCACGATACCGGAAGCGGCCACAAAGAGGAGCCAGCCTGCAAAGAGATGATTCGTAAAGGCCGGCGAAGTGATTGCCAAGCGAGGCTCGACTTGCAAAAGGAATAGGGCGAGCAGCACCTTCAACGGCAGGAGAGCCAGCAGGAAACGGCCGATTGGATTGGCGCCGTGGACTGCCTCGCGGGTCCAGCAACAGGCAAGTCCAATTCCCATCCAGATCGCTGTAGCCACGAGCCAGGCCCAGGGATCATCCCAGCCCAGGGTCCAGTAGATATCGGCCATGAATACGATCCAAATCCCCAGCGCAGCGACAGCCGGCAAATGCAAGGCGATCCCGCCAGGATCGGGAAACGATTTGTCGTCATTCTTCAATGTGGTGGGCTGCATCCGCTGATGTAAAACACCTTGGCACCCCAGCAGGATGGCTGACAGAAGTCCGGAGATGAAGCGGGCATTTATAAACAAGGGCGGAGGAACGTCGTACAGATGCCAATCGAAGCTGAGTCCTTTAAGTAGGCCCAAGAGACCCAGTATTAATGCTGCAATCGGCAGCAGGGGGACGGACTTCTTCAGAGACAACCAGCAAACGGCAAGTCCCATCAAGCTCCAGCCCGCGCTCACCCATGCGCCATCCAATTGAGCTGGCAAAGCTAGACTGAAACACATTAATGCGCCAGCTAAGAGGGTGACTAAATCGTGGGTAAAGGCTTTAAACCAGTGCCAGCCCACCCGGGCCACGATCAGATGGAGAAGGCCTAGGCCTACCAATGCAGCACCCATCCAGTGATTCACGTCCATTTGGTCTATTGTGGCTGTCATCACGGCCAGCAGGAGAAGAGAGTTTAGCAGTAAGCGCAACCAGTCGGCAGAGCGCTCCGTCTTCACCTGTTCAGACCGAAGTTTTAGTAATCCCAAGGTCGTGAATTGGAGAAAATACAAGGGACTAAAGATCATCAGCCAGAGGCCATAATCCGTCTCGAATCCCACCAAGAGGAGGAATTGGTACAGAGCCGTAAAGACAAATGCCGTATTGTAGAGTCCTTGCCAGCTGCGTCGCAATCCCAGCAGGATGACAGGTAGGTTGACCATGGCGATATAGGTCAGCAGAAAGGCTACCCGGCTCTCGTCATCGTGAATCAAGGCAGGCATCGAGAAAGCGCCCACCACGCCAATCACAGCAACAATTTGACTCTGATACTTCAGGGCCAGAACAATCGTTAGCGTTGCCGCGAACAACAGTCCGATCGCCGTCGGAATAGGGCCGATCAAGTCGTACATGCCATAAGCGGCGAAGACGTTAAAATAGAGCGTTGCCGCGCCGCCGCCCGTCAGTACGCGAGCCAACACGGTGAGTCGCTTGCGACCGCGTCTCTCCGCCCAGTGACCGAGACCGATCAACATCACGCCCGCGAGCAGGCCAAGTCCAATGCGCGCGACAGGCCC
>SLBD01000165.1 GCA_007126515.1 Kiritimatiellia bacterium
AGCTGCACGCGATTTCCTCGTCGCCTCACACTCTCATCTTTATCCAGATTGAACCACGGATTACACTGATTGCACGGATAGAGAATTGGAATACATCCGTGTAATCCGTGCCATCCGTGGTCACTTAATTCATTAGCACAATGTGTATTTATGAACCACAGAGGCATAGAGTCCGCTCCTCGTTGCCCTCTGTGCCTCTGTGGTTATCGTTTCCACTCACGTGGGAAAACCGCAGCTGAGTTTTATCGCCGCGGCACATGAGCACCCGGGCGGCTGGGACTACTGGCGGAGCGTATGCGTTCCTGAATGTCTTCAATCGATAGCAAAATCCGCCGATCGCCTTCACGATCAAAGAGACCAACGGGTGTGGTGAAGCCGCCAGGCCGGATCACAAATAATCTGGGACCGTGCTGAACTCTGAATCGATCATTGGCCAGCGCAATGGTCTCAGTGTCTCCAGGAATGACGAGCATGACTTGCACGTAGTCTTCGAGGAACTCCCGCATCTCGGTCCGTCGGAATATTTCGTTCTCAACTTGACGACTGCGCTGGGCAGGCCCGCGCGGGGAACGGCTGGCAATGAAAAGAATCATATCGGCACGATGCCGCTGCTGGAGCTCAACCCCTTGCTCAAATCCACGGGCTCGCTCCAGCCAGCGATCGGGAATCTCGGCCATAGTGGGACTCAACGATACAATCCACAACCCAGCGAGCGGGATCATCCATCGCATCTGTCTCCTCCACTGCTTGTCATATGGACGTTCGGCAGCATTCATTAATGTGTACGATAATCTATTTGTGCGAATCTTGCAAAACTCTTCAGTTTCCCGGAGAGAGATTCATCATTGCATCGGTTTAAAGACTCGCGTTACTCTGTCGCGCTTTGATGACGAAGGAGTTGATTTACTATGGGGAAAACCAAGCCAACACGGGCAGAAACAGCAGAGAGTATGGGAGCGCGGCAGCGAGAAATTTCGGTGTCGGAGTTCTTCCTGAAAAACCGTCACTTACTCGGATTTGACAGTCCCCGCAAAGCATTGCTGACAACGGTTAAGGAGGCCGTCGACAACTCGCTGGATGCCTGCGAGGAAGCGGGTATTCTGCCTGCCATCAGCGTGGAGCTGCGCCAGATTGCCGAGGCGCGATTCCAGGTGCAAGTCACGGACAACGGCCCCGGGGTGGTGCGCAGTCAAATTCCTAAAATCTTTGCCAAACTCTTGTATGGCTCCAAGTTCCATCGCTTGCGCATGTCTCGTGGACAGCAAGGGATCGGAATTAGCGCGGCGGGTATGTATGGCCAATTGACGACCGGCAAAGCGACGCGCATCTGGTCCAAAACCAAGAATCAAAAGCAGGGGCATCGGATTGCTGTTCAACTCGACACAAAAACAAACAAACCGGTGATTATTGAGGATGTCGAGGTGGAGTGGCTGCCCACGTTTCACGGTGAAGATGTGCATACGGAACCGGAATCGTTTCGGCACGGCACGTGTGTCTCCATTGAGATGGAGGCGACGTATGTCCGAGGCCGGCTCTCTGTGGATGAGTTCTTAAAACAATGCGCGATTGTGAATCCTCATCTGCAACTGCATTATCGAGTCATTTTACTAAAGAAAGACAATGCCGCCGCCCCCACCGCAGAGCAGCAGACAGAATTGATCCAACCGGAAGCGCCCTGGCAAGTATTTCAGCGAGCAGTCAAAAGCCTGCCGCCCCCCAGCAAGGAAATCAAACCGCATCCGCATGGTGTGGAGCTGGGTGTACTGATGGCGATGTTGAAAGACACGTCTGCTCGCAGCTTGAAACAGGCATTAACCCAAGATTTCTCGCGAGTTAGTGACAAGGCGGCTCATTTCATCTGCGACACGGCGGGGCTGAGCCCGAAGGCGCGTCCTGCCCGCATCGCGCATCAGGAAAGCGAAGCGTTGTTCAAGGCGATTGCGGAAGTGAAGCTGATGCGACCGCCAACGGATTGTCTCTCCCCGATCGGCGAGGAACAAATCGTTGCCGGGCTGCAAAAGGAAATTGTGGCGGACTTTTATACTGCGGTGACCCGCAGCCCAACTGTGTATCGCGGCAATCCGTTTCAGGTTGAAGTGGGTCTTGCGTATGCGAAGCCCGGCGAAAACCAGGACCTGGGCGGGGATGATCCGATTCGGGTGATGCGCTTTGCCAATCGCGTTCCCTTGCTCTACATGGGGGGAGGCTGTGCGATCACCAAAGCCGTCTCCTCAGTCAATTGGAAGTCCTATGGCCTGCCTCAGCCCAAGGGCTCCTTGCCCATTGGTCCGATGGTGATTATGGCGCATATGGCCAGCGTCTGGGTGCCATTCACGAGCGAAAGTAAAGAGGCGGTCGCCCACTATCCGGAGATTGTTCGTGAACTCACATTTGCCCTGCAAGAATGTGGGCGACGACTTTCTGTCTATTTAAATCGGCGCAAGCGAGCTGCTGAAGCCGAACGCAAACGGGGGTATATCGAAAAATACATTCCGCATTTGGCGCTGGGGCTTCAGGATATCCTCGGATTTCCCGAACCAGAAAAGGAAAAGGTTGAAACCAATTTGAAAGACATGCTCGAACGCACTCGCTTGCAGGTGTGATGCGAAACATTGCTAATTTGAGTCAGAAATTTGAAAGGTAGGGCGAGCTCATCCGCCTTCGCAAAGCTTCGGCGTGACAGGCCGAGCGAGCCGCAGCGGGCGAGGATCGCCCGCCCTACCCTGTAAGGCATGCCTCGAAGTGTATGTAGCGGGTGTGAAAGGAAGAACAATGCCAAAGAAATCTGCCAAAGGACCAGAGATCGTCTCGAAACAGGAGGCATCGCGACAAATCGTTGCCGTTGCCGAGCGGATTCATGCCGATATCAACAAAGGTCGCAAGAAACCGGAAATGAAATTTCCAGTCCGATCTCTCGCCAACGTCAAATATGATCCGAAGCGAGGACACTTCGAGATTCTTGGAAAAGAATCGACCCGGACCTTATCCTATAACACCGTGAAGGCCTTCGCCCAATCGATGCGATTGCTGGCCACAACCAAGAACGACTTACTCGATCGCGATGACATCGCCGGCAAGCGCGAAGTGTACTACAACAGCAAAAGCTGGGGCGAGTGCCGATTCGATGTGCAGCCAGAAAGTGACAGCTTGCTGGATGACATTGAAGCGATGCTGTCCATTAATCGCGAGCAACTTGGGTACATCCCGGATGAACGCGGTGGCGATGTCTGCGGACCGATTACGATCATTGATCGGGACCCGTCAACCGGCGAAGATATTCGAATTGACTGCATGCGGCTGGGTTCTGGCGCGTGGAGTGTGCCGTCGCGAGTGGAGCATCTTCGCTTCGAATCGAAGGCCAAATTCCTGCTCGCAGTTGAGACCTCCTCTCTTTTTCAGCGGCTCGTCCATCATCGCTATTTTGAAAAAGCGCAGTGCATTTTGGTTTCGATGAGCGGCGTTCCCACCCGCGCCTGCCGACGCTTTATTCGGCGGGTAGCAGATGATCTAAAATTGCCGATCCTCGCGTTTACCGATGGTGATCCTTACGGATACTGTAATATTTACCGGACACTGAAAGTTGGGTCTGGGCAAGCGGCGCATATCAACCGCTATTTTTGCGTCCCCTCTATCAAGTTTTTAGGTGTCACTCCACAGGACATCATTGATTACCAACTGGAAGACACCACGCATCCACTAGAAGATGTCGATATCAAGCGGGCCAAGGATGCACTGAAAAATGATCCGTTCATCAAGCATCATAAAGAATGGCAACAGGCTCTGAATCAAATGCTGAAGATGGGGGTTCGTATTGAGCAACAGGCCTTTGCCAAATACGGGCTGAACTTCGTCCTCGACACGTACCTGCCGGAGAAATTGCGGAAGAAGAATTTTCTGCCGTGAACAGGCAGGTGGGCGGCTCGCTCGGCATGCCACGCCGAAGCCTTGCGAAGGCGGGTGAGCCGAGAAAGCGACAGTAGACATCGCGGGAGCGTATTCGCAGATGATTTAGCGCTGGAAACTTCGGCGGGGGTACGCCATAATGTGGTGAACAGCACAGGAAGGAACAAAACATGAGCACGAAAATTACCCCAGAATTCATCCAGCGCATTCCGAAAACTGATTTGCATGTGCATTTGGACGGTTCCTTGCGGATTCCCACCCTGATCGAACTCGCCGAAGCGGCCCGTATCGATTTACCGGCGAATGACGAGGCAGGCTTAAAGGAAAAGGTGTTCAAATCGCACTATGCCAGCCTCCCTGAATATTTGCAGGGTTTTGCCTACACGTGCGCCGTGTTGCAAAATGCCGAAAACCTCGAGCGCGTGGCTTGCGAATTGGCGGAAGACAATTTAGCAGAGGGGGTCCGATATGTGGAAGTCCGGTTCGCGCCGCAACTGCACTGCCACGATGATTTTTCTATTGCCGAGGTGGTCCGGGCCGTAGCCAAGGGCATGGATCGAGCCAAAGCCGCCCACAATGAATCCGATGCAGTCGCTCGGGGCGATGATATTCCCTTTGAATACGGCATCATTATCTGTGCTCTGCGCTCCTTTAATGAACACATGTCCGACTATTACAGGAAGATTCTTAACCTCATGTCCTATGCCCGCAAAAAAGAAGTCTTTGCGGCCGCTTCGTTGGAAATTGCGCGCGCCGCCGTTGCCATGGCCCAAAAGGACGGCATTCCCGTTGTCGGCTTTGACTTGGCGGGGGAAGAAGCGGGGTACCCAGCCGATGATCATGAGGCCGCCTTCGGTTATGCCCATAAGCATTTCCTTCGCAAAACGGTCCATGCCGGTGAGGCCTATGGCCCCGAATCGATCTTTCAAGCGATTACGGCTTGTCATGCTAATCGAATCGGACATGGGACCTTCCTATTTGCATCCGAGATGATCAACGATGCGGCAATTGATAATCCGACGCAGTACACGGAGCTACTAGCTGAGTACATTGCGAGCCAACGGATCGCGATTGAAGTGAACTTGACCAGCAACTTGCAGACTACGCCGTCGATTCGGTCTGTGGCCGATCACCCGATCAAGCAGATGCTGGATCACAACCTCTCGGTCTCGATCTGCACGGATAATCGACTGGTCTCCAGCACGACCGTGTCTAATGAACTAGAAATTCTGGTCAACGAAGTGCCGATTACTCCGCAGCAATTCCGTAATGTCGTCATTTCAGGGTTCAAGGGCAGCTTCTATCCGGGCAGCTACAACGACAAGCGCCGTTATGTGCGACAAGTGATCAATCGATACGAAGCACTGGAGAAAGAACTATTGCGATGAGTCGGAATCCCGCCCTACAAGCTTTCATGGAGGCCTTCCCCCATGAAGCGCTGACTTTTGATGACGTCACCTTGATCACTCGCTATGCGGATTTCCTGCCGCATGAGACGGATTTGACGACGCGTCTGACTCGGGACATCCAACTTCATATTCCTTTTCTCAGCGCGGCCATGGACACGGTCACCGAAGCGGACATGGCGATTGCGATGGCCATGCAGGGGGGACTGGGAGTTATTCATAAAAATCTCTCCGCTGCCGAACAAGCTGAACTGGTTCATGCTGTGAAAGTCCACCTGAACGGACTGATCGTCGATCCCGTGACATTTCGTGCAGATCAGACGCTGGATGATGTCAAGGAACTGATTCGAACTCGCGGACTGTCCTTCAGTGGCTTTCCGATCACGAATGATAATGAAGAGTTGGTGGGCATCTTGACGGCGCGTGATCTAAAGTTTTGTCGCGACCCGCACTGCGCCATTCGTGAGGTGATGACAACCGATGTGGTTTCTGCAGACCCCAACACGACACTGCGAAAAGCCTACGACATCATGTTGACGCGACGCATCGGGAAACTGCCCTTGGTCAGGGACGGCAAACTTGTCGGTTTGTATAGCTACACGGATGTTCATTCGTTAATTGAAAATGACCAACCGTTGATCAATCGCGATGCGCAGTATCGGTTGCGGGCCGCTGCAGCCGTTGGGCCGGGTGATCATGAGCGAGCCGAGGCGCTACTGGAACAACATGTGGATGTCCTGGTCGTGGACACGGCACATGGTCATAGTGCCGGGGTGATGAAGATGACGGCCTGGATCAAGAAGAATCACCCTGATACCGCTGTGATTGCCGGGAATATCGCTACCGGCGAAGCCGCTATGGCGTTGCGCGATGCGGGCGCGGATGCGGTCAAGGTCGGTATTGGCCCTGGCTCGATTTGCACGACCCGCGTTGTTGCGGGAGTGGGTATTCCTCAATTATCAGCGATCTATGAATGCGCCACAGCGCTGGATGGCAGTATTCCCGTGATTGCAGACGGAGGAATCCGCAGCTCAGGCGATGTGGCCAAGGCGATTGTGGCCGGGGCGGATGCCGTGATGATGGGTTCTGCCTTGGCGGGCACTCACGAAAGTCCGGGCGAGAAAATGATTTATCAAGGTCGGCAATACGTGGTGTATCGAGGCATGGGCAGCTTGGATGCCATGAAGAATCGGGCTGGCAGCCGCGAGCGCTACGGTCAGGTGAATGCGAGTCAGGAAGAATTGGTTCCTCAGGGAATTGAAGGCATGGTGCCGTTCGCTGGGTCGGTCGAACATGTCCTCAAACTACAAAGCGGCGGCTTACGTGCAGGAATGGGATATTGCGGGTGCCAAACCATTCCTGAATTACAAGCCCACGGCCAGTTCCGGCGGATTTCACCCGCTGGTGTCAATGAAGGGCACGCTCACGATGTCACCATTACGAAAGACGCGCCCAATTATCGGTCGCGAAATTGATGGCATCCAAAAATGTCTGATACTTGCTCTTCCCTTTGGAGCGTGATACCTTCCCGTGCAGATTCGCAGTCGGAAACCTTGCAGCTCGTTCAATGTGGCTATGCTAGACGACGATCCAAAAGAAAACGAGAACTTGGAAAACCAGCCCGAGGACCTCGAGCTGGAGGGATATGTTCTGCAACGCGAGATTTCTCGTGGCGGACAAGCGATCATTTTTTCGGCGATCAAGAAGTCCACTGGACGCAAAGTTGCGATTAAATTTTTCCCCGGTGGATCCTTTGCCACCCGTAAGGAAAAAGTGCGCATGGACCGCGAAGTTCGTGTGTTGGCTGCACTCGACCATCCCAACATTGTTTCTGTTATCGACCGCGGACAAACGGCTGATGGCTCCACTTATTTTGTCCTCGAATACGTTCGAGGGAAGACATTGGCTGAATATATCGACGACTTTTGGGAGCAGCATGGCCGGCCCAAGTCGGCCGACGAGCTGAAGCCGATGCTGCAATTGTTTGTGCGAATTGCTGACGCTATCAATGCGGCTCACCTGAGGGGCGTCGTGCACCGCGACCTGAAACCTTCCAATATCGTGATCGATAGTTATGGGGAACCTCATATTCTAGATTTCGGGGTTGCCCTGAGCGCTGTGCCTTTGATGGATGACGAGGGCGATGCTTTACCCTCCGTCACGTGGACCGGCGAGTTTCTGGGGTCTGTGCAGTGGGCCAGCCCGGAACAAGCTGAGGGAGATCAAACCAAGATGGACATTCGCTCGGATGTCTACTCGCTGGGGATTATCCTCTACGAGGCATTAACGGGTGACTTCCCCTATGATGTTTTTGGGACATTGCCGAACGTTCTTAAAAATATCATGTCGGCAAAACCGCGGCCACCCAGCGAAATCTTCCGCGACCGGTATGTAAGCGAGGACGACTCCATAGAGAACGATGAATCCCTTGAATGCCCGATTGATCCGACGTTGGACAGTATTGTTCTCAAGTCTTTGGAGAAGAATCGGGCTGATCGCTATCAGACGGCGGGAGAACTGGCCAAAGCCATTTCAAACTACCTAACAGGACATACAGTCTCTTTGCGGAACCCGCTCTTACCACGCAAACGCTGGCCCCTAATAGCTGGAGCGGGTGCGATTGCCATTCTTTTGGCAATTGCTGCCTCCTGGATCACCCGATGGCAGCTCCACCGAACGCTGCCGCAGCCTGGAGACACTCGTCCCGTCCCGCCTGTTGAGTCGCCTCGCTTCCGAGCCGTGAACGTTTTCGGATATATCATAGATGACGGGGATGTAATCTTTGATTTCGACCCCCGCGACTACGACTTTGCCCGCATGGCCGACGGTTCGTTAGGTCTCGTTGAGAATGTCTCTGCGATTACCAGAGTCAGTGTGGCTGGACCGTTTAATGATTGGGATCCTCTGGACACAGATTGGGTCATGCGGCGTGCCGTCCGGGACCGATTCCAGTTGCGTATGCCGCTGTCGCTTTTTGAAGGTCGACGGGAATGGCCCTTCAAGTTTGTCATCAATGACCGGATCTGGGTGAGTGCTCCCATGGCCGCCGACAATAAAGAAGTCGTCATTGAGGACACAGCCACATACAACTTGATTTTTGTGAATCCGCTGGAGGATGAAGACGACCTGGTTCAGGATCTACGTGCTTTCCGCGACCAAATAAACGCTGTCTGGCCCGGCCAGAGTGAAAATCTTGTGCAAGATACAACAGGTGGATTGCACTTAACCTTGACCCGAATGGATCCCTCGACACGGATCATCAGCCTGAATGTGTTGCAAGACATTCCATTAACCAGTCTGCATCTGGGCCAAATGCGAGCAACGCAACTTGAGCAATTGGGCCAGATGACCAACTTGTACTGGTTCATTTCCAATGACGATGTCTTCTATGCCTTGTTCTCCGGCATGACAGACGCACTCGCGAACGATAACATCGAAGGCGCCATTTCAGCTCTCCGTGATGATATCCGCCCCTATCGGGGCGTGCCAGCATTTAACCAAGCCTATCAACTCTTATCCTCAAGCTTGCAAGGCATGTCGGAGCTGAGGGAGCGGCCAGATGCGATTCCAACAGCGGCTCTGGAATTCGAGGACCGGCACTATCTCTGGATTGCTACACCTCTGAATTGGAATGAAGCCCGCGCTTTTGCAGAGCAGCACGGTGCAACCTTGGCCGCCGTGCAGACCGAAGGGCAGCAGGCTTGGATGACTCAACAGTTCGGCTGGCCGTCGTTAGGGCGCGAAGCATGGATTGGCGGCACCGATGAAATGGTACGAGGTTCCTGGGGCTGGCTTTCTGGCGATCCATGGACATTCCAAAATTGGTCACCCGGTTATCCCGACCGTGTGGATGAGAGCGCCCGAGCCATGGCGATGAAGTACGACGGGTGGTGGATCAATCAAGATCCATCGGGACATCAGCTACCGTTCATTATGGAATGGCGATAGCGCGGGGCAAACAACACTTCTCCGGGCATCGATCCGGAGCTGCAGGAATCGAACCAATAGCAACCCGGTCTGTCACTCCAGGCACTGCACGTTCGCGGATCAAGTCATGCACCATTTCGATAAATAGCGGATGCGTGCCAGCGGAGGCAGCACGGACCATGGTGATCTTTTTTTCTTCGCATAGTTCCAGAGCTTCGGTGTCCAAATCGAATAAGACTTCCATGTGATCCGACGTAAAGCCAATGGGGGCAATCACCAAATGCCGCTCTCCTTTTTCCGCCAACTGCTCGATCACATCTCCGATGTCCGGCTCTAGCCAAGGCTGATGCGGCGGCCCACTGCGACTCTGGTAAGCGAGCTGCCAATGGGCATGTCCCACGCCCTCGGAAACCATGCGGGCGGCTTCTTTCAATTGGGCTTCATAGGCACACTGCTGTGCCATTGCCTCCGGAATGCTGTGGGCCGTGTAGACAATTTGGACAGAATCACGAGCCGATTCTGGAAACTGAGCCAAAGCTGATCGGACATGTTCCTGATTCACGGCAATGAACAAGGGATGATTGAAAAACACGCGAATCTTATCCAGCTCGGGTGCACCGTCACCCACCTCTTCGCGGGCCCGCTGGATGTCTTCGCGGTACTGTCGGCAGCCAGAGTAGCAGCTGTAGGCCGAAGTTACGAAGACGAGTGCTTTGCGCACCCCGTCCGCACGCATTTGCCGTAATGTATCGGCCAGATACGGATGCCAGTTGCGGTTACCGAGATAAACGGGTAAAGAAGGATCATGGGCTTGCATCCGCTCCAGCAGCAATGAACGCAGGGTTTCGTTCTGTTCATTGATCGGACTCTTTCCCCCAAACAACTCATAATGATGCGCCACCTCCAGCATTCGCTCGCGCGGCACTCGCTTTCCCCGCAAAACGTTTTCCAGAAAGGGAATCACATCCTCCATGCCATTTGGACCGCCAAACGACAAAATCAATACGGCATCATAATTCATCGATTCATCCTCAGATTTGACATTGCACAAACTGTATCACAGTATCCGTCGCAATGAAGTGCCCAAACATATCAAACCGTTCTGTATTAATCACTGGTTGCTCGACAGGTATTGGAGCGGCAGCAGCTCAGCTTCTCAAGCAACGCGGCTGGACAGTGGTACCGACAGCGCGACAACCGGAGGATTTGGATCGGTTGCGCGAGCAAGGCTTTGAGCCTGTGGCCATGGATATGGCAGATCCGAGTTCGATCGAATCGGGTGTTGCAGCCGCTTTATCCCTCTGCGGAGGATCGATGGGTGCGCTGGTCAATAATGCTGGATTTGGACAGTCAGGGGCCTTGGAGGACTTAAAACGCGAACACATTCGCTACCAATTTGAAGTCAATGTCTTCGGCCTGCAGGATCTAACCAATCGCCTCATCCCCATTTTCCGGAAGCAAGGTTTTGGCCGAATTGTGCACATCAGCTCCGTAGTTGGTAGAATCAGCATCCCTTTTCTCGGTTGTTATTCTGCTTCTAAGTTTGCAGTGGAAGCCCTTGCCGATGCCCAACGTGTCGAACTAGCCGGTTCTGGCATCGGCATCATTCTTGTAGAACCGGGGCCCATCATCACCGAGTTTCGCCGCACGGCAGCACGTCGCGCCAGCGAAACGCTAGACTTTGAGAATTCACAGAATGCTTCGTTCTATCAAGAAGAGTTGCAACGGCGCGCCGAAAGTCAGAAGCAGCCCAATTGGATCAACAAAACTCCAAACGATGTGGCTCGCAAAATCGTCCATGCACTGGAATCCCCTCGCCCACGCCGTCGATATGCCATTACGATTCCAGCATACGCTGGAGAATGGCTACGACGCTTCGCACATCCAGCGTGGCTGGACTGGCTTTTCCTTCGCAAGAAGCGCAGCCACTAGTGGGCGTAGCGAGGCCGTTGATGCCGTCTATTCGATATTGGGTATTTCGGATTTAACTAAGCGGCACCTGTTGTGACATGTCCTGATTCCGCTCTGTGAGCAACAGCGTCAGCCGTGTTATGCGCCCACGGCCCGTTGAGGCAGGGCAGACGCATCTAAATTCTGATATTTGTCCATTTCTGGCTCCGTCAGGATGGGAACAGTCATCCTTGCCTGTTCCTTCTGAGCAAATCGGATGAAAAAGGCAGAAACATTTTACATG
>SLBD01000102.1 GCA_007126515.1 Kiritimatiellia bacterium
CAACCCAGACAGGCCTGCCTGAGGAGCAACGCCAGACACCCCCTCATTATTGTTGCCCCGTGCGGCGGCGAGGCCTGCACAGGCTGTGCCATGGTCATCGGGTTCTGAACCGGCGGTGATCGGGGTGGGGTCGAACGGTCCCCCGGGAGCCCCGTTCCAATTGCGGCTATAGGCCGCGACATAATTGGGACTAATGTCTGGATGGTTCAATTGTAAGCCGTCATCGACGATCCCGATAATCACACCGTCCCCACTGAACCCTTGCGCCCACACATTGGTGACCCGAATGTCGATCCCCGGAGTGCCCCCATTTTGGCCCGTGTTGCGCAGATGCCATTGCGATGCAAAAAGGGGGTCGTTGGGAATCGATCGCCGGAACCGCAGCCGCTTCAAAATCGGTTCAGCAGATAAAACCCCTGGCTGTTCGAGTAGCTCCTCGGCTAAAGTGAAGACCGATCCGAGCGCATCTTCCGCAATAAGAATGACATAACCGTCAGCAAATTCAGGCACCCGAAAGGCGACTACACCTACAGCTTTCGCAATCGCAGCTGGATCTTTGTCGGGGTCTAGTTTGACAAGGATTTCGTTGGACAGGATTCGGCGGTATGGCGGAGTTCGCGGCCGATTTTTTTCATAAAGAACCAACGCGGTGGGTTTGTCGCGCGCGGTGGCAACCGCGATGGCGTGTTCCTGGATGGCTTTTGAGGTGGGGCGAGCGGGTAGGGTTTCAGTGATTCCCTCGACATAAACTTCGTCCAATGCAATTTCGAAGGTGCGGACAAATCCGCCATCATGAATCTGAATCGGGTGCTCGGGAGGAGCGGATCGCTGAGCCGCGCTCGAAAATGGATTCCCAAGCAAGAGAAGGACCGTCAATACGAGAACAAACCCTGTTTCCCGGTTGCTGCGGTCGGAACCATTTTTAATCATCCATGCACCTTTCTCTATGTCCACTATCACCCCTTAATAGATTTTATCAACTTGATTAATGGGTCTCGTGGAAGCGTATTGATGACATCCTTCGCTTCTACCCAGCCACGCCGCGCTTGGGCGATCCCATGGCTCATTTGAGCAACATCTATGCGGTTGTGGGCGTCGGTGTTGATGCAAATGCGCACACCTTCTTTTTTGGCGAGCTGACAATAATTGTCATTCAGGTCGAGGCGCTGTGGGTTTGCGTTGAGTTCGAGGAAGCAACCACGTTCGCGGGCGTGGCGGATCAATTTGGAAACATCCACTGCATAGGGCGGCCGACCAAGCAGCAAGCGGCCTGTGGGATGTGCGACAAATGTGGTATGAGGATTATCCATCGCCCGCATAATCCGTTCGGTTTGCTTGTCTGCGGGCAAGTTGAATTTGCTGTGTACGGACACAATGACAATATCCAATAGAGAGAGGACGGAATCGGGCAAATCCAGGCTGCCATCCTCCAGAATATCAACCTCAATGCCTTTGAGGACGACAAAATCGGAGAGCGTCTGATTGAGCTCGTCAATTTCCTCGATTTGCTGCAGCAAGCGATCTTCATTCAAGCCATTGGCCACGGTCAGCCGTTTTGAATGATCGGTCATCGCCAAATACTCATATCCTGCCTCGCGGGCCGCCTCGGCCATTTCGGCAATCGTATTCTTTCCGTCCGACCAGCGACTGTGCGCATGCAAGTTGCCCCGGATATCTGACTCCGCAATCAATTCGGGTAACGATTTGGCATCCAGCTCCCCGCGATTCTCCCGTAATTCGGGGGGGATCCAGGGAAGATCCAGCGCCGCAAAGATGCCTTCCTCGTCGGGGCCAGCCACAGCCTCTTCCCCATCGAACAAGCCATATTCATTCAACTTCCAGTTACGCTGTTGGGCGCGTTTACGCATGGCGATGTTGTGGGCTTTGCTGCCGGTGAAGTAGTGCAGGGCGGCTCCATAGCTCGCTTCGGGAACGACGCGCAGATCAACTTGTACGCCGGACTGTAAAACCACGCTAGATTTGGTGTCGCCTTGGGCGAGAATTTCACGCACTTCGTCAAATGCCACAAAGTGTTCCATCACAGCAGGTGCGTCATCTGCCCAAACCAGAAAATCCAAATCGCCGATTGTTTCTCGTCCCCGACGATAACTGCCCGCCAAGTCGATCTTTTTGACGTAGGGCGATGCGCGGAGATACTCTTGATAAGCTTCGGCATAGGGGATGACTTGAGCTCGCAGAAAGCGACGGGATGAGTCGGCCTGGGATGCAATGCCCTCAAGAATCTGTTTTTCGGTCTTTTCCCCCAAGCCGGGCAGCTCCCGAATGCGGCCCGCTTCGGCCGCTTTCTTTAAGGTATCCAAGTCCACCACATCCAGCTCTTTGTACAGGGTGCGGACTCGTTTGGGACCGAGTCCTGGCAGATTTAGCAAGTCGGTGATGTGGGGGGGAAGTTCGCTGCGCAGTTTTTCCAGTGCTGGCGATGATCCCTTGGTGACGATTTGCTTGATCTTTTCAGCCAGGTCTTTGCCGATACCCTCCAGTTCGGTCAAGTCCGCTTCCTCCGCTACCATGGAGGCCAATTCATGCGGTAAATCTTCGACAATGCGAGCGGCGTTTCGATAAGCCCGGATGCGGAAAGGATTCTCACCTTTGATTTCCAACAAGTCGGCTGTGGTCTCAAACTGACGGGCAATATCGACATTATGTATTGGCATGGGTTGGCTCCGGAATTAAGAGGCGCTGAACAGGTCCAGCTGATTGTTGGATTTGTCCGCTTTGCGCGTTGGCCTGTGTGCGGCCAGCTTCGGCTGGCCGCTGTCGGCAAATTCTCCTTCCTCGAGGTTGCCGAGGATTTCGCGAGCCCGGGCAATGACGGCTTCGGGCAGACCCGCCAGTTTCGCCACTTGAATGCCATAGCTTTTGTCCGCGGCTCCGGGGACAATTTTGCGCAGAAAAGCAATCCGATCATTCTTTTCCCGGACAAGGACATTGTAGTTCTGGACTCCGGGCAAGGTTCGAGCTAGGTCGGTGAGTTCATGATAG
>SLBD01000104.1 GCA_007126515.1 Kiritimatiellia bacterium
ATCGAGATAATTGTGTTATTTGGAAGTTCTGTCGCCATAACCGTGTTTGTCAGCTTTGTTTCGACTGGGAATTGAGCACCTAGCAACGTGAACCCTGTACTGCGCGCAACACTGACATCTTCATCAGGAACTTCACCCATCAAGACAACATCGAATTCAGGAGCACCTGGAGGGAGAGCAACGAATACACCAATTCCTGGATCTAGCTCAATTGTGTCAGCATCATCCAACCAAGCTCCTCGGGCACCGCGAGTGTAGTTGTCGTACGACTGTGTGTCAGCATCCCACAAACTTAGAATAGTATTGTTGGGAACAGCATCAAATACCTCAGTGAGCAGGAAAGGACTTCCATCAAGAGAAACAAATGGCATAGAAAGCAAGTAATAGCGAGTTTCTGCCACAGAACCTTCCATATCAACTTTTACATACCCAACCGCATTTCGGCTCAGGACTTCCTGAGCACCAGCAATACTCGCAGTCATTCCGACTGCAAGCAATAAAGCCATTAGCTTTTTCATTTTTTGCTCCTTCATATTTTCGACCATGGACTTCTCATATGATCGTGTCCAGAAAAAAGTGAGTCCAATTCAACTTTTTTTGAACACCTGTTCCTTAACTGTGTGCAAATATACACGTACCCGCATGTACGTGTCAATACGTATATGAACATTTTTTGCATCTTTTGGTTTGGGGTAATGAAGGGGGATGGGTGCGAATGAGGGATTTCGGATAAGCCAGACGCGCTGGGGTAGTGTTCAGTGTTCAGGGGAATGGCCACCCGAACACTTGTCTGAGAGAATATGCATGGGTCGGTCGACGACTACGGCGACGATTACGGATCACGAAAAGAGCGAGTTAATCGTCTAACGGGCGGGCTTCCAAAGGGAATGCGGTCAGTCCTTTGGCGGGAAGTCGAATTCGGTTTCGAACAGTTCTTTGAGGCGAGTGGCGCAGTCGTCGGCATCGCGGCCGCTGATGCGGATCCTGATTTCAGCGCCATGGTCCAAGCCCAGGGACAATAATTCTATCGCGGATTTAGGATCGGCGGTTTGTTCGTCGGGAGCGACAACGGTGATATCGGAATCAAATTGGCGCGCTTCTTTAACGATGGCAGCGGTGGGACGGCAATGGATACCAGCGCGATTGCTAATCACGGCCGTGACCTCAACATCACGGACTGGTTGTTTGCGGCCCCAGATCACAGGAGAGACTCCAAAACGGATACGGGGTGATTGCGACCAAAGAATGACGAATGACGAACTACCCAAATCCGAATCAAGCACGAAGCACGAAGCACGAAACGATTTATTTCCGCGAATTCGTCATTCGTCATTCGAATTTCTTTCGTGCTTGGGTATTTCGGCATTCGTGCTTTCCTTTAAAGGGCCGCGTGACTGTGTTCATGCTCGCTCACCGGCATGGGATCAAGTTCAGCGATATCGAAACCGGCATCCTCAATCATTTGCATGTCGTCCTGATGTTTTTGACCCGGTGTGGTCAAATAGCCTTCGGTAAACATGGAATTGGCCGGGTACAAGGCGAAGGCCTGCATGTGGCGTAAGTTGACTTCGCGTCCACCGGCGACACGCAGCTCGCTGCGCGGGTTCACAAATCGAAACATGGCCAAGGCGCGCAGGCAGTCGGACGGTCGCAATCGCTCGACGTGCGATAAGGGAGTGCCTGGACGCGGATCCATAAAGTTAACGGGGATGGCTTCGACCTCGAGGTCGCGGAGTTCGAAGGCGAGATCAATGCGATCTTGAAGTTCTTCGCCCATCCCCATGATGCCGCCGCAACAGGCTTCCATACCGGCCCGGCGAGCGGCGCGCACGGTATTGACGCGGTCGTCGTAGGTATGCGTCTGGCAGACGTGCGGGAAGTAGCGGCGCGAGGTTTCGAGGTTGTGATTAAAGCGATGCACACCCGCAGCGGCCAGTTCGCGGGCTTGGTCATCATTTAGCAACCCCAGTGATGTGCAGATTTCGATCGGCAATTCTTTTTTGATCTGGCGCACAGCTTCACAGACGGTGTCCATTTCCTGGCCGGAGGGGCCACGCGTAGCAGTGACCATACAGTATTTGACGGCCTTTTGCTCATGCGCTTGGCGGGCACCATCGACCAACTCTTCGACGGTTTGCATTTGATAGCGGTCAACACCACTGTACGAGCCGATGGCCTGACTACAGAAAGCACAGTTTTCCCGGCACATACCGCTCTTGGCGTTTTGCAGGATATGGACGCGAACTTCACGACCACAATAATGCAAGCGGACGCGATAGGCGGCATCAAGCACAGAAAGGAGATCGTCGTCGGATGACAGCAACACCTCCATCGCTTGAGATTGATCGATCTGGCCGCCCGCGATGACGGTATCCGCCATGTTCATCCATTTTGTCATAGTCCTGATATCCCCTTGGTGTTGTTCACGATGAATTGCATGATGTAACGATGATGAACAAGGCAAAGTCAATCTGAAATCGAGAGCGGCGCGCAGGATGGGGAAGAGGATAACCACAGAGAACGCAGAGAGCACAGAGGAGAGGGCGCAATGGGGCTATTGATTTGTGTGTACGAGTAGGTGTACGAGTAGGAGTGCAATTAGGAGGAGAATTTCGAATCGGATGAGGATAATGAGCGACGCTGAGAAAAGACTGAACCAAGGCGAGGCAGCGGAGGCGTGGATTGATGCGGAGCTGGCGGACTTGGAAGCGAAATCGTTGCGACGGCGCTTGCCGGTCTATGAAGCAGTCGGGGGCGTATTTGAGCTGGACGGCAACGCGTGGCTGAATCTGGCGTCAAATGATTATCTGGATCTGGCCCGGCATCCGCGTCTGAAGGCTGCGGCGGCGGCAGCGGCCGAGTGCTGCGGCGCTGGAGCAACGGCTTCCCGCCTGGTGACGGGGACGCTGCCTTTGCACGAGGAATTGGAACGTGAATTAGCCCGACACAAGGGCTATCCCGCCGCGCTTCTATTTGGCAGCGGG
>SLBD01000079.1 GCA_007126515.1 Kiritimatiellia bacterium
ATCATCTTTCACACCAGCATGTTGCACCACCTATCATGAGATTTTGATTTTCTCGCATTCGGGCTTCGAGCTTCTTTCGTGCTTGGGTATTTGGGTATTTCATCATTCTTTTCAAGGGGTTACGCAATTATATGAATATGCGCTGACTAAGGACTGTCTTGCCTGTTTTACTCTTTATTTTCACCCGATTCCGGTTGACGAGAACGGACGACGATAACGGTGAACGATTCGGTGCCTCTACTCGTAATCCGCTCTCGTCGCCCGCTCTCGTTAACCGATTTCCTCTTTTCATGACGTTTCAACACACTTTTACAGTACCCTTTGGCGGCTCGGCGGGTCGCCTCGCCCTACCTTTCCTTTGCAAAAAACAATCAGCAGAAGAATCCATAATAGCTTACAAGCTATTGAGGGATTGGGTGGGGTTTGGAGCAATAGCTTATACGCTATTATTCAAATTGCCGGTTGCAAAAAAGTTCTTCTTTTCGGCGTCGCAGAGCTCCGCCTCCAACTCGCTGCCGAGCGGATTTGCGCCAAAGAGGGAATAGTCCGGGAGGGCGAATGTCCTTGTGAGCCGAAAACAGTCCCCTTACAGCAGCGATAGCGCGTCCACATCCAATGCGTATCTGACATCGCGGGGCCACTTGGTTTCGGCGAGGACTTGGCGCAGGGGCGTTGTCACGGTGCGGGTACGGCGACTGCGGAATACGCATTGATAGCGGTACTGCCCCTTGATCCGTGCCAAGGGCGCGGCAACGGGACCGCTGCTAACCACTTCTTCGCCCCATGCGGGTCGAACCTTTTCCATAATCCGCTCCCCCACCCTCTGGACAGCCGCCTGATCGGTGCCGCGTAAGGTCAGACAGATGACGTGAGCAAAAGGCGGATAGCCTAACTCTTTGCGGAACGCAATTTCTTGATCAAAAAACCCGTCGTAGTCGAGTCGACGCGCTGCTTGAATGGCCGGATGAAACGGCGTAAACGTCTGCACAATGACTTCCCCCGCGACATCGCCGCGTCCCGCACGGCCCGCGACCTGTGTCAGTAATTGAAACGTGCGCTCCCCGGCTCGGAAGTCTGGCAGATGCAATCCCATATCTGCATTCACTACCCCCACCAAGGTGACATTGGGAAAGTCCAACCCCTTCGCGATCATTTGGGTGCCCAGCAAAATGTCAATTTCGCCCGCGCGAAAGGCTCCCAATAATTCAGCGTACGCTTCCTTGCGAGTTGTGGTGTCCGCGTCCATACGTTTGACCCGAGCATTTTTAAAACAGGCGGCCACAACCTCCTCCACTCGCTGGGTCCCCAGTCCAGCATACCGGAAAGCGGGATCCTGACATGATTCCTCTGGACAGCGAGCTGGAACTTTTTCAATCGCTCCACATAAGTGACAACGCAAATCATGCGAGGACTTGTGATAGGTCATCGCAACACTGCAATGACGGCATTCGGCGACATAACCGCACTTCGGACAGACCAAGGAGGTTGCGAACCCGCGCCGATTCAAAAACAAGATGGTTTGCTCTCGCCGCTCCAGCCGTGCTTGCACCGCTTCCATCAAGTCGCGAGAGAGCACATTCAGTTTACCTTCCCGCTCCATTTCCACCCGCATGTCAACAATCTTCAAAACCGGCATAGTGCGATGATCTACCCGCGACGGCATGCGAGCCATGGCATACTTACCGACGGCAGCATTGTGCAGCGATTCCAATGCGGGAGTGGCCGTTCCCACGACTACGGCACAGCCCTCCATGCGCCCGCGGACAACGGCCACGTCGCGAGCATTGTATCGAGGCGCCTCTTCCTGCTTGTAGCTGGGCTCATGTTCCTCATCGACAACAATCAATCCCAACCGCTGCACAGGGGCAAACAATGCTGATCGCGCTCCGATCGCAATACGCGCCTCTCCTTTTTGCAATCGATGCCATTCATCGTGTCGTTCTCCGCTCGACAAATGACTGTGCAGTACCGCCACGATATTACCAAACCGAGCTCGAAATCGTTCGACTGTTTGCGGGGTCAGCGAAATTTCCGGCACCAGCACGATCGCCCCTTTGTCTTGCTCAAGCACATGTGCCAAGGCTTGTAAATAGACTTCGGTCTTGCCGCTGCCCGTAACGCCGAATAAGAGAGTCACCAATGGCTCCAGCGTATCGATCGATTGAATGATTTGATCGAGTGCCTGCTGTTGTTGTGGCATCAGCGGCAAGGGAGTCGTTGGCACCACTTCATATCGCTCAAATGGGTCGCGATTAACCGCCTGTTGCGAAATACGCAGTAGCTTCTTTTTTGCCATGGCCTGAACGGTTGAACGCGTCACTCCGGTCTCTGCGGTCAGTCGTGGCAGGGTAATCAACGGCTCACGCCGCAGCACATCTAAGACCAAGGCTTGTTTCGGCGCACGCTTTCGCAAGCGGTCGATAGCTGGGTCATCCAACGCCGGCTCTATCAATTCCACGTGCGACACTTGCTTGAAGGCGCGTTTGGTTTGCCGTACCACACTGGGCAATACGGTGCGGATGGCTTGTTCGACTGAGCAGACATAATAGTCCGCCATCCAACGTGCTAACCTTACGATGGTTTGGGTGATCAGGGGCTGATCGCCGACGACTCGGGAAATGGGCTTTAATTTTGCGTGATCAGAGCGATCCTGCAGACTCAGCACGTAGCCCGTAATTTTGCGGGGCCCAAACGGCACGATCACCTGAGACCCCAAGCGCACTTTGTTGACGAGGTGATCGGGGATCAGATAGTCGAATTCTTTATCGAGGGCGATCTCAACTACCACCCGAGCGATTCGGCCGGGCGGGCCCGAGGCCGCGAATGGAGTCTGTTTCGACATGGTGAGCCGGATTGACAGGTTACTCGCCGATGACTTTGATTAAAGCGCGTTTTTTGCGCTTCCCGTCGAGCTCGTAGTAGAAGATTTGTTCCCAGGGGCCGAAATCAAGTTTGCCGTCCGTAATCGCCACAACCACTTCGCGGCCCATGATCGTGCGCTTTAAATGGGCATCGGCATTGTCCTCGTAGCCATTGTGGCGGTATTGGGAATGAGGCTTTTCCGGCGCCAATTTTTCCAGCCATTTCTCGAAATCTGCATGCAAGCCGCTTTCATCATCATTAATGAACACGCTGGCTGTAATATGCATCGCATTGACCAATACCATGCCCTCCTGCACGCCGCTGACGCGAACCGCCTCTTCCACATCGGGCGTGATATTCACGAGGGACCGCCGCGCCGGCTGGTTAAACCATAATTCTTTACGATAGGATTTCATGAACTTCTCCTCCTACAGATCGGATCTTTGACAACTGCGTCAGTATGACCAAACGCATCTCTCCATTCAAGAACAGCAGCGCATTTATGTGGCAATTCAATCTTGACCGGGACAAAAAGTCCGATTACTCTACCGCACTGAATTTAGTTGGTCCGCTGGTTTGAGTGGGTTTTGCCCACTCTTTTTTGTAGCAAGACTGGATCGACTCCGATGAGGTGGCTCTATGAATAATGAATTGCAATCTGTTGTAGAATATATGGAACGGGAACGCGGCATTGACCGTGAAACCGTGATTGTCGCAATCGAATCGGCCTTGGTCAGCGCCGCCAAAAAGAGCATGGGGGCGAATCGAGATATGCGCGTGCAAATCGACCGGAAGACGTTCGACATCAGCGCATTTGTTCAAACTATTGTCGTCGAGAAGGTTACGTCTCCTACAGAGCAATTGTCTGTGCGTGAAGCTCAGCGGTTCAAAAGCGATGCCCAAGTAGGTGAGTTTGTTGATGTGCCGATTCCTCCGCAAAAACTGGGGCGCATTGCGGCTCAGGTGGCCAAGCAGGCGATCATGCAGAAAATCCGCCAAGCAGAAAAAGAGCGGGTTTTTGATGAATACAAGGATCGGGCAGGCGATATCGTGAGCGGGACCGTGCGCCGTTTTGACCGCAATGACATTGTGGTCGATTTGGGCCGAGCCGAAGCCATCATGCCCTCGCGCGAACGAGTTCCGACTGAGGAATATCAACCGGGTGACCGAATTCGCGCCTTTGTGTTGCGAGTCGATAATGAAGGGGCTGGGCCCGAGATTGTTTTGTCACGCACTCATCCTGAATTTGTCCGCCGCCTGTTTGAGCTGGAAGTGTCTGAGATTGCTGATGGCACTGTGGAAATTAAGGGAATTGCCCGCGAACCTGGGTTTCGTAGCAAGATTGCAGTTCTTTCGCATGATGAGAAGGTCGATCCGGTCGGCGCCTGTGTGGGAATGAAGGGCATTCGCGTCAAAAATATTGTCCGTGAGCTTTCAGGCGAAAAGATCGACATTGTTCGTTGGAATGCAGATGTGAAAACCTTTGTGGCCAACTCCCTCGCACCGGCAAAGCTGGCCGCGATTGACGTTGACGAGGACATCCAGCAGGTGATCGTTACAGTGGATCCGGATCAACTGTCTCTGGCGATTGGCAAGAAGGGGCAAAATGCCCGATTGACCGCCAAACTAACCGGCTGGAGGGTCGATATCCAGAAGGACGAGAGCACCCGCACCTTTGAAGAAAAGGTGGCCGAAGCTGTTGCTGCCATGGCTCAAATTGAGGGTATCACCGCCGATCAAGCCCACGTACTGGTCACTTCAGGCTTTTTGACTCCGGAAGGTGTCTTGGCTGCGGAGATCGAGGATCTCGAATCGCTTGAAGGTTTTGATACCGACACGGCAAAAGCGGTTCGTGCTGCCGTTGAATCCCATACCCAACCCGAAAATAGCGATATAGACGAATGAGAGTTCACGAGTTAGCTAAACAACTTTGCACAACCAACAAGGACTTGCTGGAGCATCTGCACCAGATCGGGGCCGATGTAAAAACTGCGTCCAATTCTGTCACTCCTGAGCAGGTGGCTGAGGTGACCGCGGTTTACGAGGCAGAAGCCCGGGCAGCGGCGGCACCGCCTCCGCCCCCTCCTGAACCCGAACCAGCTCCGACCGAAAAAGCCACTGAATCTGCCGACGCCGCAGAGACGGCAGCCGCTTCGGAGCCAGAACCGGAAGAGCCTGAAGAACCGGCGGAAAAAGAGCCGTTGGTGATCAAGAACTACATCATTGTCAAAGAGTTGGCAGAGTATCTAGATGTGAAGCCCAATCAATTGATTGCCCAATTGATGTCTAAGAACATTTTTGCTTCTTTGACGGAAAAGCTCGACTTTAAGATTGCCAAGGAAATTGCAGCGAAATATGGGGCCGTGGTCGAACAGGAGAAAAAGAAGGCACCGCCTCCCCCTCCCCCCCCGCCGCCGCCCGAGCCGGAAATTGAAGTCAAAGAAATTGAGCCAGCGGAAGATGAGTTGCGGATGCGACCTCCCGTTGTGACGTTCCTGGGTCACGTCGATCATGGGAAGACGAGTTTGTTGGATAAGATTCGGCAATCGCAAGTAGTATCTGGCGAACACGGAGGTATCACCCAACACATTGGCGCGTACACGGTTGACTACAACGACAACAAGATTACGTTCATTGACACGCCGGGTCATGCGGCCTTCACAGCCATGCGCGCCCGCGGAGCGAATTTAACAGACATCGCCGTCATTATTATTGCTGCTGATGACGGAATTATGCCGCAGACCCGGGAAGCAATCCAGCATGCCCAAGCAGCTAATGTCTCGATTATGGTGGCGATCAACAAGGTCGATTTAAACTCGGCCAATGTCGATCGCGTGAAACAACAATTGCAACAGGAAAACCTCGCCCCAGAAGATTGGGGCGGCCAAACCATCGTTTGTCCAGTCAGTGCCGCTACGGGTGAAGGTATTGACCACTTGCTGGAAATGATCCTACTCCAAGCGGAAGTGATGGAATTACAAGCCATCGATAAAGGACCGGCGCATGGCTATGTAGTCGAGGCTCGCCTAGAACCCGGAATGGGTCCCACGGCGAATGTTTTGGTGAAACAAGGTGTGCTTAAAGTCGGCGATGCAATGGTTTGTGGTCCTTATTGGGGCAAAGTTAAAGCGCTGATTAGCGATCAGGGAATCAAGGTGCGCACAGCGGGTCCGTCCATGGCTGTGAAGTGTCTTGGATTAAATAGTGTTCCAGATGCAGGCGCTGAATTTGTGACGGTTGCCAACGACCGCGCTGCCCGGACCATTGCCTCTGAGCGTGTTGAAGTTCAGCGCAAAGATAAACTGAACAGTACTGCCAAAAGACCCACCACCTTGGATGATTTGCTGCGGCAAACCGACGCGACAGAGAAGAAAGAGCTGAATGTGTTGGTCAAGGCCGATGTCCAAGGTTCCTTGGAAGCCATTTTGCATTCGTTGACCGAGATCAAAAGCGACAAGGTGGAATTAAAATTCATTTTAACCGGTGTCGGCAACATCACAGAAAATGATGTAATTTTGGCCAGCGCTTCGAATGCCATTGTGCTCGGCTTCAATGTAGCCAGCGAAGGCGGTGCGAATCGTGCGGCGAAGCGCGAATCAGTTGAAATTCGTCTCTACAGCATCATTTATGAAATGGTCGACGATATTCGCCAGGCCATGACCGGTCTATTGAAACCCATGGCCAAAGAAACGATCATTGGCTATGCAGAAGTCCGGCAAACATTTGATATCGGCAAGACTGGCCGGATCGCTGGCTGCATGATGACCAGCGGCCGAGTCACCTCCAAATCGCGAGCCCGATTGAAGCGGGAGGGAGACGTTGTTTACGAAGGCACCATTTCCTCTTTGAAGCGATTCCAGAATGATGCGTCTGAAGTCCGCGAGGGCCAGGAATGTGGTATTCGTCTCGACAAGCATGCCGACTATGAAGCGGGTGATGTGATCGAATTCTTCGAAGTTCATCAAATTGCTCAAGAACTCTGATCTGTCCATTACGACCATGCCGAACCAGCGAATTACTCGAGTCAACGAATTGTTGAAACGCGAAATCGCGGCTTACATGTATCGCCTGATCAGTGAAGTCGACTTTGATATTTCTGCGGTCACCGTAACCCATGTTGTCACGGCCCCCAATTTGCGGCATGCCCGGGTATTCATTTCGATTCGCGACCATGTCCTTGAGCGAGAAGAGATGCTGGAGACAATTGGTAGCCATCGATTGGCGTTTCAGCGCCACATCAATGATGCACTGAGCCTGAAATACACGCCACACCTGGAATTTGAATTGGACGAGTCCATTGAGAAGGGTGACCGCGTCCTGAACTTGATTGCTGAACTGGAAGAGGAATATGGCACCCCACCTGCAGAAGAATCAACCGATCCAGAACCCGATCCAGACTCGCCAGGGTCAACGCCGCAAGACCCACCGCACGGATCCGTTTGACGGCATTCTACTCGTCGACAAACCAACAGACTGGACCTCTCACGATGTGGTCAATAAGCTGCGCAGCCATTTTCGGCTACGGAAAGTTGGCCATGGTGGCACTCTGGATCCAATGGCCACCGGACTGCTGATTCTGCTCTTAGGACGTGGCACAAAATTATCCGAGCGCGTCATGGGCACAGATAAAGAATACGACGGGACGCTGCGACTGGGCATTACAACAGACTCTCAGGATGCCGACGGCCAGGTGGTGGCGGAGGCCGATGCCTCTCATATTACGCGCGAGCAAATTGAACAAGAAATGTCGAGTCGGCGCGGCGATCAAATGCAACTGCCTCCGATGGTCTCAGCAATCAAAAAAAATGGTGTTCCGCTGTATAAATTAGCGCGCAAAGGCCAAGAAGTGGAACGTCGTGAGCGCTTGATTCATGTGTACCGATTTGACTTGCATACCTATACACCTCCCGATGCCACGTTTTCCCTCAAGTGCACGAAAGGGACGTACGTGCGGACACTGTGCCATGACATTGGCACTTCCCTGGGATGCGGAGGTCATCTGGCGGCATTGCGACGCACGGCCATTGGTAATTTACACGTCGATCATGCGACTACTCTAGATCAACTATTGAATCTTTCCTTAGAAGAACTCGGGGAAAAAGTCGTTCCCGTCTATGCGTTTGGAGCAGAGTAGCTGTATACGTCATTTGTTATGAAGATACTGGGTCAATGGAGCGAGAAACAGCGAGGCACCCCCCTGCATTTGGTGATTGGTGCTTTTGACGGCATTCACAAAGGTCATCAAATGCTGATTCAAACGGCGTTGGACCGGGCATCGACCGATGGGGGCGAAGCTTGGTTATTAACATTTGACCCCCACCCCTCGCGGATTCTGCGACCGCAGCACTGCCCGCCGTTGCTGACATCGACCGCCCACAAACTGCGTCTGCTACAATCATCGGGGTTGGCAGGTGTGATTATTCAGCCGTTCACCGCTGAATTGGCCCACTTATCGCCAGAAGCCTTTCTTGATCAACTGTGCGGCGCTCTCCCTGATCTAAAAACGATCACCGTTGGCACCAACTGGCGTTTTGGTCACCAAGCGGCCGGGGATGTCCGACGCCTGCAAGAGCTTTCCGCAGAGTACGGCTTTGAGGCCGTCATTCCTCCTCCTTTAGAAGCGGAGGGCGAGATTATTTCCAGCACACGCATCCGAACGGCCATCGAAGCAGGCGATCTGATGGCTGCCGAATCCATGCTGGGGCGGCCGTTCAGTATGTTGGGGACCGTAACCACCGGCAAACAGTACGGACGGCAGCTTGGCTTTCCCACCGCCAACATAAAATTGCAAGATGAAGCCCGCCCCCCTACTGGTGTTTACGCCGTTTATGGGGTCTACAATGGGGCACGCCATAACGGTGCCGCCTATCTAGGCATTCGCCCCACCTCCCATGGCGAACATACGCACCACTTGCTAGAAGTTCACCTCTTCGATGTCAACATCGACTTGTACGGGCGAGACATGGAAGTGTCTTTTGTAAAACGTTTACGGGCAGACAAATTCTTCGATAGTCACGAAGAATTAAAGGCGCAAATCGGTCGAGACGTGCAGTCGGCACGCGCCGTATTTCTCTAGAAATCCCATTGCCAGCTGAGGCCAATGCCTGCTTCGGCTTCTGTTCCGATTTCAGAATCTAACCGCAGGCTGGGTGTCAATTCGACCTCCACGGCCACTCGCGTGCCGTTGTCCCCACTGCCCCGCTCCAATTCGACAAAAATACGGTCGCTGATATACTTGCCAACAGCCAAGGTCATTTCGCCATCCTGATCATCGTCGCGCAATTCGATTTGATCGACGCGCAATACGCGTCGGGTGTGCCCCATCACATCAAATGCGCTCCCCGCACCCCGCAACTGATTCACAGCTTGCGCAATAGTCAGGGCTTGAAACGGCGTGATCCGATCCACATTACGTCCGAATAGCAGTCGGGCCAGAATTTCATCTTGAGGCAATATGGGAGCGGACTCCAACTCGATGTTGGGCGCATCGACAGCACCCGACAATCGCATTATTGCCGTCATATCTCGTGTGCGTGCCTCGGCAACCACGTCCAGTCCCGGACGTGGGGGGACCGAACCATCCAGTGTGATAATTCCCCGCGTCAGTCCCAACCGCCGACCAAAAAAGACAAATCTGCCGCGAACCACAGACAAGGATCCCGTCAGGACGGGTTCGGTAACTGGCCCCCGCGCTCGAATTTCACCGGCCCACTCCGAGTCCAACCCGCGCCCACGGACGAAGAACCGATCGGGGATTACGATTTGCAGATCCATGGACATGGCATGCTGCAAGCCCACGGGCGTTTCGTCTAAATCAGGAGGAGTGTCTCCGTCCAGTTCGATGACACCCAAGTCGATCATCGCTGCGGGCAGTCGCTCTGGAATAGACAATTCTGCGGGTCCAATCGATAATACTCCACGGATCTGACTAGCCAGTCGATTCCCTTCCCAGGCAATCCTGCCATTCCCGGTAGCGGTCATCGTATCGTTTTGCATCAGTCGGAAATTGTCTAATTCCAGCTGACCTGCAAATGGGTAGTGTTCCTGCGTCTTAAAATCCACGGCCCCACTCATCGAAAGGGCCCCGCCTCGGCCATCGTTGGCACGGAAATAGTCGAGTCGCAATTGATCACGTTCTCCAGAGAAGGCCATCGACACGTCCCTCAGTCTTGTGCCCAGCAAGTCATGTTCATACTGCCCATCGTCAACGGTGATGATTCCACTCAGAGCAGGATCAGCCATGCTTCCCGAGATAGACAGATCCACGCGGAACAATCCCCGTAGCCGGTGCACATCCAGAACAAAAAGTTGCGCGACTTCAGACAGGTCGGTTTCGGCAGTCATGCGGCCGGAGATATCACCCTGGGGTGGCCATTCAACATAGAATGGCATCAGAGAAAGCAGGAATGGTGTATCAAGATCAATTACACCTGGCTTGCCAGCTGGCCCCAGTAATTCGAAATGACTGCTGAGTCGTCCTTCTGCCAGAACGAAGTCGGCTCGGAATTCCGCAGGGGGGCCCTCCCAATATTCAGGGTTGGCAGGCATCAGATCGCTGAACAGAAGTGACAGAGAGATCTCGGGTGACGCGGGATCACCTTGCATTTTCAATTCGCCCCTAAAATCTCCTTGCGCAGGAGAAACTCCACCAAACCCAAACATAGACAAAGGAACATCAAATATTTCGGCAGAGATATCCATCGCCGAGGCCCCGAATTCACCTTCAGCGACCAACGAGCCCTCTCCAATCGCTAACCGCATCTCTTCCCATCGATACTCGCTCTCCTGCCGATCCAGCAGCAACGGCTCCAAAAGTTCCACAAGGAGATCGCCATACTCAACGGAAAATGCGGATAGTTGAAATCCAGAGAATGTTCCATCCAACAGCTGAATGACTCCATCCGCACCTGCTTGCCATGACTGTGGACGTTTTCCTTCTCCTTGCAACGTATACGCGATTTGCTCGCCATCGCTTTCCAGCTCCATCAGCAATCCCCGCAGTGGCATATCGCGAAGCAACAGCTCGTCACAATAGATCCCAATAGTCATCACCGGCAATACAAAGGAGCGGCTCGATCGTAACTGTCCAAGCAGTTGAATGGTTCCCGTGAACGCAGCCTCTTCAGCGTTTTCAGACAGACCGACTATCCATTCCGTGGATGCGTGGTCTCCGTCCAAATTGATATCTAGTTCTCCAAGGACGTGAACAAGCAGATCATTCCATTGGATGGCCTTAACCTCAACCGCGTCCACTTGAACGCGCCGTATCGGGCCGATCGATTCTGGCAATCCTGTCCACTGGGAACGAGTCTCTCGTTCATTCTGTGTCTCTCCCTGATCCGGCCAGCTCCGGTACTTCACCTGATCGATCGCAAGAGAGCGCACACGTACAGTACGCTGCATCAAGGCGCGCGCTGATAGACGGATGCTCAGTGAATGAACGTCAAGATAGGGATTCGATTCTTCCCCCACACGGAATTGGTCGATCGAAAGTCGGGGGGGAAAACTCAGACGCAGTCCATCCATCTGAACGTCGGTGCCCACTGCATCGGCGACCAGCGCTTCGATTCGCGGCGTCGCCCAACGCAGTCCTGCGGGCGACACGAGCCACAGCAGCCCGAGCACAATGACAGCAGTGCCGATCATCAGGCTGAACAGCAGGACGGAGATCCAACATCTTATCCGGCCGCGATCAGATCGGAGAAACCGCTTGGGTGGTTTAGCTTGTTTCTTATTCGACATTAAAAGGCTTGTCCCAAGCTGATATAGAATTGAAATGAGTCATCGATTCCTTGGCGTCGCTCCATCGGGAATGCCAAATCGAACCGCAAGGGGCCGACCGGCGTGAAATAGCGAAATCCCACGCCCATTCCCCACAAGATTTCTTCGAAATTCTCTGGCCACCCTTCCTCGTTCACAACACCGCCATCCGCAAACAGCACAACGCCAAGATCGTTTGCCATACGCCAGCGGATTTCTGCAGAGGCGACGATTAAAGACTTCCCTCCGAGAGGTCTCTTCCCGTCCAGAGGTCCCACCGACTGATACGCATAACCACGCACAGACCCACCTCCGCCAGCATATAAACGTTCATCTGCCGGGATGGAATCGCGGGCAGCTCCCGCAATCTGCCCAAACACAACGCGGGCGGCCGCATCAATCTGAGGGCGCCGCGTCAGGCGTTGATAACGAGTTGCACTAATGCGCGCCTTTGTAAACGCGACCCTAGAGTCAATCATATCGCGAAATGGGGTAAAGCTGAGCGAAACGCGACCACCACGGCGCGGATCAAAGACATCATCACTCCCGTCCCAATCCAATCCAAAGGGGGTGTACAGCAATCCAAACTCTTCATCGAGGACATCCTCTCGTACAGATGCGTACCGGAAGCCCACACCAGTGCTACCAATAACATGATCGAACAGAGGTCGATCCACCGTCACCAATGTCCCGATGGTTCGGCTGCGGTAGGCATCGGTTTCCTCATTCACTGCGCGAGCCGTGACAATCAAGTTTTGGTCCAATCTGCGGAAATGCGGTTTGGAATAGCGTGATTCATTTCCATAGCCCTGTTCAGATAAGGTGAACTGCGTAGAAAATCGCTCGCCGACTCCTCGCAAATTGCGGTGCTCAAAGCCCACTCTCCCTAATGCGCCTTCATCACTCCGATACCCCGCGCCCAACTGTAACGAACGATGTTTGCGTTCAACAAATTCAATCTCGAACGGCAACAAACCTTCCGTAGTTAATTCAGTGGCATGGATGATACGAGCCGACGAGAATAGTCCCAGATCCATGATGCGACGCTGAAACGCACGTACCTGTGACCCATCAAATGGATCTCCTATCTCCCAGGGAATGCTGTTGTTTATCAATCGAGGTCGAACGCGCTGCAAACCGCTGAATTCAACCGGCCCGTAACGAGCCATGGGGCCACGTTCCAACTCGAAAGTAAGAAACATTGCGCGCCTAGCATGCTCGATCTCGACGCGGCGGTGGACTTTGCGTGCAAATGGATGCCCATCCTGTTCTAATTGACGAATCAAGCGGTCTTGGAGCTGCAGGACAAACGGGGCGCGAGCGGGTTCTCCGATCGTCTGCGACTTGATGTCACGGAAATGACGGTTCGCCCGAGAGGCGTCGAGAGCATCGCTAACCACGATTTCAAGACGTTGAATTGTATATAGAGGGCCGGGATCGATATCGTAACGAACACGCACGAATCGTCGACGAGGCCGAACGTCAATTTCAATCGTTGCATCGTAAAATCCATGCGACCGCAATACGGCATCAAACCGATTTGCGTCACGCTGCGCCCGGCGCTGAAGTTGGCGCATCGAACCAGGCGGACTTTTACGTCGTAGCTCGATCATATCCGATACGCTTTTCAGGTCATTCAGCAATGCCCGATCTTCAACACCGGAAAAGCGAACACGATAGGTGATTTCTTCTGCAACACTCTGCGTGGGCAGTCCCCAGAAAATCACAGGGACAAGTAATGCGAGACACCACCCACTCAGTCTGTTACTCATGCCGCGACATGAACGTCGGGCTTTGTAGAGGGCCACTGTCATACTGATTATTGTAGGTAGATGACCCGAAAACTGTCGAGAATCTGTTGGGCTTCTTCCAAATAGTGGCGGGCCACAAAACGATCGTTCACAATCACGAGTAAGTCATGCGAGTGAACAGATGTATTGTACCAATTAAAACTGCCATCCAGGACGATATGCTGATCGATGACGCATTGCTTGGAGTGAATGGGCGAATAGGGAATGGGCTGATCATGTACTCCATAGACAAGATGCAAGGGAACCCCGCCATCTTTGAGACGCTGCAAGGCTGGCAAAAGCGGTCGACTCAACTCCTCGTCCATCGATCGAGGTTGGCGGATATCGCCTTGCCATGCCAAGTGACCGTTGAAGATTGCCCGGACATTCACGCCCCGATACTTGGCATGCAGCAAGGCATCAATCACACTATCACCATGCTCTCCACGCAATTCGCCAATCAAGAACAAGCAGAGATCAATGGAGTAGCGGGCCCGGTTAATTTCGCCCAAAATGGCATGATGCGGTCGGTAGTATCTCCCATCCATCAACCGTGTGCGACCAAACGTATAGAGCAAATTGAACCGCCCCATCGGGTCTACGCCATAACATTGGATGACTCCCCCCCGTACACTTTGGAAGATGTTGTCCAGCAAATGACACATTCCCTCAGAATGGAAGGTCATACCTGATTCCCAATTGGCTCCCCACTGATCAAACGTGATATTAAAGGAACCAATAATGCAGTCTTCATGATCAAAGATGATGAACTTGTTGTGCATGTCGGTAGCGACCTCAGCACTCGGATCTCGTGACGTACAGATTTCGCCCAACAACTCAACCCCGGAACGCTTCAACTTCAAATAGTTCTGACTATTGGTCAACGTCATCTTCCGCCAATCCACAATTACCTGCACAAGAACACCGCAGTGTTGGGCATGCAGCAAATGATTGCAGAAGTCCTCATCATCAATGCAGTCCACGCAGACCTTGATGACATGCAAACCGGCGGGATCGTTTTGCTTGCGCCAAATCACTTTGTCTATGTGATCATGAATATAGCGTTTGGGATGATACGGATGCCAGGTTTGCCCCTTGGTGAATTTCGGAATCAAATGCAGTGACTCTGGATGCTGATTGATATGATCCGCATCTCGCTGCAAGACACCTGCGTCGAGCTCATGGGTGCGATAGTGATTGGGCGTGGCCCATTCCTCAGAAATGGCGCGATGGCGCTCTCCGGCTGCGTGCAGATCTGCACCGTCCATAAGGATATATTCGCTGTGGGAAGGAATGGACCGTTCATGCAGATGCACGATGAACGCAAATTTGACACACGTTACATGTCCTTGATGAGGAGAGTGCAGCCGGATAAATATATCTCGTGTCGACCGCTTATGGCGATCCCACTGGATATCATAGGGGTCTGTGGGAGCCAAAAAATGGTCGCAGGTCCCATCCTCATAATAGACCTTAGCGAGCACCTTGACATTGAGATCGCTCCCCCAAAAGCAGTCAAACTCGATGCTCGCCCGACGCAAATAAAAGAGTTCACCAAAATCATTATAACGATCATAGGGCACACTCATCCAGCCCGACACTGGCTTGACAAGCTGTTCTGCCCATTCAATCTGCATCGTTTTGAAATCCGTTAAAGCGGCTCAAATTCGACCATATATCCAGAATGATCTGACACCCGTCCATAGGTTTCCTTGGTAAACAGTTCTCTTCCCGCGAGGGCATTCAAGTTGGATTGCCGATGCATCCAGATAAAATCAATTCGACCGTCGCCATGTAATGTTTTCTCAGGGGCAGGCTTCTTGATGCCAAAAATCTGCCCGTACAAATCGGGTCGCTGCACCTTTAAATATTGGTCTTGAAAATCTCCGGCCTGAACGACGGCAGCATAGGCAGCCGAATCCGCTCGGATATTGAAATCTCCACAGATGAGCGTCGCTGCCAGATGGGGTTCCTGACGGTTGTTCACCCACTCACTGAGTCGCTCGAACTGCTGCGAAAAACCGTCTTCCGGCCAGCTCAAGTGAGCACTGAAGACATTGATGGGGCCATAATACGGGACGAAGATTTGGGCCATCAACACGCGTCGGGCATGGATATCGAAAATGTCCGTGCTCTCCGAGACATAGCCAGAATCAGTAAACGAGAATTCATGGCGACTGAGGATGGCAAGCCCTTCCCGATATTGATCAAATCCGCGGTGAGAGAAATCGGTATGGAGGTGATACGGCATCGACAAATGTTGATTGATGATGTGGGCCGTATTGGTAGCCCAATCTCCCTTACCATCATTCCAATCTTCGGCCACTTCCTGTAGGCAGACGATATCGATCTCGTCCTGCTCAATGACCCGGGCAATTTTCTTCAGTTTCTTCGCTTGGTCCTTTTCCTGATTGCAGTGCAAATTCAATGTCAAAACGCGCAGTGTGCCGCGCGAGCTGCGATAATTGCTGCCTTGGTTATCATCCCAAAAAGCACCTTGACGGGACTGACATTCAATGGCGTATTCGATTCGATAGGCCTGCTCAACAGGCAGTGGAGCCCGCCATATTTCCCAATCATAGCGATTCGGATTCCGTGCAGCCGCACGGCATGTCTTCGCCCAATGATCCACCGCTCGCGTTGCCGGCGTGATCGTACTCGTCTTCCAATGGTCCGTTGTCCAATGTACACGCACAGCGTGAGCGTCCACGGACGCTCGCACGGCTGTGTCGATATCGAGCGTCGATTTTCCGCCGTGCAGCACTGGGTCGTGATGCAGATGTTGCAGCCATTCCTGAGAATACACCACGGCGCCGGCATCGGCATCGACAGAATAATTGTGGCCGTGATTACTATCCCAGAAGGTCAGCCCTTGCGCTTCCAGTCGAACAGCAAAACGGATGTTTCCGGGGACCCCTTGCTCGGGGGTTAAGGCACAATGAATGTGGGCCGTCCAGAGTTCTTGGCCACTGGGCAGCATATGATGAAAGGTCGCGGGATTTATATGCCAATCCCCGTCTTCACCGCACCATTGAATCTCCACCACTTTCTCAAATGCGATATTGTCGATCCGGACAGCAAAACGCAGATCTTGCACAATGCCATCGGCTGATCTCGAAATCACATTTTCGACATAGGCTGTTTTCACATGCTGCATGCATTCTCCCACAGTGCAATGTTCCGATGTCTAATCCTACTAAAGCGAAACCCCGAGTGTCAATTGAGTGTGATCGCAAAGCAGCCATTATAATTAGGGTCGCCGTGTGCTTGAATCCGAGTACATAATTAGAATGGCTGCATAACAAATCAGCCCGGCCACAAAGCAGCCGGGCTGATCATCATCATATCCTCAAGAATTAGAACTTAATCGTGCAACCATATGCCGTTGTCACTGGCGTCGACACTGGCTGACCGGCCTTGGCTTCCGTCAGAGCGGAGACCACAAAGTTCTCAGCACGCTCAATGTCTGCCGGGTTGGCGCTGCGAATGCTGTCGATCGCGCCTTGATAGATCAAGACACCATCAGGATCGATCACAAACATATGTGGTGTGACGCGGGCGCCAAACAGACGAGCCACATCACCGGGCTCATCATACAGATAAGCGGTGTGCCTCGAGCCTAATTCGGCCACGACTTCGCGAGCGCGTTCTTTCGTCATGTATCCCTGCTCGCCCTCACGAGATGAACAGATCGATAGCCAGATCACGCCTTGCTCTGTGAACTCCTCTTGCAAGCGCTGCATTTCACCGACATCATAGAATTTGCGCACGAATGGACACTCGTGATTCACCCACTCCAGGACGACAAATTGCCCGCGGAAGTCGGACAACGAGTGCTCGTTCCCCTCGATGCTGGTCAAGGTAAAATCGGGCGCTTCTTCTCCCACTTGTAACGCGGCCTGCGAAGGCAAGCTGCATGCAGCTCCAATTGTCATCAAAGCTACGGCTGTCAATATTCTCTTATACATCCTCTTTCCTCCATACTACTCCGCCTATTATTTCTTCCGGCTGGCCTGTAGACGGCAACAAGACCTGCCAGCGTTTGCGATTTACAAATTCTCTAGCGCATCGATAACGATTCCCGGGCGTAGAACCTCAGGTAGGAAGGTTGGCTCTTCATCATGGGCTCCGTACGCCACATAGAATGGAATACTACTTCGACCATATCCCGCCAGGACCCGTTCAATCATATCATCCCGCTGTGTCCAGTCGGCTCGTAACGGCACCACGCCATGCTCTTCAAAGGCTTGAGCGACGCGTGCAGAGCGAAAGGCAATACGATCATTGACCTGACAAAGGGTACACCATGCCGCTGTAAAATTGATAAAGACCGGCTTGCCTGCGGCTCGCAATTCAGCCAGCCGCTCCGGCGAGAACTCCTCCCACTGAATGCCGCGTTCTGATGCGGCTGCTGTCGCCGTGACGGGCCCAAGGTGACGCGCCTCAGACATACCGAACCATGTTCCGCCGACAATCAGAAACGTCGCTACAGTACGCGCCGTATAACGGACTCGTTCTTTACGTGATATCGCGCCCCAGCGCCCTAAAATCCAAGCGCCAATTCCCACCAGAGTCCCGACATAAACAAATAACATTACGCCAGGGCCGCCAGCCACGGCATCTAATACCTTCATCATATAAACGACAACCAGAACAAACACCCAGCCCACTGTTTGCTTAAAAGTTTCCATCCAAGGCCCGGGTCGAGGAATCCGGCTCAGCCACTGTGGGAAAGCAGCCAGCAAAACATAGGGAACAGCCATACCAATACCCAACATAGTAAATATGGTCATCGACTCTAGAGCCGAAAGAGTCAGTGCATAGCCGAGGGCAGCGCCCATGAATGGCGCCGTGCAGGGCGTTGCGATTAACGTCGCCACTGCCCCGCTGAAAAACGACCCGGACAAACCGCTCGAACCAGCCGCTTGCTGGCCCAACCCCATCCAAGAGGTCCCCACTTCAAACACACCAAACAGATTAAGGGCCAACAGAAAGAACAGGACTGAAATTGCGATCAAAAAGAACGGCGACTGTAAATGAAAGCCCCACCCCAGCTGCTCGCCACCCGCGCGTAGGGCGATCAGCACTCCCGCCAGCACCCAGAAGGATGCCAGGATGCCGAACCCAAACATTGCACCGTGCTTAAAGACCTGCGACCGATCTTGCTCCGCCTGCTGAACGAACCCCATCACTTTCATCGAAATGACGGGAAACACACAGGGCATCAGGTTCAGGATCATCCCGCCAATAAACGCAAACATCAACGCCAAGCCAAAGCCGATGTCACCACGCTCCTCTGAAGCTAGAGCTGCGTCAGCAGGACTTAATTCTACATCTACTTTAAGCGCTCGTCCACTTTGCGGTCCCAACCAGCCCCGCTCAGCAACGAGCACTCCGCGCAACCGGTCTGGCTCGTGATTAAACATCGTGTTGCGCTCGAGATCGAAATGATACTCGCCATCTTTATAGTGCCATTTTTGCTCCGATCCGTACAAAACAATTTCAGGATCTGACGCATAAAAGTGAGCCGAACGAATCATTCCCTGCCATCCCTCAGGAGGAATGGCTCGCACTTGGACACGATCTTCGTGCTCCGTGGCGGCAAATGTCCACCCGACATCAACCTGCGGCCATTCGTTGCGGGCCCGTTGAAAGAGTTCTGCGTGATTTGGATCGGCTACTGGCTCTGCATCTTGCACTGGCAAGACTAAGGACACTTCGGCGCTGCCGGGCAAACAAATCGTCTTACACTCTAGCCAGTCTGCGCGCAGACCCAATGTAATCTCTTCAGCCTCCAGATCTGCGGGAGGGGTGATTTCTACCATGAGCAGGATTTCCCGCTCAAATCCGAAGGAGACAATCGACTCAAGAACAAATCTCTCCGGGTACGGCCACTGTATTTCTCCTGCCTCAAAATTATCCGGCAGATCCCAGGTCAGCGTAGTTTCCAATCCCGATTCAGCAGGATTTTTCCAGTAAGTGTGCCATTCAGGATCTGCGGTCATCCGAAAACCGACCCAAAACGGGGTGCCGGGTTGGACCAATTCAACCTCCGAAACCAATTCGACTTCAACGTGCTCAGACCGAACGGGACCGGTTGATTGAGCAGCGCCCAGCAAGGGGGCCGAAAAAACGAATAACGTTAAAAAAATGTACCTGATAGTGTGCATACCTGAAACCTCTCCTTTTCTGCTTTGACGGTCCGTAGCTTAAGTCGCTCAAAATCCGATTGTATTACGACGTTTTTTTCGCTATACATCCTTGGTTTCCCAGCAATTCATTGTAATATAAGAGGACTGTGGGGGGGGTAGGAAACAACACAAAATCTGCTGACACTTGAAATGATTAGTTAGTTGTCCAGCAGCAGCGCGACCTATTGTAAACATTTGGATTACGAAAGGTTTCGCACATGATCACAGACACCATGACAAAGTTATATCTACATAAGACAGCGGCGGGCACTGAAACGGCTTTACAACAGCAATACCAACGTGATTTTCAGGTGACTCCCGCCTATCGAGAGTCTTTGCCGGACATGCAAAACGCGGCTGGCGCTTTGCAGGGCGCTAACGTTGCGATACAGCAAGTTGGGGTATCCAACTTTAAGTTGCCTCTGAAATTCCGTACGCACACCGGTGAACCGATCACCCTGGAAACCAGCGTGACAGGGACTGTATCGCTACGCCCCAGCATTAAAGGGATTAACATGTCCCGCGTGGTCCGCTCGTTTTATGAATTTCAGGACGACACGTTTACGCTCGAGACACTGAGTTCCATTTTAACAGCCTACAAGAAAGAAGTCGTTTGTGATTCAGCTCGCATTCAGCTGAATTTCTCTTATCCCCTGCTACAGAAAAGCCTGCGCAGCGAATTGTTCGGCTATCAATATTATCAGTGTGCATTTGAGGGACGGATTGATCAGCAGAATCGTGTGCGCACATTCATTCATTTTGATTTTGTCTATTCTTCGGCGTGTCCGTGCTCCGCGGAATTATCGGAACATGCTCGGGATGTGCGAGCGGTTTACAGCATACCCCATTCACAGCGCAGCAAAGCGCGGGTGGTCGTTGAGGTGGCTCCCGATGCCGAATTAACGATTGAAGATGTGCAAATGCACTGCTTGAATGCCCTCCAAACCGAAACGCAAGTCATGGTCAAGCGCGAGGATGAGCAAGCCTTTGCAGAGATGAACGGTGCGGCGATCAAATTTGTGGAAGACGCAGCACGCCTTGTCTATGAGCAGCTCAACGCCGATCCACGAATTTGTGATTTCGAAGTCGCCTGCGCTCATCTTGAGTCCCTGCACTCGCATGATGCTGTTTCCGTGATTGCGAAGGGCGTGCCCAGTGGTTTTCGGGCGGAATTCAGCAACTTCAAAGATCTGATTTGTTGATCTGCTCTGCCGCTTGATGGGCAGGTTGCGTAAGGATACAGAAAGGCTCTTGGGCATGGATGTCGCCGGTCATGGCATAGGCACGGGCTCGAGAACCTCCACCGCAGACGTTTCTGTGATCACATGTACCACAGGCCCCTTTCAACAAGTCGGGATTCCGCAGGCCTCGAAATGTCTCGGAATTTCGATAGATGTCGATGATGGACCGATCGCGGACGTTTCCGCAAGGGATCGGCATAAAGCCGCTCGGAGAAACCACTCCTGTATGATCGACAAAACAAAAACCGCGTCCCGCATTCACGGCCACTCTGGGCATGTGCCCGTGGGTAGCGGCCAATGTCGCATGATCTCGATAGCGGTCTGCCAAAAAACGCCGATAATGCTGCCCCTCTGTGACTTTCACTTTAAAAGATACGCGCTTTGACAACTGATCGAGTTGGGCAAATAACTGTTCGAATTCGTCCGCGCTGCAGCAGGGCAGGTCGCCCCCTCTCCCGGTAGGCACCAAGAAAAAGACTTCCCAGAAGACGACTCCTAACGAAGTCACCAGTTCGGCCATCGCATCAAAATCGCTGACATTCCACGCGCCAAACACAGAGTTTACCTGCAGCGGAATCTCCAGTTCGCGGGCCCACTCGGCAGCCTGCATGGCCTTGGCAAACGATCCCTCAACTTGGCGGAAATCATCATGCCGAGCAGCCGTGGGGGCATCAATACTGATGGCCATTTGATCCAACCCCGCTTTGCGAAGTGAGATCATCCGCTCTCTTGTCAACCGATCCGTCGTGGCAGGAATCGTCCCCACACGCAATCCTGCCGATGCCGCATAAGCAATTAACTCCTCCAAATCCTCACGCTGAAGCGGATCTCCGCCAGTGAAAATCATTAACGGAGTCCCCATCTTATGGACTTCGTCAATCAGGGATTTTCCTTCCGCCAGCGAAAGCTCCAACGGATCCCGACGCTGGATCGCCTCGGCGCGACAATGTAGGCAGGCTAATTCACAACTTCGAGTCACTTCCCAGATTACCAACAGTGGGGCCTGATCGAAATCAACGGCAAATCGAGCTCGTTGTAAATTGGGTTTGGACTGACGTTCACCGAATCGCATTTGACAGACTTCCTGAATACCTTTACATCTAAAGCGGACAAAATAAGTCCGATTTAAGCTTTCAATTTCAAAGTACAATGTTACGCTTAAGCAAGCGAGTTGAATATGCCTTGATGGCGCTTCTTCACATGGATGAAGAGGCCGATCAAGTTGTGTCCGTGGCCGAGCTGGCAGACCAGTATGATATCCCCAGCGATATGCTTGGGAAAGTGATGCAAGCGCTAGCGCGGTCGGGGCTGGTCAAGTCAATACATGGAGCTCATGGGGGGTACCAGTTGAGTACCTCGCTTGACAATTTGGTTCTGGGCGATGTCTTGGAGGCAGTGGAGGGCCCTTTTCGCCTGGTAAAGTGTCAGGAAACCCCCGAATCATGCGACCAGTATAAGGTTTGTCCGATACGGGAGCCTGTGCTTGCTATCCAAAACCAGTTGCTGGATTATCTGGCCAGTTTTGAATTGAAGACGTTTCGTGAAACGAGCAAGTCGAAAAAGATATAAGTGGAGACATTATGAGTGAGTATACAGGTAAAGAAGCAGATGTTCGGGATGCGCTTGCGAATGTTGTCGATCCAGAACTGCATATGAACATTATTGATCTGGGGCTTGTATACAAAATCGAAGTCGACGGCGGATCGGCGCACATCGAGATGACGCTAACCTCACCAGGCTGTCCGTTTGGGCCCTACTTATTGCATCAGGTGAATGAAGCCGCGGTCCATGTCGACGGCATCGCAGAAGCACAGGTGGATATCGTCTGGGATCCACCTTGGGGCCCTGACAAAATGACTGAAGAAGCCCGATTGGAACTTGGATTTGATATTTAATATAAAACTGAAGGAGATGTATGATGAGTGAAACACCGTATTTTGAAATCCGCAATTTGCACGCCGAAACCGAGGGCAAGGCAATCCTCAAAGGTGTCGACCTGTCTATTGCCCAAGGTAAAACGCATGCCTTGATGGGGCCCAATGGTTCCGGGAAGAGCACCTTGGCCAACGTAATTATGGGTCACCCAGCGTATGACGTAACAGAGGGAGAGATTCTCTTCCTCGGCCAAAATCTGCTTGAGCTAGATCCAGAAGAGCGAGCGCGGTTGGGCGTTTTCTTGGCATTCCAGTACCCTGTCGCCATCCCGGGTGTCAGCGTCGCCAAGTTCTTGAAAAGCGCTCATGACGCAACTCATGCCGACAAGAAAATTAAGCCCGCGGAATTTCTCAAGGAACTGCGCGAGAATATCAAATACCTGGAAGTCGATGACTCATTCATCAATCGCTATCTAAACGAAGGCTTCTCGGGCGGAGAAAAGAAGCGGATGGAAATTCTTCAAATGCTCACCTTAAAACCCAAGTTCGCAGTTATGGATGAGACCGATTCCGGCTTGGACATCGACGCACTCAAAGTGGTTTCAAAGGGTGTCAATAAGTTGACCGGTCCTGATTTTGGATTATTGGTGATCACACACTACGAACGAATCTTGCGTTACATCAGTCCAGATCACTTACACATCCTGATTGATGGAAAGATCATCCATTCCGGCGGGCCAGAATTAGTCAAGAAACTCGAAGAAAGCGGCTATGACTGGGTCCGAGAGGAATTCGGCCAGGAAGTGCTGGCCCACTAACGAATAACGGGAGGAGACACACAATGAGCACAGAATCTACCGCCATTTTAGATGATTATAAGTATGGCTTCTACACCGATATCGAAACCGATTCAGTACCCAAGGGGTTGAATGAAGACGTTATTCGAATCATTTCGGCCAAGAAACAGGAACCAGAATGGATGCTGGAATGGCGGTTGAAGGCCTATCGCTGGTGGCTGAAACAGCAAGCACCGAAGTGGGCCCACCTGAATTACCCGCCCATCGATTACCAGGACATCTGCTATTACTCTGCTCCCAAGAGTAAGGGAGAGAACTCCGACGAGATCGATGCCGAGTTGGCTGCGACATTTGAAAAATTGGGTGTGCCTCTACACGAGCAGAATCGCCTTGCGGGTGTCGCCGTTGACGCAGTATTCGACAGCGTCTCTGTAGCCACGACTCACCGCGAGTTATTAGCAGAAAAAGGAATTGTATTTTGTTCCATTTCCGAAGCCATCCGGGATTATCCCGAGCTGATCAAAAAATATCTCGGCACGGTCGTTCCCTACACGGACAACTATTACGCTTCGCTAAATTCTGCCGTATTCACGGACGGCTCGTTCTGCTACATCCCGAAGGGCGTGCGCTGTCCTGTCGACCTGTCCACGTACTTCCGCATTAACGCGCTGGACACTGGACAATTCGAACGCACCCTGATCGTGGCGGAGGAAGGCGCTTACGTCTCTTATTTGGAGGGGTGTACCGCCCCTTCCCGGGATCGCAACCAACTGCATGCAGCGGTGGTCGAACTGATCGCCCTTGATGACGCGGAGATTAAATATGCCACCGTTCAGAACTGGTACGCGGGCGACAAGGAAGGTAAAGGCGGCATCTATAACTTCGTCACCAAGCGAGGTCATTGTCGGGGTCAGAACTCCAAGATTTCCTGGACCCAAGTCGAAGCCGGATCGGCGATTACCTGGAAATACCCCAGCGTAATCATGGAAGGTGACAATTCCGTTGGCGCGTTTTACTCGGTTGCTGTCACGACGAATAAGATGCAAGCCGATACCGGAACGAAGATGATTCATATTGGCAATAACACGAAGAGCACGATTGTTTCCAAAGGAATTTCGGCGGGTGAATCGATCAATAGCTATCGAGGGTTGGTGCAGGTGGTGCCTGATGCCCACAACTGTCGAAATTACTCGAACTGCGATTCCATGTTGATCGGAGACAAGTGCAGCGCCAACACGTTCCCGTACATAGAATCAGAAAACAGCAGTGCGGTGATTGAACACGAGGCCACCACTTCCCGGGTCAGCGAAGATCAAATCTTCTACTTGAAGAGTCGGGGTTTGAGCGAAGAAGACGCCATTTCGATGGTGGTCAACGGATTCGCCCGCGAAGTATTTAAACAATTACCACTGGAGTTCTCTGTCGAAGCCATCAAGCTGCTGGAGATGAAGCTCGAGGGAAGTATCGGTTGACGAGGGGAGAATTGAAAATGACAGAAGCATTGATGGAAACAGCCGTGGACACCTTGCCCGGCTTTGATGAGGAGTTGTTCAACCGGATTCAATCGGAGGAACAACCAGCAGTTCTTGCCAATAAGCGAGCGGAAGCCTTTGCGGGCTACCTACAAATCGCATCGCCGACCGTGCGCGACGAAGAATGGCGGCGGACCGATCCTGCACTTTTTCCCATATCGGATGTGCAGCGGCTGCCCACCCTGCCCCGCCTCGAAACCGTGACCGCAAGTCCGTGGGACGAGCAATTTGATGTCGTTGTGGCTGTGCAACAAGATGGCTACGCGATTCTGCGCAACAACGATACGCCCGAGCAAGCAGGCATCACAATCGGTTCTTTTGCAGAAATAGCGGAAAATCACCCAGACTGGATCGAAACCTACTTGCAAGGCAAGGCGATGCCAGCCACATCTGGCAAATACGAAGCCTTCAATGATGCGTTTTGGAATTTTGGTCTGTTCCTGCATATCCCCGCCAATGTGAAATGGGAACGGGGTATGCTGATTCGGTACAACATCACCCAGCCGGATTCGATGTTGATTCCGCGTTTAGTCGTTGTCGCCGAGCGCAACAGTGAAGCCGTCATTGCCGAACACCTCGAATCAGCAGATGATATCCGTTTTGTGGCTGTGCCCGAGCGAGAGCTGTATGTGGACGAAGGCGCAAACTTCAAACTCGTCAGCTTACAAGAATGGGGTGCCAACTCCTGCCAAATCACCAATGACTGGGGCCTTGTCCAACGGGATGCCAACTTGAATTGGATCACGCTCAACTTCGGTACTGCCCGCAGTAAAATGAAGTTCGGCAGTGATGTTGCCGGACCTGGATCAGCCGCTGATATGGACGGTATCTTTTTTGCCACCGGTGAACAGCACATGGATCAGCGGACACTGCAGATCCACTCCTCTCCCGACACCTACAGCCGTTTGTTGTACAAGGGCGCAGTGAAGGACACTGGCCGTTCCGTTTATCAGGGTTTGATTATCGCCCGGCCCGGCGCCATTCGTGTCGATGCCTATCAAACCAACAACAATCTGGTCTTGAACGAGGGGGCCCGAGCAGATTCGATCCCAGGTCTCTTGATTGATGCAGATGACCTGAAATGTAGTCACGGTTCGACCGTGGGAAACTTGGATCCAGAGCAATTGTTTTATTTGCGGTCACGCGGTCTCAGTGAGGACGAAGCTCGCCGGGCGCTCATCCTTGGATTTTTCGAGGAAGTCATCGACCGAATTCCGCATGATTTCATTCGGGACATCGTGCATCGCAATATTGAAGCGAAGATGAAAGGCTAAGCACCTATGGGTTTATTCGGAAAATCTGGGGAATGGCAGGAAGCAGCCTCTGTCAGCGAATTTGATTCGACGGATCGCAAGTTGTTGGATTACGGCGGCGAGAACCAAATTGGCTTGTTTAAGACGGATGATGGTTTTTATGCCATCAGCGCTTGGTGCAGTCATCAGAAGACCTCCATGGCACATGGAGATTTGGAGGGTCACGAACTGATGTGCCCACTCCATGGGGCCCGGTTTGATATTCGGACTGGCAAAAATCTAAGTTTACCTGCCGTGAAGCCCGTTGCGAGTTATCCGGTCAAAATCGATGATGGTAAAGTGTTTGTAAAGGTGTAGAACGATGGTCAGTACTGTAGAAACCGTTGTGCAATCCGCACTCGACGTAGAGCGGATTCGAGAAGATTTCCCGATCTTGCATCAAACGGTTTATGCCGACAAACCTCTCACCTATCTTGACAATGCCGCCACATCGCAAACACCGCGGCCAGTCGTCCAGGCGTTAGTGGATTATTACGAGCAATCAAACGCGAATGTCCATAGAGCCTTGCACTATTTGGGCGAACAAGCCACCGCGCAATTTGAAGCAGCACGGGCCAGCATAGCCAACTGGATTGGTGCGCCCGCTCCACAGAACATCATCCTCACCCGCGGCACCACCGAAAGTATCAATCTTGTTGCCCGCGCTTGGTGCGATGCCCATCTCCGAGAAGGCGACGAAATCCTCGTCACCGCGATGGAACACCACAGCAATTGGGTCCCGTGGCAGTTGGCGTGTCAGAGGCATGGAGCCACGTTCCGCATCGCCCCGATCACAGAGACGGGGGAACTTGACTTGGAAGAGTTTGGCCGCCTGCTCAGCGAGCGCACACGTCTGGTCGCCGTGACTCACATGTCCAATGTGCTCGGTACGATCAACCCAGTGGCCGATCTGGTCAAACAAAGTCATGCCGTCGGCGCAACCGTGCTCATCGATGCCGCTCAAAGCGTACCGCATATGCCTGTCGACGTAGCCACTCTGGAAGCGGACTTTGTCGTCTTTTCGTCTCATAAGATGTGTGGTCCCACCGGTGTCGGAGTTCTGTATGCTCGGGATGGCGCATTGGCTGAAGTCGGACCGTTTTTGGGCGGCGGCGAAATGATTAGTAAAGTAGGCGATACAGAATCCAGCTGGGCCGAGTTACCCTACAAGTATGAGGCTGGCACCCCCAACATTGCCGATGTCGTTGCCGCGGGGGCTGCTGTTGATTACTTGACACACATGGGCCTGGATCGGATTCACGCGTACGAGCAGGAATTAACCTCGTATCTCATTGAGCGTTTGGATTCACTGCCGGACGTGCGGATCTTTGGTCGGGCCGCCAAACGTGGCGGAGCTGTGTCGTTTGAAGTGTCCGGAATTCATCCTCATGATTTATCTCAATATGTGGATCAGCAAGGCGTCGCCATTCGCGCCGGCCATCTATGCGCACAACCGCTGATGCGCCGTCTCGGCGTACCGGCAGTCAGCCGCGCCAGCGTATACCTCTACAACACTCATGCTGAAATTGATCGATTGATCGCCGCCATCGAAGCGGCGCAGCGGTTCTTTCAGGCTTGATGCAAGCAGGCACTGCGTGGCTCGGCGCTTGATCTGAGTGTACGAGTAGGTGTACGAGTAAGTAACAGAATCGAATCTGGATTAAAAACTTTACTGATATCGAACACCAATAGTATCGAGTATCAATGCGAAGGTAGAGCGAGCCGCAGCGGGTGTGGAACCGCCCTCCCTACCCCGTCACGGATAGGCCGCAAAAGACCAGGAATCTTGGAAGACATAATGGACGATCTGGAACAGATTTATCAGGAAATGATCCTCGACCATTACAAGCACCCCCGGAACGCCGAATTGCTTGCCGACGATCCGGTGCTGGCGGATGAAGAAAACCCCATGTGTGGCGATCGCATTCAACTTACTTGCCAGATCAACGATGAACAGATCGAAGCCGTCCGTTACAAGATCAGCGGCTGCGCAGTCAGCCGAGCCTCCGCATCCATGATGTCAGAGGCATTGCAGGGCTTACCTATTGAGGAGGCCAACGATTTGATCGAACAATTTGTCGCAGCCATGCGGGGAGAGCGAGAATTGGATCCGGATTGGCACGAAGACTTGATGGCCTTGAGCGGCGTGCGTAAGTTCCCGCTCCGGGTCAAATGTGCGACATTGGCGTGGCACGGCATGGCCAAGGCCTTGTCAGAAAGGAAAGCATGACGAGTGTCGTTCAATTGTTCTCGCGGACATGTTGGCGCAGTCCAGATTCATTGGCTCAAACCATCGCTGAACTAGTAGACCGTGTCGAAGAGCGCGATCGGGCCATTCAAGCCTTTCTGCCAGAACCTCATCGTCGGGAGCGATTACTGGCGGAGGTGGATGATCTGAATCGCGCCTACCCAGCGAGCACTCGTGCGCACGATAACGCCCGCCCTGCCCTCTTCGGTGTTCCGGTCGGAATCAAAGATCTCTTTCATGTGGACGGATTTGAAACTCGGGCAGGCGGCGCATTGCCTGCGGACCTGTTCGCCGGGGCCGAGGCATCTGTGGTGACACGGCTTCGCGAGCAGGGCGCATTGATCTTCGGCAAAACCGTGGCAACAGAATTTGCCTTTGCCGAACCCGGTCCCACTCGTAATCCGCACAATCTCCAACACACGCCTGGGGGCTCTTCAAGCGGATCGGCTGCAGCGGTGGCGACGGGATTTGTGCCGCTGACGCTCGGAACTCAGACCATTGGATCTGTGGCCCGGCCCGCATCCTTCTGCGGGGTAGTCGGATTCAAGCCCTCCTATGGACGCATTCCAGCAGACGGGTGTGTCCCTTTTTCGGTCTCTGTGGATCACGTTGGTTTTTTCACTCCTGACATAGCGTCTGTTGAAACAGTGGCAGCGGCATTGGTGCCTGACTGGAATCACAAAGCAGCCGACGAAGACCCTCCCCATACCGGCATCGGTTGGATTACAGGTCCTTATTGGGAGCAATGCGAACCGGAAATGAAAACGCTACTGACCGAGCAGGTCGATCAACTGACAGCTTTAGGAGCCAATGTTCAATCCATTGATCTCTTCCCCGACTGGCAAGAATGGGTCGATCTCCACTATGATTTGATCGCCGCTGAATTCGCAGAGTTTCATGCGCCGTGGTTTGAGCGCTACCGTGACTTGTATCGTCCGCGAACCATCGAGTTGATTGAGCGCGGCCAGACTATTCCCGCGCAACGCATTGAAATAGCTCAAGCAAGCCGGTTGACGTTGCGCAAGCGGGTCATGGACGCAATGAAAGAACATGGGATTAGTCGCTGGATTACACCTTCCGCCATCGGTCCCGCGCCCGCTGGCCTCGATTCAACCGGCAGTCCCTTGATGAACTTACCCTGGAGTTACACGGGGCTACCCACCGTGACAATGCCCAGCGGAAACACGAAAGCAGGACTCCCTCTCGGCATTCAGTGGGTCGGTTCGTATGGACAAGATGAAATGCTCGTCCGACAGTGTTGTGGAGAAATGTACGAGCATGGGCTCACGAAGATGTCATGAGAAGCTAGGCTTCAAGTGCCTTCACTCCGTCGCTGCAGATGAGTCTCCTACGAGTGATATACAGTTTTTTGCTCAAGAAGATCTATGTATTCACCTGCTCTGGAAAGATCTGTAACAAGGGGTTCTGATGCCTGAAAATACAACGTTGGCTCAGGAGTTGTTGCAAGATCTATTGCACAAACTTGCAAGAAGCAGGAAAAGCAAACAGGCGATTATTGCTGTTGATGCACCGGACCAATCATTTCAATGGATCGGCGCGGTTGGAGAGACGATCACCGGCGAACCTGTCGCAGAGAACACGCCATATTTCATTGCCAGCATCGACAAGCTGTACAACGCCACCATTGCCTTGATGCTTACAGAAAGCGGCACACTGGACCTGGGACAATCCATTTCCTATTACCTGCCGGAAACCATCACTCAGGGATTGCATCGGGTTGACGAACGAGATCTCACGGCAGAGATCACACTCATGCATTTGTTGACTCATACCTCCGGATTAGCTGATTGGTTTGAAGACTATCCCAAAGGAGGTTCTAATCTTTCTACCATTGTTTTCAAAGAAGCCGAACTTGGGGCATTGACGAACTGGCGAGTCATGTGCGTGAGCATCTATACCCTATTCGCACCTATACCTGCAGTGTTCGGTCATACGGGATCAACGGGCTGCTGGCTATTTTACTGTCCTGACTTGGACGTCACTCTTTCCGGTTCAGTGGAAGATGCTGCCGCTGGCGCTGTGCCATTTGGAACAGCCCCCATCGTGCTGAGAATTCTATCCAAAGCGGGCTGGAAGCGGCGGTCATCCTGAGAAACCGTTTTCCATTGAGTGGAAACATGAGCCGGCGAATTATAGCTTATAGGCTATATCCGGCAGGCCGCGAAAAGCTACTAATAGCTTATAAGCTATTACGGTTACAGATGGATACTGGGGGTATTGTTTTGTTTACCACAGAGAGCTCTGAGGCTCCAAGGGAGGACGGTTGAAGGTTGCAGAAAAGTCGGCGCGAAGGCCTGACGACCATTCGCGCCCTACAATTTAGGGTTTGTTCTTTGTGGTAAAGGG
>SLBD01000043.1 GCA_007126515.1 Kiritimatiellia bacterium
ATTTATAGCCGATATCTACGAGGACATCATTTTCGCGGATTTCCAGCACTTTGCCACTGACGATGGAACCTTCAGTAAAATCCTTCAAGGTTTCCGCGTACATGGCGGACATTTTTTCGTGTTCTTTGCTGTCCAGGCTGGACGCACTCGTGCCGGATGATTGTTTGATGGGTTTAATGGATTGCATAATCTTCTTTGTTTGGTTTCGGGCGTACACCTTATGTTCGACGGAGGACGTCGCCTGAAAATCGCCCACTCATTTTCAGGAAAGGAGCCGGACCGTAGCACGCTGCCGAGAAAGGATGCAAGCGTTCTTTTTCACTTTGGCAGATTGACAACGCTGCGTGGATGCTGTATTTCAACGCGCCATGGGACAGCAATTACGAGTACGAGTGAAACGGCGGGCACGCATCCGCCGCAAGAAACGGCAAAAAGAGCAAGCCGCCGCTAAGGCGTAGCACAGCTTTTTCTGCGCGAACAGTCTTCCGACCCAAAGCCAAGTGCTTCCGGGTCTTTTTGTGTTAGAGAACGAATTGAGTTTTCATTTGATTCCCAGTCGGGAATGAGTGAATCTTGTTGTAGCGTATCTCCCGAATAACGAGAGATAGGCAGAAATGGAGTTATTTTGTGCGAATTGTCCGGGATGGATATAGCCTATTGATTGGTACTGCGGCGCTGTTTGGCGGTTTGGCGATCGGGGCGGCTCTGCTGAATTGGATTGTCGTCGCATGCATTCTGGCCGGTATCGGCGTGGTTGGTTTAGCTTTCTTCCTCTATTTTTTCCGCGATCCAGAGCGAACCGCTCCTGCGGATGCCAATGTGATTGTCTCGGGAGCGGATGGAATTGTACGTGCTGTTGAGCCGATTCGCGAGGACCGCTATCTGAAAGTGGACACAATACGGATCAGTATTTTTCTGAATCCGTTCGATGTGCATGTGAACCGGGCTCCCATCGGCGGAATCGTCAAAGGACTGGCCTATACGCCTGGTAAGCACCTGTTGACCATTAGTAATGCGTCCTCGGAGCACAATGAGCACAGCTCCATCTTGATTGAAGGCTCGGCCACGCGCTGTCTTGTGCGGCAAATCGTCGGTCCCGTGGTCCGACGAGTTGTCTATTGGTTGGACATGGATCAGAATTTGAATATGGGCGACCGGATCGGCATGATGAAATTTGGTTCGCGGATGGATATCTATCTGCCCGCCACCGATGTTGAGGTTGCTGTGAAAAAGGGAGATCGCGTCATGGCGGGAATCACCGTCATTGCCCGGCTCCGGAAAGAAGCAAAATGATTTCCTGGCGATACGTAGTCCCGACACTGTTTACAGTGGCGGCGATGATGGCCGGTTTCTACAGCCTCGTGATGACGGCGGCTGGCAATTATCTTGTTGCGGCCCAAATGATCATGCTCTCCATGCTCCTCGATGGATTCGATGGCAATGTGGCTCGCTTGCTCAAAGGTACCACCAAATTTGGAGCCGAACTGGATACGTATGTTGATATGACCAGCTTCGGCATTGCGCCGGCCCTCCTCGTCTATCAAGCAGTGCTGAATCAGTTTGGTTGGCCAGGATTCGTGCTCGCCTGCGCCATCGTGGTGTCGGGCGTGATGCGCCTTTCTCGTTTCCGGATTAAAGATCCGTTCCGCGGCCAGCGAGGCTTCCAAGGTCTGCCAATTACCGTGAATGCTTGCTGGCTATCGATGTTTATCTTTGTGAGTGAGTCAGGGCTTTATCAGTCAGAGAGACTTGTGTTACACGCCGGTCCGCTGGCGGCTGTCGTCTGGACCTGTACGATCCTGTTCCTCGTCCTGCAAGTGTCGAATATTCGCTATCCCAAGCCAACCAAGGCGCTCATAGGATTCGTGCCTTGCATCATCGTGATCACGTTTCTCTTTCTGAAGATGCAATTAGCGGTAGCTGCTGCGACTGGCATTCTGGTTTCCTGTTTTATCTATTCTTTTATCACGCCCCTGTTTCCCAAACATGCCGACCTTACAGCCATCCTGGACGATGTGGAGGAAGAGGAACCAGAGCCGACCTTGCGGATGCCATGATGGGATTGGGGCGGCACAATGATGAACTCTCTCGCTGGCGATGGCCTCTCCGGCTCGTTCTCTGCTTTTTGTTTTTGGGCAGCTGTTGCACAGCATCAGCCACTCCTACAGAAGAGAAAACCCACACCGTGCAAGCAGGAGAGACACTCGGTGGGATTGCTCAGCAACACGGTGTCCGGTCCCGAGATTTACAGATCTACAACGACTTGAGTGACCCCAATCGGATACGTGAAGGGCAAGTCTTGCGCATTCCGCCCGGCCCCGATGTTCCAATCCGCTATGTTGTAATGCCTGGAGATACGCTAGGATTCATTGCGCGAAATCATGGAGTCCCCGAGCGCGTAATTATCGAACTCAATACTATTGCCAATCCTGACCGGTTACGCAAAGGGCAAGTATTGCTTATCCCGGGCTCGGCTCGCCAACGTGGCGCGACTTTGCCTCGAACGGTCCGTGAAGAATTGGATCGCATTCGAGTTCGGCAAGGATGGACACACATCGTGCTGCATCACAGTGGCACCCCCCAAGGAAATGTCCGCGATATGGATCGCTACCATCGCGAGCAGCGGCGCATGGTCAATGGGTTGGGATATCATTTTGTCATCGGCAACGGCAATGGCATGCGGGATGGAGAAATCGGCATTGGCCCGCGTTGGAGACGCCAGCAAGATGGCGGCCACCTCGCCAGCGCAGCCCAAAATCGCTACAGCATCGGCATCTGTCTGATTGGAAATTTTGAGGTGGACCATCCCACCGCACGTCAAATGGAAAGCCTCCGAGCTCTGGTTCGATATTTGCAGCAGCGATCGAACATCCCCCGCACACAGATCACCACGCACACCCTGATCAATATCCGCCCCACCGCCTGCCCCGG
>SLBD01000036.1 GCA_007126515.1 Kiritimatiellia bacterium
AATCAGGCCCGATGCCTCCCTGATTGCGATTGACAACGTAAACTTAAGGAGTATGCTTTAATGTATCAGTATGTAGAAATGATACATACGGAGCTACATGACGGAGAAGATGAACCAGTTCAAAGCATATACCCAATGTAGGAGATGGGGCATCGCAGCTCTCATAGTTGGGGTGTATTCAATGTTGGCGCCGCAAGCGCAGGCGATTAATGTTGAATTACAAGTCTCGATCACAGATGGTTTTTTGGCAAATGCGGCTGGCACCGCATTGCCCGTCAATTCTGTTGTCTATGTGATTGTTTCGCAATCGCCCTTTGTCAACCCAAACTTTCCGAGCACAACACCTCCTTCAGCAGAAGAAGTAAATACAGATCCTGGGCCCATTGATTCCGGCGAGCCAACTGAGTTGTTGGTAGCGACTATTCGCACCGACGATATCTTGGCGGATGGGACTTTTTTCCCGACATCTGTTGGATTGGTAGACATCAGCACCTATCAGTATGTGTACCTAAGGTTTTTTGACTATCAGGGATCAACTCCTGTTCTGGGATCGAACATCGCTTGGGGCGTGTCGTCGGTTGTGTCCAATGTGTTTGATGAGGGGTTTGGTTTTGCGGAAGCGACATTTACGGGGACAAATCAAACCTTGTTTACCAATACCTTTGTGGTTATCCCTGAGCCAGGCACGTTTCAGCTGATTTTTGTCTCTGGAACGTTGTTATTCCTTTTGGGCGGAACCGGTCTTGGGCGAAAAGCCCTGTATAAATTTAGATCGGGTTAGAGAGATAGTCCTTTGACAAGACTTGGATCAAGACGTATTATATGTAATCGGAATAGAGGAGTGAATTCAACTCAACTGATTGAATCGAGGGCCAAACAGTGAAAACTATATTTTTTTTCCAGCGTCATGCCTGTGGAATTGTGTTGGGCTCTTTTTTGCTGCTCGTCACGGGTGTCAATGGTCAATTCCACACACCTATCCAGATTGCTCCGCCACCAGATTCTCCCATTGTAGATGAATTAGGAAATCGCCCGGGTGGGCGTCATATCGACAGCGATCAACGACCCTTAGTGCATTTATTGCTCATATATGAGGGTATGAGTATACAGGCACCTCAAGCGGATGGAACACCAGGTACTGTTCATCCCATTCTCTACGAGGCCTCCGTAGGGTATGGAGCAATCACTGAATGTCCCATAGAGAGTGCGGGACGATTTAATATCAATCTTAACGCAAATGCTTTTCATGGAACACAAGCTTTTGTTCGGGTATATAGTGGCACAACCATTGCGACATCTGCTTATTATGCGGATTCTCAAGTAGTGCAATTGTCGGGATCCGCCCCTGAAACCGTTGTTGAATTTGGCCCGGTGAATAAACTTCTTAAACAACCTCCCCATGACACTTGGCGCGGTGATGGGTTAACCGATGCAGTGAGGGAACAATTATTTGGCAGCGCCAATGTGGATGTCTTTGCGGATCTTGGCGATGGCCGAACCATATGGGATAACTTCGTGGCTGGAACCGATTGGACGAATCCAGATACGTTCTTAGCGATCACAAGTATTCGTCCAGTGAATGAGATGATCGGGGGCCAGCCCACAGTTGTTGGAGAAATATTAGAATGGGCCAGTCAAACCGGTCGAATCTACACTCTCCAATATTCGACCAATCTGATTTTAGGCGAGTTTGAAAACATCAGCAATGCAATTGGGATTGCTGCCACACCTCCAATGAACGTGTTTACAAATCTGGACGTGCCTGCCGGAGCGCCACTCTATTACCGTGTGGGTGTCGATTGGCCCGACATGCCAGAAGAAGCCGAAGATCTGATTTGGCCTTAAGCTTTTACACTTGTGGTTGGTCACTGGCGACGATTTGATACAGAGCGTTGTCTGCGATAGGTTTGTTTTGATACCCGAGCGGGCTTGTTGTATTTGGCTTGGCTAGACTTTTTGCTTTCACCTTTCGATGTCTGCTGCAATTCGTAGATCTGATCGCGTAAAATAGCGGCTCGTTCAAATTCCAGCGCTTCCGCAGCTTCCATCATTTCTTTCTCAAGATCCTGAATGACTTCGCCAACGTCGTAGTCGATTCCAGTCTCTTTGACAACGGCTTGAGTAATCTCCTCTGCTTCCTGCTTTTGCGTGTAGAGACTATCAGCGATCTGTTTGCGGATTTGCTGAGGTGTGATCCCGTGCTCTTTATTATAAGCCGATTGCACTTGTCGACGGGCAGCGGTGACATCCAGCATGCGGCGCATAGAATCGGTGATTTGATCCGCATAAAGGATAACGCGTCCGCCAATATGTCGGGCCGCTCGACCTGCTGTTTGAATGAGCGCTGTCTCAGAGCGTAGAAAGCCCTCCTTGTCAGCATCCAAAATTGCCACTAAAGCGACTTCGGGTAGGTCCAAGCCTTCACGCAATAAGTTGATGCCGATCAAGCAGTCGAAATCGGCCTGTCGGAGCCGACGCAAAATCTCCACGCGTTCAATGGCATCGATATCCGAATGGAGATAACGAACGCGCATATCGAGCGCTTGCAGATATTCCGTTAGATCTTCGGCCGTGCGCTTGGTTAAGGTGGTGACCAAAACACGTTCCTGTCGTTCGGCGCAAATTCGGACTTCCTCAATCAAATCATCAATCTGATTCTCAAGTGGCCGCACTTCAATTTGAGGATCAAGGATGCCCGTGGGGCGAATGACTTGACGAACGGGATCGCCCGCCAATTCCTTTTCGAGCGGGCCAGGTGTGGCGGACGTAAACAGCATGGGACCCGTGATCGACATGAATTCATTGAAATTCAGCGGTCGATTATCCAAGGCAGACGGCAACCGAAACCCATGTTCAACCAATACCTGTTTGCGGGCTCGGTCACCATTAAACATGCCGCGTACCTGGGGCAATGTGACATGAGATTCATCGACAATGGTGAGGAATTCACCTTGGAAATAATCCATCAAGCAAGCCGGCCGCTCGCCTGCCTCTCGCCCCGCTAAATGACGGGAGTAATTCTCAATTCCCTGACAGTAGCCCAGCTCTTTTAACATTTCGATGTCGTATTGAGTCCGCATCCGGATCCGCTGAGCTTCCAGCAATTTACCTTGCGTCTCGAACCACTGCACCTGCTCTTCCATTTCTGCCTTGATCAGTTCTAACGCAGTCTCGATCTTGGTGAATGGCATGACGAAGTGCTTGGCCGGCGAAATCAAAGCGCGATCGAGTTCGCTCTCCGTATGAGCGGTGAGGGGATCAATGCGGCGAATACGCTCGACTTCATCGCCAAAAAAATCGATCCGCAGCGCGGCTTTGGCATACGAAGGATAAATGTCCAGGGTATCGCCGCGAACTCGAAAAGCGCCGGGGGCCAATTCGATATCGTTGCGAGTGTATTGGACATCAATTAGTTTTTGCAGGATATAGTCGCGGTCTAATTCCGCCCCGCGCTCAATCGCCACCACCATTTGTCGATAGTCCTCGGGCGACCCCAAACCATAGATGCACGAAACAGAAGCGACGATGATGACATCATCTCTATTCAGAAGCGCATCGGTGGCGGACAACCGTAATCGTTCAATCTCTTCATTGATGGATGCGTCTTTTTCAATGAACGTGTCCGTCTGCGGAATATACGCTTCCGGCTGATAATAGTCGTAATAGCTGATAAAGTATTCGACCGCATTGTGTGGAAAGAACCCTTTCAATTCTGCGTATAATTGAGCGGCAAGTGTCTTGTTGTGAGAAATGACCAGCGTGGGGCGGTTGGCATGTGCAATCACGTTTGCCATGGAAAACGTCTTGCCGGATCCTGTCACTCCCTCCAATGCTTGATAGCGCTGACCCGCATCAAGCGCAGCGCAGAGCGTGCGGATGGCGGTCGGCTGATCTCCTGTCGGTTGGAATTCGGATGTAAGTTGAAATTTCATAGCGCTGATGATCGAAATAGAATCCACCGGTGACAAGCTACCAGACGCGGTTTCGTCGTCAACCTTGATTCAGAGTTTTCATGTAAACTGACCGAACTGCATTGCATAGGGAAGCATTCCTCTTGTATAGTAGGGCATATGGCGCAAAACATCGGGTATTAATGTGGCTGAAAAGAAATCCATCGACATTCTAGCGGACCGAGTGGATCGGTTGGCTTGTTCCAAATGTGGTCATCACATGGATTTGACGGATGTGGATCCGTTTACGGAAATCGTCTGTCCCAAATGCCAGTTCAAGCAAATCACTCCCATGCGTCTGGGATCATTTCTATTGATTGCCGAAATGGGCAAGGGCGGTATGGGGTCAGTCTACCGAGCCTTCGATCAGACCTTGGGACGATATGTCGCCATCAAGGTGATGCAGAAGCAATTAGCCGCTGATAAAACCTTTGCTGAGAATTTTGTTCGAGAAGCGCGGGCTGCGGCCGCATTAAATCATCCTCATGTGGTCCAGATTTACTCCTGCAGTCAAGAAAAGGGGCAACTCTACATTGTCATGGAGCTGGTAGACGGTGGCCGCATGGACAAGATGATGGAGGGCGGCAAGCAGCTCGATGAAGTCGTTACTCTTGAGGTCGGAGTTCAAGTTGCCCAGGGGTTGTTGGCTGCGAGTGATATTGGTTTGATTCACGGAGATATCAAGCCCGCCAACATCCTGTTTGACAAACAGCAAAAGGCCAAAGTAGTTGATTTCGGGTTGGCCCGATTCGCCGCCCAACAGCACCTCCAGCCAGGTGAAATTTGGGGAACGCCCTATTATATTGCGCCTGAAAAAGTCCGTTCTCAAAAAGAGGATCATCGAGCTGATATCTATAGTTTGGGGGCCACCTTATATCATGCCTTAGCGGGCGAGCCTCCCTTCGATGGGGAAACTGCGAAGGAAGTTGTGTTGGCCCGATTGAAAAATCCTGCCAAAGGACTGCGTACAGTACGACCCAACCTACAACCGGAAACGGCCGATGTCATTGCCCGCAGCTTAGAATCGGATCCTGCTCAGCGATATCCCACGTATAAATCGTTGCTCGCCGACATGGAAGAAGCGCTTCGCGTGGCTCGCCAGCGTCATGGGATGCCTCCGCCAGATGAGTCTCGGTCATCGAAAATGCCGTGGGTTATTGGCGGTGTGCTTGTGGCTGCACTGGTTGGCGGCGCTCTTTTCTGGATGCGGGGAGAAGAGGAACCGGCCGTGGCACCAGCTGCCCCTCCCCATGTTGCCGATCCTACGCCTATAACTCCGCCGGAGGTAACACCTCCTCAGCCACCGCCGGACCCGGAAATTGTTTTTGCGGAACAGCCCTTCACCGATGAGATGCAGGAACGCATTGAAGCTGCCATCACGCATTGGATTGCTGGACAAACTGCGGCGTATGAAGGCGCTATGGATGAGCTCTTCCGCACAATGCCGCGATTGGGAGTTGAGCGTCCGTGGGTGGGCGTCCTGCAAGCGTTACCGGCCTGGCTGGAGGGCCGAGGTCGCGATGTGGAGCGTTTCCTGCGGGGAGTGCCGGATGCCCAGTTGCGAGATCTTGGAGAGGGAGTGGCTCATCCTGGAGCAATGCCGCAAGGAGTCGGGCGCTTTATGTTAGGCCGCGTCGATAGTCAAGATCTCCGGCAATTGGCCAATGCGTGGCCTGATTGGTTTGGAGATTGGGTCGGGTTTGTGGATGCAATTCATTATCTGCGCAGGGGGTGGATCAATGAGGCCGAGGAATTGCTGGCAGCATACATTGCTGTGTCGCCGGGTGAGGTGCGTTGGCCGTATCTGTTTCAACCCTTGGCGCAGCAATGGCTGGCGCCGATCGCTCATTGGCGAGAAGTGTTGCAGCAGGTGGAGCGACAGGAGCTGCAGCAAGCATTGAGGACCTTGCAAAATTATCGTAGGGAAGTCCGCGATATCCGCTATTTGCATGGTGCTATTGATAATCAAATTCGACAGGTTCAAAATCAAATCCGAGAAGCAGAAGCGGAAGAAGAGCGGGCCGCTGAGCAAGCACTACAAGGATTGATCGATCAAGATCTTGAAAAGATCCAAGCAGCTCGCCAAGAAGTGCGAGCTTTGGTCCTGCGGCGAGAATTCCGTCGGGCGTCCACGCGGATTCGTCAATTGGCCATGCCCTTAGAAACCGATCAGGGGCGAGCTGCATTGCAACAGCAGGTCCAGAAATATGAACGGATGGAAAACCTGCGCACCTTCCTGATTGATCAGATTCAGCGTCGTCCAGCTCCTGTGCAGATTTCTCCTGAATTGCGGGGCCAAACAGCAGGAGCAACAACCGCTCGGATTAACGTGTCGTTAGGCGCGCACGCTTCGATGCCGTTGGAGTGGCAAGATGTGACGGACCGCATGATCGCGAATTTTGTCGACTTTTACATTACCAATAAATCAGATACAGACCAAGCGGAGTACTTGTTGTCGTTGGCCATACTCCTCTACGAGGGGGGCGCTTTGCGACCCGCCCGCATTTACGCCGACCGTGCGACCTCTCTGAATCGTCGGCTGAGAGCCGACGTCAATCAATTAATGCCGAGTCTCAACCAGGATGAATAGACGAAAGGAAAAGTGAGATGAGTAAAGTAGGCGTATTATTGGCTGGTTGTGGATATTTGGATGGAGCAGAGGTTCAGGAAGCGGTCCTGACACTATTGGCCTTGGATGAGCTCGGAGCCGAGGCCGTTTGCATGGCCCCAAATATTGCGCAGCGGAAAGTGGTTAATCATCTGACAGGCGAAGAAACGGGGGAGTCCCGCAATGTGCTAATTGAATCGGCCCGAATCGTGCGTGGGAACATACAGGATATGGCTAGCCTCCAATCCGCAGATCTGGATGCGTTAATTTTGCCCGGTGGTTTTGGAGCTGCTTTGAATCTCAGCGATTTTGCCTTGAGCGGAGCCAATATGACGGTTGATCCTGAGGTCGCTCGTCTGATTCATGACGTGCATGCTGCGGGCAAGCCCATCGGTGCCATCTGCATTGCGCCAGCCATCATCGCCAAATTGATCCCTGGTGTGAAATTGACGATTGGCACTGATACCGGCACAGCCCATGCTTTGGAACAAATGGGAGCCGCGCATGAAGATTGTCCAGTCACAAACATTGTCATTGATGCAGATAAAAACGTAATTTCAACTCCGGCCTATATGCTGGGGCCGTGGGTAAAAGATGTTGCCGCAGGAATACGTGCCTGCGTAAAGGAGGTTCTGGCTTGCATCCAGTCAGCCGAATAAAGGAAGTCATATGAAAATTCATGAGTATCAAGCTAAACAATTATTTACTGGGTATGGGATACCCGTCCCCCCTGGAGAGATCGCAACCACGCCTGAAGAAGTCCGCGAGATCGCAGCTAAGCTGACCGGAACCGTAGCGGTTAAAGCGCAAGTGCATGTCGGCGGCCGTGGTAAAGCCGGTGGCATCAAAGTCGCGAAGACACCCGATGAAGCTGCGGCGCATGCCAAACAGATTCTTGGAATGGATATTAAGGGGAGTTGTGTGCGTAAGGTCTGGATTGAGCAAGCAGCAGACATTCGCAAAGAAGCGTACCTGGGAATCATTGTGGACCGTGCAGTCAAAGGAGCCACTTTCATTTGTAGCGCTGCAGGTGGCGTGGATATTGAAGAAGTGGCAGCCAATACGCCCGAAAAGATTATTCGGTTTACAACAACCTCGCGACAGTTTCCTGAATCCGAGGCGAAGGCTGTGGCAGGCAAGCTGTTTGAAGACGACTCGACTGCAGACGCTGTCTTGCACGTGATGCGGGATCTGTTCCGCGTCTTTATTGAAAAGGACTGCTCGTTAGCGGAAATTAATCCGTTGGTTCTGACCGGTGCTGGCGATGTCATTGCCTTAGACGGCAAGATCAATGTGGATGATAACGCCCTGTTTCGATTGCCAGACATTGAAGCCCTTCGGGATATGGATGAAGAAGACCCCAACGAAATCGAAGCAAAAGAAAAGGGGCTGAGTTTTGTCCAATTGGATGGCACGATCGGTTGCATGGTGAATGGGGCTGGTTTGGCGATGGCCACCATGGACATGATTCAGTTCTTCGGTGGTACTCCAGCTAATTTCCTGGATGTCGGCGGCAGTTCCAATCCAGACAAAGTCGTGCATGCGTTTCGCCTGCTGATGCAGAATCCCAAGGTCAAAGCCATTCTGGTCAACATCTTTGGTGGCATTACCCGTTGTGACGACATCGCGCGCGGGATTCTCGCATCGTATGAACAAATCGATATTCAATTGCCCATTGTCATTCGGCTCAGCGGCACCAACGCAGAGGCTGGGATGGAACTGCTGGCTGGAACTCCGCTGATTACAGCGGGAACGTTTGAGGAAGCAGTGAAACGGGCGATCAACGTAGCAAAAGAGGGGGCCAAGTGAGTATTTTAGTAGATCAAGCAACGCGAGTCATTGTTCAGGGCATCACCGGCCGTGATGGAAGTTTTCACACGCGACAAATGCTGGATTACGGCACAGAAATCGTCGGCGGTGTCACTCCGGGCAAAGGTGGGCAGACCACATCCGATGGTCTACCTGTCTTCAATTCTGTGGCTGAGGCAGTGGATGCAACGGATGCCAACGCGACCGTCATATATGTGCCAGCCCGTTTTGCGGCTGCAGCTGTGTCGGAAGCGGCCGATGCCGATGTGCCGTTGATTATTTGTATCACTGAAGGCATTCCTGTGCTCGACATGGTGGAAGTGTATCACCAGGTGCAAGAGCGTGGCTGTCGTTTGATTGGGCCGAATTGTCCTGGTGTGATATCGCCGGGGAAAGCTAAAATCGGTATCATGCCGGGCCATATTCATAAGCCGGGCCGAGTGGGAGTGATATCCCGCAGTGGAACGTTGACCTATGAAATTGTCAATTCTCTCACCGAAAGAGGCATTGGCCAATCTACCTGTATCGGGGTGGGCGGCGATCCAATTGTCGGTTCAGGATTTCGTGATTTATTGCCGCTGTTTGAGTCCGATGCAGAAACAGATGCGATCGTTCTGATTGGCGAAATTGGCGGTGATGAGGAAGAGCGTACGGCAGAGTTTATTGGGGATCGGATCAGCAAGCCCGTCTTTGCTTACGTGGTGGGTCAGACGGCTCCGGAAGGTAAACGCATGGGGCATGCTGGCGCTATTGTGTCTGGCGGCGCTGGTACGGCCGAATCCAAGGTCAAGGCCTTTAGTGCGGTCGGCGTGCCTGTGGCTCGGACCATTGATGAATTGGCCGACGCTGTGGCTGAAAAGATGAAAGGCTAGTGACTGTGTCGTTCATTTGTTGGGTGGGGATGGTTAAGCGATACCTTGCCGCTAGATAAACTGTATGATTGCGGATAGAATCTGCGTGAGGAGCAAGCAATGAAAAAAGTCGCAATCGGATGTGGAGTAATCACTGTGATCTTGCTGCTGGCCATCATCGGCGGCGGGTACTGGTTGTTCCGATCTGCGAGAACGTATATTGCAAGTTATGCTGAGCTTGCGCAAGTGGCCGAACTGAACGAGCAAATTGAGAATCGATCACCCTTTCAGCCACCAGCCAATCAGCGATTGACAGAAGTGCAAATGCAACAGTTTGTGCAGGTGCAGCGAACGATGTTGGACCATTTGGGCCAACGCGTGCGTGAGTTGGAGGGCAAGTACGAGCACCTATCAGCAGATATGCGCGAGCAGGGCCGAGAGGCCAACGTGCGCGAGATCCTGGGAGCTTGGAGTGATGTCGTTTCATTGATTGTGTCCGCAAAGGAAGCTCAGGTGCAGGCTCTGAATGATGCGAGATTATCTCTTGCCGAATATCATTGGATCCGACAACAGGTCTTGCTGACGTTGGGATATGGCATCTTTGGGCTGAATGTAGAGGCTATTGCGGAGGATCCTGCTCTATTATTGGAATCGCTTCAGGCCCCCGATGAACTGGATCAGGAGGCCCTCCAGCATAACCGTGCTTTGCTACAGCAATACGAAGATAGCTATGAGGAGTGGCTGCCGCTTAGTTTCTTCGGTTTGTAAGTGAGTTGCAGGTAGCCCCTTGGTGATGTAGAGGGCTACAGATGTGAAAGAAGACAGTATGAATAAGCGAGTACTCCCCCAAATCAAGCTCTCGAGCTTGATCCTATGGCTGATTGTCGGTCTGATGATTTTCTTTGTCTTTCTCTCCGTCACATTGCGTCGCGAAGAGGAAGAGCTGGAAACGCCTCCAGAGCGAGCGATTCCGGTTGAGACTGTGCATGTTGAGGCTCAGCCTGCAAGAGATATCATTCAATTGCCCGGACGAGTGGAAGCAGATATTCGCTCCCGCCTGGCGGTTGACAAGGGGGGACGAGTTGTCGAAATTCTTGCGGACCGGGGCGATGTTGTGGAAGCGGGACAGGTTCTGCTCCGCATTGATGACCGCGCCTGGAAAAAACTGCTGAATCAAGCAGAAATCGAATTGGCGGATGCTGAGCGAGCTTATCATCGCTGGCATCAACTCGCCGCATCCGGAATGATCTCCACTGGAGAATACGACACAGTACGAACTCGCCTCGATCGCGCTCGCGTGGGTGTGGAGGATGCGGAGTTGCATGTTGAGCAATGTCGAGTGATCAGTCCCGCTGCCGGCGTGATTAACGATCGCTTCGTTGAAGTCGGTGAATTTGCCCCGGAAGGAAGCGCCGTACTTGAGTTTGTTGTGACGGATCCTGCCAAACTAACGCTGCACGTTCCTGAGCGGGATGTTGCCAGTGTGAAAGTGGGGGAGGCTATCTCTTTTGTCGTATCGGTTCTGCCAGGCAAATCATTTGAAGGAGTGATTACGCATGTCGCCGAGGCTGGTTCCGCTGCGAACAATAGCTTTCGAGTGGAGGCGCGTGTAGACAATCCGGATCGGCATCTGCGGCCCGGCATGATTGCCACGACTCGCTTGGTGCGGGAGCGGCACGACGAAGCCATTGTGATTCCATTGTCTGCCGTCATTCCCCGCCTGGGAGAGCACTTTGTGTTTCTAGCCCGGGACGATCGCGCCATTCGGCGCTTAGTAAAAATTGACCGGATCCTGGGGGCCGACGTGATGTTGGCAGACGGATTAGAGGTTGGAGACGAGCTGGTTCTTGAAGGGCACCGCATGTTGATCGACGGCAGCTTGATTGAGCGCGTGCAATGATCATTTCGAATTATGCTATTAAGTTCCGCACCGCTGTCATGGTGCTGATTGTGGTCCTCGTCATCTCCGGGATGATTAGCTATCGGGTATTGCCCCGCGAGGGTGCACCTGACATCACCATTCCGTTTGTGTTTGTCACTGTGATTTATGAGGGCACCGCACCAGAAGACATGGAGAAACTGGTCACCGTTCCTCTGGAACGGCAATTGATCGATGCTGACAACTTAAAAACCATACAATCCACAACCACAGAGGGTGTCGCCACGATCAGTCTGGAATTTGTTTCCGGCTCAGACATCGACATTGCCCTGCAGAGAGTCCGAGACAAGATTGATTTGGCCCGCCCCGATCTGCCGCAGGATCTGGATGAGCCGATCGTCCAAGCTTTCAATTTTAGTACCGATTTCCCAATTTTTATTTTTGCTCTTTCAGGCAGCGAACTGAGTCGCTTAAAGCATCTCGCCGAGGATTTGCAGGAACAAATTGAACTGATTCCCGGTGTTCGGCAGGCATCCATCGCCGGAACGCGCGAGCGCGAAATCCGTGTCGAGCTGGACCTGGACCGATTGATTGCCCATGAACTGACGATCGATCTTGTCATGCAGCGCATTGCGGCTGAAAATGCGACCGTTTCCGCTGGCAATTTGGAGGTCCGCGATAATCGATTCCAGGTTCGCGTGCCCGGAGAATATCGGCTGGCAACCGATCTGCGCGATATCATGCTGACGCACAGGGATGGGCAACCCATCTTCCTTCGTGACATTGCCACAGTCAGTGATACGTATAAGGACCTCGATTCCATTTCCCGTTTAAACGGCGATCCGTCTGTTTCGATTGAGATTCGGAAGCGTAACCGCGAAAACTCCGTCATCATGATTGATCGAGTCAAGGAAGTAATTGAATCCTTTGGTCTCCCGTCTGATATTTCGGTGACGTATGTCATGGATCAATCCGAATACGTCGACATGATGATCAATGAGCTGGAGAACAATATCGTCACCGGCTTCATTCTCGTCATTTGTGTCATTTTCATGTTTATGGGGTTCCGCAACAGTTTGTTTGTGGCCATCGCCATCCCCCTGTCGATGCTGATTTCCTTCACCGTCATGAATATGCGGGGGACGACGCTGAATATGATCGTCCTGTTCAGTCTCGTATTGGCTCTCGGCATGCTCGTCGACAATGCGATTGTCATTGTTGAGAATATCTATCGCTTGCGCACCACGGGCCTTTCCCGCAAAGAAGCTGCCCGACAGGGGGCAGGGGAAGTGGCTTGGCCTGTGATTACATCTACAGTGACTACGTGCATGGCCTTTGCTCCGCTACTGTTTTGGCCCGATATCATGGGGCAGTTCATGTCGTTCTTGCCAATCACCTTGATCACGACATTGGGCGCTTCTTTGTTCGTTGCATTGGTCATCAACCCCGCTGTTTGCTCCATCTTTATCGCCGGTGGCAATCGCCCCTCTGGCCTGGATGAGTATGGTGTCAAAAACAGTGTCGCGATTCGCATATATGAACGTCTTTTACGTTTTACGATGCACCATCGGCTGGTGGTTCTGTTTATTGGGTTTCTCTTCCTCGTGGCAACTGTAGAATTTTATGCTCATTTTGGGCGTGGCGTTGAACTTTTTCCGGACGTTGATCCCCGCAATGCCACCATAACCGTGCAATTCCCGCAGGGGACTGCCATTGAGCGAACCGATGAGGCCATGCAACGTGTCGAACAGCTTTTGCCTGAGTATGACGATATCCTGTTTTATCTCGCAACCGTTGGCCAGGCGGATACAACCGGAATGGATTTCGGACCCAATGCCACGCACGTTGGGGCTGTGTTACTTGAATTTAAGCCATTCCATGAGCGGTCGCGCTCATCCATGGACCTAATTAGCGAAATCCGCCAACGGTTGCCTGTGATCCCCGGTGCCGAGATTACCATTGAAAAACAAGAGGAAGGGCCGCCGACCGGTGCCCCTGTGTCCATTGAAGTGTACGGCGATGATTTCGATCAATTAGCTAACTTGGCTGCAACCATCATGCGGGCGATTGAATCCGTGCCGGGGCTCGTCGATCTGCAAAGCGATTTCGAGGAAGCCCTCCCGGAGTTGCAATTCATCGTCGATCGCCATCGGGCGGCGTTGCTAGGGCTGGACACAGTCAGCATCGGACGTTTTTTGCGCACAGCCGTGTATGGCGCCGAAGCGAGTAAGTTCCGGCCCGAGGAAGATGAGTTTGATATCACCGTGCGTCTGCCGCTTGAGCAGCGCAATTCCGTAGAGTTGCTGGATCGAATGTTCATTCCCACGGGACAAGGACACTCGGTCCCGCTGAGTTCGTTGGGTGAGCTTCGCTACGAAGGTGGACGCGGTGCCATTACTCGCAAAGACCAGCGAAGAATGATCACGCTGACGGGCAATAACCATCAGCGCGGTGTCGATGAAATTATTGCAGAAGTGATGGAGATCATTGAGCGCATCGACATCCCCCGTGGCTACTCAGTCGCCTATGCCGGTGATACCGAAGAAATGGAACAATCCGGGCGCTTTCTGGCTCAAGCCTTTTTGGTCGCCATCGGCTTGATCATGATTATCCTCGTCATCCAGTTTAATTCCGTATTCATGCCGCTCATCATCGGCCTGTCCGTGTTGCTCTCCTTGATTGGAGTGATGTGGGGACTACTGTTAACACAGACTCGATTTGGCGTAATCATGACCGGCATGGGTGTCGTCAGTCTGGCTGGAATCGTGGTTAATAATTCTATTGTGCTGATCGACTGTATCCGTCAACGGCAAGCCGACGGCTTGGACACAGAGGATGCTGTTGTGTTGGCTGGTAAAATGCGATTGCGACCGGTGCTGTTGACGGCGATTACAACCGTCTTGGGGCTTTTGCCCATGGCGATCGGGTTCAGCTTGGAAATTCATGAATGGCCGCTGCGGATTATTCAGACAGCGGAATCCAGCGCATGGTGGGCTCCGATGGCGATCGCTGTGATTTTTGGATTGGCTCTGGCCACATTCCTGACGCTGATCTTGGTCCCTGTCATGTTCAGCCTCTTCGATTCCATATCGCGTGCGATGCGCAGACGCTTCGCTGCAGATTTGGATTAAACCGACTTCGACTTGCCGTCTTCGACGTAGCGGATCTCGTACAAGTCGCGCCGGCGATCATTCCAGTTTTGCGTGGTGCCGCGATATCGATGTCGACGGAGCAGCTCAATATCCACATCCTGAATGACAAATGTTTCGATATTGGGGTTGCACTCCGCAGCTACTGCGTCGCGACTGAATGAAAAATCGGCCGGCGTAAAGATGCCTGATTGAGCGTAATGAATGTCGGCATTATTGACGAAGGGGAGATTCCCGACGCAGCCCGCGACAGCGACATAGACATGATTTTCAACGCATCGGGCTAAGGCACAATGGCGGACTCGCAGGTAGCCGTGTCGCTCGTCCGTATTGAAAGGAACAAAAAGAATCCGAGCCCCTTTCTGCGACGCGATCCGTGCAATTTCGGGAAACTCAATATCGTAGCAGATCAGGATGGCGATGCGGCCACAATCGGTATCAAAGACTTCGATCTTGTTTCCGCCGGCAACGCCCCACCATTTCCATTCCGCTGGGGTTACGTGAATCTTGCGTTGACGGCCGATGGAGCCATCGCGGCCGAAATAGTAGCCGACATTATAAAGGGTATCGTCTTCAATCTCAAATTGTGATCCGCCAATAATATTGATGTTATAGCGGATCGCGAATTCAGAAAACATTTCCAAATATTGAGGCGTGAATTCTGCCAGTTTGCGTGCGGCATCTCCCGGGCGCTTGGTGTCGCAGAAGGAAAGTAGTTGGGTAGTAATGAGCTCAGGAAACAGAACAAAATCGCATTTGTAATCGGATGCTGAGTCGACAAAGAATGCGCATTGAGCTGAAAATTCCTCAAAATCCTTCACCGTTCGCATTTGGTACTGAACGGCCGCGATCCGGACGACTTGGACGGGGCGAATCGCCCGCTTCTTGTAGGGGCGATAATCAACATTGGTCCATTCCAAGTAGGTGGCCCAGCCCACACTGTCTTCGTCGCTGGGCAGGTAGTCGGGAATCAATTGCTTAAGCTCAAATCCATTGGAGAGCTGTGTGGTCAAGACGGGGTCATACAGGGTCTTGTCTTCGACATTTTCCGCATATTCATGTGCGGTCATCTCGTCTTGGTGCTTCGCATAGCCGGGTATGCGCCCCCCGATCACAATGCTCTTGAGGTTGCGATCCCGGACGAGGTCCTTGCGCGCTTGGTAGAGGCGCCGTGCCAATTTCATGCCGCGATACTCGGGATCCACCATGATCTCGATCCCGTATAGAGTGTCGCCATTGGGATCGTGGTTCCGGATATATCCGTTATCGGAAATTTCCTTCCAATTATGCCAGTCAGAGTATAAATCAAAATCGACGATGAGGCTGGTGGCCGAAGCCACCAGCTCATCGTCGATTTCAATACAGAACTGGCCCTCCGGGAAGTGCTTCAACTGGCTCAGCAGTTGGTCCCGAGACCAGGGCTCCATTTTGGGAAAGCACTTCAGCCCGATCTCTACTAAACGATCACAATCCGACTCTTGCATGTTCCGAAGAACGATGCGGCTTTCGAATTCTGAAAGATCGAGCTGTTTCGCCATCGCGGTCAATTATTGTTGTGCTGATTCGAATTGATCGCGAATATTGGAGTGGTAGAAACCGCCCAGCGAGTCCGCACTCAGAAAGGCTTGTCCCAGCTCTGCGCTGATGCCGCTGTACACATAGGTCGAGCCAGTGTCGCGGAAGACTACGGTCAACTCTTGGGCTCCAGCATCGAAACCAACGTGGCTAAATGCCGAGGAATCCACCTCCATTAGGCCAGTAGCCGCAACGGGTGCCGGATCTGTCGTTGTGTCACCGCAGCCAACCAGTCCAGCCGTCAAGCCGACAACCAATGGCAAAGCAAATAATAATCTCTTCATATTCTCTCCTTCTTCTGTCTGTGTGAATTTAGACCACAACAGCGTGGTCCGTGCCTGTGTTATTGCGGCAGGATAGGGCAATCCATTCGTTGAGACAACCGAAATGTGTTCTCGAATTGGATCAATTTGTTCGTGTTAACGATGATATACCAAGGAGTTGTAGAGAGCTTCCCACTGCAAAATGGATAATTTTTTAAAACTCGCTTGACTACTACATCTAGTTGTATATCCTCGTTTAGTGGTGCCTAATGACTACATGTTGTATTGGTTGTTTGGCTGTAGAACCAATTAATTCTGTTCAATTTGCCCCAAAACAAGGAGGTTTTTAATGCTTGAGTCCAACGCCACCTTTGAGCTTGCCGCTGGCGCAGCCGATTCTACTCGTCCCGTTCGTAAGACAGATGGCGCAGGAAAGCGTAAGTCTCGAGTCAAGGGCATCGCAGTCCCGCGGATATTTAGTCAAGTTGGCGTGGACCCGTTTGACACGTTGGAATGGGAGCGCAGAACAGCCGGGATTACTGATGACAAAGGGCAAGTGATCTTTCAGCAAGAAGGAGTCGAAGTGCCCGCCTCCTGGTCGATGTTGGCGACCAATGTAGTGGCATCGAAGTATTTTTACGGAGAGCTGGGCACCGATGAGCGCGAATACTCTGTACGCCAATTGATTCATCGTGTTGTCCGAACCATTGCGGATTGGGGAATTCGTGATGGGTACTTTGCGACACCAGATGATGGCGAGGTCTTTTATAATGAGCTCGCGACGCTCTGCCTCCATCAGTATGGGGCGTTCAATTCTCCGGTCTGGTTCAATTGTGGCCTCTATCACGTATACGGCGTGGGCAAGGATAGCGGAGCTGGTAACTATTTCTACAATCCGAAAACCAAGCAGATCGAGCGAGCCGCCTCTCAATATGAGTATCCACAATGCTCTGCCTGTTTCATCCAATCCGTCTCAGATACGATGGAGGGGATCATGGAATTAGCGCATAGCGAAGCGATGCTATTCAAATATGGCAGCGGCACGGGTACGGACCTGTCCACGATTCGCAGCTCTCGCGAAAAATTAAGTGGAGGCGGCCACCCCAGCGGCCCAATGTCGTTTTTAAGAGTCTACGACTCAATCGCGAGTGTTGTGAAGTCGGGCGGCAAGACCCGCCGCGCAGCCAAAATGAATACGCTCAAGGACTGGCACCCGGATATCAAGGAGTTCATCCAAGCCAAATCCAATGAGGAAAAGAAGGCGTGGGCATTGATTGAGGCAGGCTACGACGGAGACTTTAATGGCGAAGCGTATGGTTCCATTTGTTTCCAAAACGAAAATCTCAGTGTGCGAGTGACCGACGCTTTCATGCAGGCAGCTGTTGAAGGCCGCGATTGGCAGACTCATTATGTGACCGACCCCAATCGCCCAGGGCCGACCTATCCGGCCCGCGATTTGCTCCGTTGGATGGCAGAAGGGACATGGACTTGCGGAGATCCTGGAGTGCAGTATGAGGACACGATTCAGCGTTGGCATACGTGCAAAAAATCGGCACCGATCAATTCGTCGAATCCGTGTAGCGAATATATGTTCCTCGACAATACGGCGTGCAACCTCGCCTCGTTGAACCTGATGAAATTCATTGATGCCGAAGGCCGCTTTGATGTAGATCGATTCAAGGCTGCGGTTGACATCTTCATCACGGCACAAGAAATCGAAGTCGATAATGCCAGTTATCCGACCGAACCCATTGCGCGCCGTAGTCATGAGTATCGAACATTGGGGTTGGGCTATGCGAATCTCGGTTCTTTGTTGATGTCGTACGGGCTTCCGTATGACAGTGATAAAGGGCGGGGCATCGCTGCAGCGATTACGGCCATCATGCACTTGGAAGCGTATAGCCAATCCGCTCGGTTGGCTGCTCATCAAGGGGCATTCCCTGGCTATGATGAGAATCGCGAACCCATGGCCGAGGTGTTGGAGATGCATCGCCAAGCGATTCAGGACATTGAGAAAACAGCACCTGATTATTTGGTCGAGGCCGCCCGTGCTTCGGGTGAAGAGGCGATCCAGCTGGGACAGCGTTTTGGTTATCGCAACGCGCAGGTAACGGTCTTGGCTCCAACGGGAACCATCGGTTTCCTAATGGATTGTGATACAACGGGTGTCGAGCCCGACATCGCCCTAGTCAAATACAAGTTGTTGGCCGGTGGCGGCATGTTGAAGATCGTGAACAAGACGGTGCCGCAAGCGCTGACTCGATTGGGGTATAACGAAGAGCAGATCGATGCGATTATCGAATACATCGATGAGCATGATACGATTGAAGGGGCGCCCGCCTTGCGTCCAGAGCATGTGGCGGTCTTTGATTGCGCTTTCAAGCCGAGGAATGGTAAGCGCTACATCGCCTATTTAGCTCACGTGAAAATGATGGCGGCAGTCCAGCCCTTCCTGTCCGGTGCGATCAGTAAGACCGTGAATATGCCTGAACAGGCCACGATCGAAGAAATCATGGAAACCTACATAGAGGGATGGCAGCGTGGATTGAAGGCATTGGCGATCTATCGCGATGGGTGTAAGCGCAGCCAGCCTGTCAGCACAGGAAAAGCAGAAAAGAAAAAAGAACCCGAAGCCCAGGTCGTTGGAGGCAATGGCACCAAGGCCCATCCGCTGCGGAAGCGACTACCCAATACAAGGCGCTCCGTGACGCATAAGTTTGAGATTGGCGGGCACGAGGGGTATCTGACCGTTGGCTTGTACGAGGATGGTAGCCCCGGCGAATTATTTATTACCATGGCCAAGGAAGGCAGCACCATTGGGGGTATTATGGATGCCTTTGGAACTGCCATCTCGATCTGTCTACAGTATGGTGTTGATATCAAGACGCTGGTGAACAAGTTCGTTCATACGCGCTTTGAACCCAGCGGTTGGACAAAGAACCCGGATATCCCCAATGCAAAATCGCTGATGGATTATATCTTCCGCTGGCTGGGCTTGACGTTTGCCAAGGGCTACAGCGTTGATGATGCCGCGCCAGTGGAAGAACTGGATGAAGACACGGAAGAATTGATCGAACAGACTGCGGCTCAAGTGCGTACGGCAGCGCAAAAACAAGGGCTCACAAAATTGGATGATCAATTTACTCACTTCATGGACGATGCCCCGATTTGCGATACCTGTGGATCGATTACGGTTCGGAATGGAGCCTGTTACCGTTGCTTTAACTGCGGCAACTCTATGGGCTGCTCGTGAGCGTCTGAGCGCTTAGGGGCAATGAGTTCTCCTCGCGAACTCCCCTGTGGAGAACCGCGCGGAGAACTGAATGACCTTGGCTCAGCAAAGCAGAAGCTCGCTTTCTGCTGCTTTCTACTTTACGCCTACCGTCTGCCGTTTATACTTTATACATGAAGCGAAACTGTGTGTGAAAAGGAGTGTTGAATAATGAGCTATGTAACAGACGATAAACTGGTAATTTTGGGCGCTGCCGGGGCCATTGGTTCCAATATGGTGCAAGCGGCGTTGACGTTGGGGATGACTCCGAACGTTTGTATGTATGATCCGTTTGAAAAAGGATTACAGGGTGCCGCAGAAGAAATTTATCACTGCGCGTTTCCCGGAGCCAAGGTCACATGGACGACGGACATCGCCACAGCCTTGCAGGGTGCTAAATATTTTGTGTCATCTGGCGGGGCACCACGTAAAGAGGGGATGACGCGCGAAGATTTACTGAAGGGCAACGCAGAAATCGCGGCACAGTTGGGTAAGGACATTAAAGCCTATTGCCCGGATCTGAAGTTTGGCGTGATTATTTTTAATCCGGCCGACATCACGGGACTGACCACGCTGGTGCATTCCGGCTTGGCCCCAAGCAAGATTGGTACACTGGCAGCCTTGGACAGCACTCGCTTGCAGACCGCGCTGGCTCAGCATTTTGGTGTTGCGCAAGACGAGGTGACCGGGTGCCGCACCTATGGTGGGCATGGCGAAATGATGGCGGTCTTTGCCGGCACAACAAAAGTGGCAGGGACGCCTCTCACGGATCTGATCGGGACCGATAAATTGACGAATGAGCAATGGGAAGAGATCAAAGGGCACGTCAAGCAGGGCGGTAAAAAGATCATTCAGTTGCGCGGTCGCAGCTCCTTCCAAAGTCCGTCACATCAGTCGTTGTTGATGGTGAAGGCCGTGATGGATGGACAGGGATATCCGTGGCCATCCGGCTTGTACGTCAATGATCCGGCCAACGGATTTAATCAGATCATGATGGCCATGGAAACGACTCTCGACTCGAATGGATTGCATGGCAAGATGCCCTCTGGTTCGGAAGCCGACATTGCCGCCTTGAGCGAGTCCTACCAGCATTTATGCAAGCTTCGTGATGAAGTGATCGAAATGGGTGTGCTGCCGCCATTGGATCAGTGGAGCACGGTGAATCCCAATTTGGCATAAGCTGGCGAGACACTTGAAATTACAAGGACAAGAATGTCCTTCTTTATCGACGCGGGGCAAGTGCGCGATTTGGTGCAACCTGACGGCGGGTCGCGGCAGGTCGCGGCATAGCTTGAGGTCGGGCCATCACTGGAGGAGCTTTGACCTCTCGGGAGCCAAGTGACTCGCCACAGACCTCACATCGGTAATCATGCAATTCGGCGTGAGGCAAAACGAGTAAGAGCTTTTCGCGGACGGGTCGAGCGATTTTGCACCGTGGGCAGTACAATTCGCTAGCCCGCAAGTCTTCGAATTGTTTGTGCATGGATCGTCCTCCGATCTTAAACGCGCGGCAAGTCGCCGCCTCCCTTGGTTGGCAAGTTGCTCTTCCCCATGAGCGCCACGTCAACGGCATGAGCCGCTTCGCGTCCTTCAGAAATTGCCCAGACGATCAATGACTGACCGCGGCGACCATCGCCTGCCGCAAAGATGCCCGGCATGTTGGTGGCATATTGATCGTCGGTCTTGATGTTGCCGCGCTCATCCAGTTCCACGCCCAAGTAGTCAACCACGCCCTTCGGTTCGGGACCGGTAAAGCCCAGGGCCAGCAAGACGAGATCGGCGGGCCATTCCTTGTCGGTGCCGGGCACTTCTTTGATCTTCGGGCGGCCCCCATTTGGATCGGGCTCAAATTCGATTTGAGTAGTGATCAGCTGGGTCACGCGACCCTTTTCGCCGATGAATTTCTTGGTGTTGATGCTCCATTCCCGATGCACCCCTTCGTCATGGGAGGAGCTGGTCCGCAGTCGCACGGGCCAGAATGGCCAAGGCTGACTCTCTGGTCTGCCTTTCGGTGGCTTGGGCAATAGCTCAAAATTCGTGACGGACACGGCTCCGTGACGATTCGAGGTTCCAATACAGTCGCTTCCTGTGTCGCCGCCACCAATGACAATGACGTGCTTACCCTTCGCATTGAGGATCTCGTTTTCTTCCAGTGGTTCGCCGCCAACCACCCGATTTTGACGCGCCAGGAACGTCATCGCAGGTACAATTCCGTCTAAATCACGTCCTTCAATGGGCAAGTCACGTCCAACTGTGGCGCCAACACTGAGCACTACAGCATCGAATTCCTTTAACTCCTCAAACGGCGTATTTTCGCCCCATTGAACATCCGTCTTGAAGGTAATGCCCTCGGCTTCCATCAATTGTACACGACGGTCGATTACCCACTTCTCCATTTTGAAGTCGGGGATGCCGTATCTCAACAAACCACCGACCTTAGGGGACCGCTCATAGACGGTGACGAAATGGCCGGCTCGGTTCAGCTGCTGGGCCGCCGCTAAGCCCGCCGGTCCAGAGCCAATAACAGCTACTTTCTTCATTGTGCGATTTTCAGGGCGGATGGGCAGTACCCAGCCTTCATTGAAAGCACGCTCGATGATTTGTTTTTCAATCTCTTCGATTGTGACTGCGGGCTCATTGATTGAAAGCACGCACGCTTCCTCGCAAGGAGCGGGACAGAGCCGCCCCGTGAATTCAGGGAAGTTATTGGTGGCATGTAATCGGTCAATTGCCTCTTTCCAGAGATTGTTGTACACCAAGTCGTTCCAGTCCGGGATGAGATTGCCGAGCGGACACCCGGCATGGCAGGTGGGGACACCGCAATCCATGCAGCGCGCAGCTTGATTCCGGATTTTTTCTTCCGGAAACGGCAGGTAGAATTCTTTGAAATCTTTGACGCGCTCTTCGGGCGCGCGCTTTTTCGGTAATTCCCTAGTGAATTCCTTAAATCCAGTGATCTTTCCCATTTTCGACTCCCTTCTACTCCTGCTATGCGGCGGGAAGGTTTCGCTGACTCAACCGTTCCCGCCCTACAAACAGCCTTCTTGTAGGGCGCGAACGGTCCCGCGCCTGCGGGGCCTTCGCGCCGCCAAACCCCTCTGTTCCACTATTATTCTCTGGTTTTTCCTAAATCGCCATGGCGGGTTCAGCCGATTCGGCTGCCTCCCGAGCCAATCGCTCCAGCGCTTTCTTGTAATCGGTGGGCATGACTTTGACGAATTGACTCAACGTATAGGACCAATCTGCCAAAATCTGCTTGGCGATGGCACTGTCTGTATAAGCGATATGCTGTTCAATTAGATGACGCAATTCTGCGATATCGTCAGGCGCTGTGACGGCTTCCAGTTCGACCATCTCCAGATTGCATCGAGTGGTAGCAAAGTCACCTACTTTGTCATGGACATAGGCAATGCCGCCGCTCATGCCGGCTGCGAAGTTTCGACCGGTGGGCCCAAGAATTACGGCTCGGCCCCCTGTCATATATTCACAGCCGTGATCGCCAACGCCTTCAATGACGGCGTTCACACCGCTGTTGCGGACGCAGAATCGTTCGCCGCCCATGCCACGAATATAAGCCTCGCCGCTGGTGGCCCCGTAAAAGGCAACATTCCCAATAATGATGTTGTCTTCGGCCACATAATCCGATTCCTCGGGTGGTTGAATCGTCAAGCGTGCTCCAGACAGGCCTTTGCCGAAATAATCGTTGGCATCGCCACGAATGTGCATGGTCAAGCCCTTGGCGCCGAAGGCGCAGAAGCTTTGGCCACCCGATCCCTTGCAGTGGAAGACAATCGTATCGTCTGGCAGGCCCGCCGCACCGTAGCGCTTCGAGATTTCGCTGCTCAACATCGTTCCAACTGTGCGGTTGATGTTGCGAATGTGAATATTTTCTTCCACCTTTTCGCCGCGCTCTAAGGCCGGTGTGGCAATTTTGATCAGCTCATTATCCAAGGCTTTGTCGAGACCATGATCCTGTTTTTGCGAGCAGTAGATTCCCACGGTGTCGGGGACTTCGGGTTGGGTCAAGACCATGGAGAAGTCCAAGCCCTTGGCTTTCCAGTGATCAATCGCGTCACGAACTTTCAGCTTATCGACCCGGCCGACCATTTCGTTTATGCTCCGGAAGCCCAGTTTTGCCATGATCCGGCGCAGTTCGTTGGCCACCAAATAGAAGTAGTTGATCACATCGTCTGGTTGCCCCGTGAATTTCTTGCGTAGCTCAGGATCTTGCGTGGCGATGCCGACGGGACAGGTGTTCAGGTGGCATACCCGCATCATAATGCAGCCCATCACAACGAGAGGCGCCGTCGAGAATCAGAATTCTTCTGCTCCAAGCAGACAGGCAATGGCGACAGCGCGGCCGGTCTTCATCTGGCCGTCGCATTCCACCACAATCCGACTACGCAGGTCGTTCATGACGAGGGTTTGATGGGTCTCCGCCAGCCCCAGCTCCCACGGTAGTCCGGCATGCTTCAGCGAAGTTTGGGGAGATGCGCCCGTGCCGCCATCATAGCCGCTGATTAGCACAACATCTGCCTTGCCCTTCGATACCCCGGCGGCCACAGTGCCCACGCCCACTTCGGAGACGAGCTTGACGTTGATTCGCGCTTCGCGATTGGCATTCTTGAGGTCGTGAATGAGCTGCGCCAAATCCTCAATCGAATAAATGTCGTGGTGAGGCGGTGGCGAGATCAGGCCAACATAGGGTGTGGAGTGCCGTGTTTTGGCGATGTCCGGATACACTTTTTCGCCTGGCAATTGTCCGCCTTCGCCGGGCTTGGCACCTTGCGCCATTTTGATCTGAAGTTCTTTGGCATTCACGAGATAGTGACTGGTGACGCCAAAACGTCCTGACGCAATTTGCTTAATGGCGCTGTTCCGCCACGTGCCGTCCTCCGCAGGGAGAAAACGATCTTCGTCCTCGCCCCCTTCGCCGCTATTGCTTCTGCCGCCAATTTTGTTCATCGCGATGGCCAGCGTCTCGTGTGCTTCCTTGCTGATGGAGCCGTAGGACATGGCCCCGGTCTTGAATCGCTTGACGATGTCGGTCCAAGGCTCAACCTCTTCCAGAGGCACTGGCGTGGGTTCTTCCTTGAACTCAAACAGTCCTCGCAGGGTGCCCAGTTGCTTATTCTGGTTATTGATGAATTCGGCATATTCTAGATAGCCTTTTTCATCCCGAATCTTCGTGGCTTGTTGTAGTTTGGCCACGGTGATGGGGTTGAACTGATGGTATTCGCCATTGCGGCGCCATTGATACAAGCCCCCGACATCCAAACTTAGATTTTCTGGCACGTGCTTTTCAGGATACGCCCGCCGGTGACGGATCAAAGCCTCTTCTGCAATCGTATCGAGATTGATGCCTTCCAAGCGAGATGGGGTACCTGTGAAGAATCGTTCAATTACTTCGCTCCCGATTCCAACCGCTTCAAAGATTTGGGCTCCATGATAGCTCTTTAAGGTAGAAATCCCCATCTTGGACATGACTTTGAGAAGACCCTGCCCAATGGCTTTGATGTAATGCTTGCGGGCGGCTTCGGGAGGAACATCTTTGGTGACGCCGCGGGCAATCATATCTTCGATGGTTTCGAAGGCCAGATACGGATTGATGGCACCAACGCCATAACCAACCAGCAGGGCAAAATGATGAACTTCTCGGGGTTCTCCACTTTCTACAACCAAGTTGCACTGGACGCGTCGATGTTCGCGGATGAGGTGATGATGCACGCCAGCAGCTGCCAGCAGCATGGGGATGGGAGCATATTCCTGGTTGGCTCCTCGATCTGAGAGGATCAGGATAGTTGCGCCGTTATCAATTGCCTTCACAGCGGCTGCAAATAGTTCTTCAAGCGCCAGCTGCATGCCTTTGGCGCCGTAACTGGCCTTGAACAAAGTGGGTAGCGTCTCGGCACGGATATCGCCGATGTACATGTCGCGGATCTGGGCCAGCTCGCGATTGCTGAGAATCGGCTGGTTGATGCGGAACTGATGGCAGTGGTCCGGGGTCTCGTCGAATAGATTTTTGCGGGATCCGAGGGTGGAGTGCAGCGATGTAACCAGTTCTTCGCGAATAGCATCCAGTGGGGGATTGGTGACTTGGGCAAAGAGCTGTTTGAAGTAGTCATACAACAAGCGGGATCGGTTCGACAGCACAGCCAGCGGGGTGTCGTCGCCCATGGATCCGATCGCTTCCTTGCCAAGCTTGGCCATCGGGCCCAGAATGATCTTCAAATCTTCCAGTGAGTAGCCGAATTGCTGCTGGCGGGTGAGCAACGTTTCAAAGTCGGCATGGGGGACTTTCTTGGGTTGAGGGAGTCGATCGAAGAGAATCAAGCACTTATTCAACCAAGCTCGATAGGGCCGGCGGGCCGCCATCTCGCTTTTGATTTCTTCATCGTCAATGATTCGGCCTTGTTCCGTGTCGACGAGGAACATGCGCCCGGGCTGGAGTCGCCCTTTGGCCGCCACGTTGGCCGGATCGACTTCGATGACTCCAGATTCTGAACCCATGATCACGAACCCGTCCTTCGTGACTGTGTATCGGGAGGGACGCAATCCATTTCGGTCCAACACAGCACCGATGCACTTGCCATCCGTAAATGGAATCGAAGCCGGGCCATCCCACGGCTCCATCATTGAAGCGTGGTATTCGTAAAAGGCCTTCTTGTCGTCATCCATGGTCTCATGATTTTGCCACGCCTCAGGGATCAGCATCATCATGCAGTGCGGCAAGGATCGACCCGTGTGGTACAGCAGTTCCAAGGCGTTGTCTAGGGCGGCGGAATCGCTAACACCCGGCGTGATGACCGGGAAGAGCTTTTCTATATCTTTGCCAAATAGGTCCGACTTGAACTTGTACTGGCGGGCATTCATCCAGTTGGTGTTGCCGCGAACTGTGTTGATCTCGCCGTTGTGGCATAGGAAGCGGAAGGGTTGGGCTAAATCCCATGTCGGGAACGTATTCGTGCTGTACCGCTGGTGAACCAATGCCAGGCCACTGACCATATCTGGATCGGTAAGATCAGAGAAAAACGGTTTGATCTGATCTGCCAGCAGAAGTCCTTTGTAGACCAATGTTTGCGACGAAAGGCTAGAAATATAAAAATAGAGCTTTTCTTCAATGGCTGAATCGCGGATGGCTCGCTCAATGAGCTTGCGCACAACATATAATTTGCGCTCGAAATGAGCCGTATCGATGATACCTGAGCCGCGCTTGACGAACACTTGTTCAATCACAGGCTCAACGTCGCGCGCTAAATCGCCCAAATATTCATTATGGACCGGTATTTGACGCCAGCCCAAAAACTCTAAGCCTTCGGACCGGACAACATCCTCGAATTGTTGACGGCAAAATTCTCGTTCTTCCTTTTTTCGCGGCAGAAATACAATCCCTGCAGCGTAATCCTCCGGATCGCCCACTTGAATACCTTCGGCACCCGCAACCTTGGAGATGAAAGCATGGGGCATTTGCATGAGAATACCAGCTCCGTCGCCAGTTTTTTCGTCACAGCCGCAAGCACCACGGTGGGAGAGATTTTCAAGAATTTGCAGCGCATTTTCGATGATGCTATGCGATTTCTCGCCCTTCAGATTGCAAATCATGCCAACACCGCAGGCATCATGCTCGAAACGAGGGTCATAGAGCCCCTGCGCTTTCGGTAATCCCGTGTTCCGCAATCTTGATGAAATATCCTTCTTCATAATCTTTCCCTTCTCCGCTCTCGAATACACCTCTTCCCGCAATCAGCAGGGGGTATCTCCTTTCAGAGGAGCGCAATATACCAATAATTGACCAGATTGAAAGTTGGAAATCGATAAAAACTGAAAACCATCAAACGAATCTTGACGCTCTGCCAGCAACTTACTACGTTCAAAATGATTTGAACGAACATGAGGCAACTCATTTCTAATCAGGCAGGCATGGGCAGGGTTGCCGCGTTTGGCGGGAACTGACCGGGACGAAGTCTGCAAACGCCATCTGCAATGACATCTGAATTGAACCAATTGCGAGAGCGCTTTGTTGAGCGTGGGGGCCAAATTACCCAATCAATTGGGATCGGTCGGGTAATCGGGCAAGTCTTTGCACATGTTTATTTTAGCCCAACAGCTCAGACGCTCGATGATCTGACTCGCGAGCTGGGAATTAGCAAAGGATCTGCCAGCATGGCCGTCCGTCAGCTGGAGCAGTGGGGGGGGCTGAAAGAAGTGTCCAAACGAGGAGAGCGCAAGGATTATTTTGAGGCCAACGACGATTTTGGCCGCATCATCCGGCGGGCGTTGTTGGATTTGATTGGGCGCCGCATGAAAGTCACAGATAGTTTGCTTGAGGATGGTGAAGCATATCTGATTGAGAATGGCAAGGACAGTCGGGATAAAGAAATCCAATTTTTACATCGGCGCATTCGCAAACTACGACATTTTAGAGATCGAGCTCAATATATTTGGGATAGTTCCATCGTGCGGTTATTGTTAAAGTAACGAACACCATGAAAAAGAAAGTTAGCCTATGAATGTTCCTCTCCTTGACTTAAAAGCTCAGTATCAAGCAATTAAGCCGGAAATCGATGCAGCAGTTCAGGCTGTATTTGAATCTCAGTATTTCATCCTTGGCCCGCAAGTTAAAGCTTGCGAGGAAGCCGTGGCGGCTTATTCACAAGCAGCCTATGGGTGTGGAGTATCTTCCGGCACCGATGCCTTATTAATTGCCTTGATGAATGAAGGAATTGGCCCGGGCGATGAAGTCATCACCACGCCCTACACATTTTTTGCCACAGCTGGCTCCATTGCACGCACGGGTGCACGTCCTGTATTCGTGGATATTGAGGCGGATACGTACAACATGAATGCCGCTCAAATTGAGGCCCGGATCACCCCCCATACCAAGGCCATCATGGTTGTTCATTTATATGGCTTGATGGCGGATATGGACCCGGTGATGGAGATTGCCAACCGGCATCAACTGATTGTGATTGAAGATGCCGCCCAAGCCATTGGAGCGGAATACAAGGGCCGTCGGGCCGGTTCGATAGGTGATTATGGCTGTTTTTCCTTTTTCCCATCCAAGAATTTGGGGGGGGCAGGGGACGGCGGTATGGTGGTTTCGCAAGATGAGGGGAAAGCAGCCAAACTAAAGGTCATGCGTAACCACGGCATGCAGCCGAAGTACTACAATCAATTTATTGGAGGCAATTTTCGCCTTGATGCTCTACAGGCAGCCGTAATCAACGTCAAATTGAAGTATCTGGATGACTGGAGCCGAGCTCGACAGGCCAATGCCCTCCGCTACAATCAGCTGTTTGAAGAGTCGGGCATTGGTTCGGATCAGATTGGCTTGCCGTGGATGCCGCGTTGTACGAATCCAGCCTACCAAGGCGAATGTGGCTGTAGACACATCTTCAATCAGTATGTGATCCGATCCCTTAAACGTGATGCCTTACGCGACCATCTTAAAGATCTGGGGATAGGGACAGAGATCTACTACCCCGTCCCGTTGCATGTGCAACAGTGCTTCGAGGACCTGGGCTACAAAGCTGGCGATTTCCCCGAATCCGAACGCGCGGCAGCAGAAACGCTGGCCCTGCCAATCTACCCAGAGCTCAGCGACGAGCAGGCGGCGGCGGTCGTGTCGGCAATCAAGGGATTTATTGGGTAAGGGTAAGATCATGTCTGGGGACACATTTCAACAGGATCTCGCTACAGTACGGGGGTTTGTGCAGCGAAAAGTTGCGGCAACCAAGGCTCGAAACGAGGCGCGATGGCGGCAAGCCGCAGCGGATGCCGAGGATATAATCGCAATGATCAAAAATGAATACCGGCCAGCAGCGATCTATCAATGGGGGTCAGTATTGGATCGGGACCAGTTCACCGGCATTTCCGACATTGATATCGCCGTGGAAGGACTGGCATCCGCCGAGCAATTCTTTGAATTGATTGGCAAGGCAGAAAAATTGACTCGGTTACCCTTGGATATCGTTGAAATGGAGCATGTCGAGCCGGAGTATGCTGATTCAATTAAGACTCATGGGCGCTGCGTTTGGAGGCAGGTAGATCATGCATAAATCATCAAGCCAAGTCGCCATTTTGCAAGGTCAAATCAAGAGCGGGTTGGATGTCTTGCAGCGGATCCAAGATCATTTGGATAGCTTCATGGCCGATGAGCTGCAGAAAATGGGGCGGACAACAGTTAGCGCGGTGATTATTTCTGACGGGCTTTGTCGCTTCTACACAGCAATTGAGACGGTCTTTGTGCGCATCGCTAAATTCTTCGAGAACTCACTTGAAGGCGAGCGGTGGCATGCAGACTTGCTCGACCGCATGGCTTTTTCAATCCCTGATATCCGCCCTCGCGTGATTAGCGACAAGACACATGCAGATTTGCGGGAGCTGATGAAATTCCGGCATTTTTCCCGGTATTATGTAGAGCTAGAGCACGACTGGGAGCGATTGGATTTTCTTTTGAGAAAATATGAGGCTGTGAAAGAAAAGCTGCGCACAGATATTGAGGCATTCCTGAAGCTAGTGGGAAGTCTTTGAGCCAATATGAATACGACCTTCATTGATCACGACTTATACCGTCAAATCCTCCAATCCATGCCGATTGCTTGCGTGGATGTGGCGATTGTAGCGGAGGGTAGGGTGTTGCTAGTCCGGCGCAAAGACGATCCCGCCAAGGGCCAGTGGTGGGTGCCCGGGGGGCGAGTTCGCAAAGGCGAAACGTTGAAGGAAGCGGCCCACCGTAAAGCGCTCGAAGAGGTCGGGATTCCCTGTCATGTCGGGCCAATCATTCACACCGATGAGACGATCTTCCCGGATGGTCCCTACGGAGTCGATATCCACAGCATCAACACGTGCTTCTTCCTCTACCCGGAAGCCAAGGCCAATCAAATTCAGCTCGATGAGCACCACGAAGACGCTAAGTGGGTGGACACGATTGACTCTGACTTGCATCCGTATGTCCGCCTTTGCTTGACCGGGGCGGGTTTGAAATGAACGCGATGTCCGAAACCGAATCTGGTACAGTGCAAGCCCACGCGCCGCTGACAGACGACGAGAAATCGCTAATCTTGTGCAACCTGCGCCTGACCGTGGCGGAACGACTGAAGCGACACGATGCTGCACTGCACACTCTGAATCAGATACGGGCAGCAGTCCGCGCTTCGCGCGGCAATGAAGTCCGCTCTTTGTCGGCCAGACCTCCTTGTGCCGCCGGAGGCCTTGCGAAGGCGCATGCGTCCGGCGAAATCAACCAATCAACTTCAGATTCGCAAGGAACTCAAAATGCAGCAGTTGCTGATCCGCCTCGCGAAAGCTAAATTCCCCTTTGTTGTTGTCGGAGGCTACGCCGCCTATGCGCACGGGGCGACAATTGTCACGCAAGACATTGATGTGTGCTGCGAGTTTACCGAAGAATCTTTGCAGCGT